>CAWJCA010000061.1:0-6677 GCA_963841165.1 uncultured Gammaproteobacteria bacterium | reverse complement strand
GAGCACGAAACGTTCGAAAAACCACGTGACGTGAGCCAGGTGCCACTTCGTCGGACTGACGTCGGGCATCGTTTGCACGACCGTGTCTTCGGGCTGCAAATCACTGATCAGAGCCAGCGTCGTCGATCGCACGTTGCGAAATCGATCGGACAGGGCATCGGCAGAGGCGGTTTGGGCGGTAAGCATGATTTAGTGTAAAGGCAGCTCGGTTTTCTTTTGTACAGTGCGTATCGCGACACTCGAGTTGACGCGAGCGACACCCGGCAAACGTGTCAGGGCATCTCTGTGCAGGCGTTCGAAGTCGGCCATGTCGGATACGACTACTCTCAGGAGATAGTCGAATTCCCCGGTCATAAGATAACACTCCATGACTTCGGGAATATTGCGCACGGCCTGCTCGAAGGCCGCAAGCTCGCTTTCTTCCTCGCGGTGCAGGCCGATATGCACGAATACGTTGCCGGAAAGGCCCACCTTGGGCTGGCTCACGAGCGCGGCGTAGCGATCGATCATGCCGGACTCTTCGAGCGCGCGAACGCGCCGCAGGCAGGCGGACTCGGACAGGCTGACCAGGCCGGCGAGCTGCACATTGCTGATGCGACCGTCCTTTTGCAGGGCGTCGAGAATCAACTTGTCGTATTTGTCTAACTTCATGGCGGATTCTTGCGTCAGAAACAGTAAGTAGAACAGAAACTGCCATATTTGCGTGGTTTTGTCAGTAATATTGCAAGCAAATGCCGTGATATCCGCGCTATCGTGTGCAGACAACAATAAAGTTCGGGGATGGGAGAGAGCCAGTGAAAGTCGGAGTACCCAAAGAGATCAAGACACTTGAATTCCGCGTCGGCATGACGCCGGCCGGCGTGGTCGAGCTCGTGCATGACGGCCATGAAGTCGTTGTCGAGACCAAGGCCGGTGAAGGCATTGGCATGAGTGACGCCGACTACGTTGCCGCGGGCGCGACAGTCGTCGACACGGCCGAGGAGGTGTTCGCTGCTGCCGAGATGATCGTCAAGGTAAAGGAACCGCAGCTCAACGAGTGCGCGATGCTCGGTGAAAATCAGTTCCTGTTTACCTACCTGCACCTGGCGGCCGACCCGGCACAGACAGAAGCGCTGGTTAAATCCGGTACCACGGCAATTGCTTACGAGACCGTCACGGCAAAAGACGGTTCCTTGCCGCTGCTTACACCCATGTCGGAAGTTGCAGGCCGCCTGTCGATCCAGGCCGGTGCGTTTGCATTGCAAAAAGCCAACGGCGGCCGCGGTATTTTGCTCGGCGGCGTACCCGGCGTCAGGCCGGCCAAAGTCCTGGTCGTTGGTGGCGGCGTTGCCGGCGCGAATGCGGCGGATATGGCCGTCGGCCTGGGCGCTGCCGTCACGATTCTCGATCGCTCGCTGCCGCGCCTGCGACAGCTCGATGATATCTGGGGCGGTCGCGTACGCACGGTTTACTCGACGAAGCACATCATCGATGAGCTCAGCGTGGAATCGGACCTCATCATTGGCGCGGTACTGGTCGCCGGCGCGGCTGCGCCGAAACTCGTTACGGCACAAAACGTCAAGGACATGAACGCCGGTGCGGTCATGGTCGACATCTCGATCGACCAGGGTGGCTGTTTCGAAACCAGTCGTCCGACGACGCATGCCGAGCCGACGTATGTCGTTGACGACGTGGTGCACTACTGCGTCACCAACATGCCGGGCGCTGTTCCGCGCACGAGCACGTTTGCACTGACCAACGCGACATTGCCGTTCGTGAAAGCCCTGGCGAACCATGGATGGAAAGCGGCGTTAAGGCGTGACCCGCATCTCGCCAATGGTTTGAACGTACATGCAGGGCATGTCAATCATGAGGCTGTCGCCCATGATCTCGGCTACCAATATCTCTCCGCCGAGGATGCCCTGAAAGCTGCCTGACCCCTTATCAATCCCCCTCGGGATCAGGCAATTCTTGAGGCCGGGCTTTTGCCCGGCCTTTTTTTGTTGCAGGCACCTAATTAATTACGTTTACTCGCGGATCGATAGTGCCAACACCGGGCACCCTCACCAGGTAGTTGTATTCGCCGAGCGGTTGATTCTTGTCAACGCATACAAATATCTTCTTGCCACCCGACGACTTGCCGGATATATCGAGCCAATTATCCTTATTCGTTTTTCCCTTGATCGTGATTTCGAGCTCCGAATAGTCAATGCCAAAAGCGGATTTGGGATCAGGTTTCAGCATGAAGATAATCTCGCCTTTCCGTTTTGACGTCGTTTTCGGCGTCACTTCAATATAAGAATCGCCATAGCGTATGAATGCTGTTGATTTTCCTTTTCCGTCACAAGCATTATCGCGATTCGCTGTGACAAACTTGCCTTCTGTTGCGCAGCCGCCCAGCAAAATAACGATCGTAATAGTTGCTACTGTTCTTTTCATTGTTCTTCTCCCTTAATGATCTGACACTACTAAGCATAGTTGACACAAAATCATTTTGTGCCTTCATTCGATGCAAGATCACCCTGCATTAACGATGGCCGAGAAGCGCGCATCATTTTTAAGCTTCTCGAGGTGTGGCTCCGTGCCCAGCATCAACCGGGAATAGCCTTTATCAGCGGCTATTTCGAGTGCATCCAGCGCTGCCTCTTTGTCCCCTGCACGCAGGAATATCATGCCATCGTAGTAATACGTGTAGGGATCGTCGGGCGCCATGCCGCGCGCCCTGTCCATCAGGTCCCGGGCAGAGTCATGCTTGTCGAGCATCGCGCGAATCCAGGCCAGGTCCATCATTGAGAAAGGGTCGTTCGGGTTTATTTGGAGCGCGCTTTCAACCAGCGCTTCCGCTTTCTTGAATTCGAGTCGTGCTTCGTCCTCACGGCCGGCAATCCAGAGTGCGTCGCCGAGGTTCGAGCGCGCAAGGTAATCATTGGGTTTTAGGTCGATGGCGTTGCTGTGGTTTTCGATGGCAGCATCGAGATTACCCATGTAGTAGTGCAGCAAACCGAGATTGGTGTATGAGTTCTTCGTCGGCGCGATGTCATGCGCTTTCTGATGGGCAGCCGCAGCCGCAGGGAAGTTTCCTAACAGCGTGTAAGCGGCGCCGAGATTGCCATAGCCGTTCATGTCATTGGGCTCTACTGCAACGACGTATTGGTATTGCTCGACAGCTTCTTCAAAACGGCCGGATTGAAACAGAAATGTGCCCAGCCGGTTGTAAGCTCGAAAGTCACCCGGATGAATATCAACGGCTTTGCGCAGGCTTGCCTCGGCTTCATCAAGGCGCTTCTGCCGCGCATATATCGTTCCCAGCCCGGTGAGCGATTCGACGTTGGACGGATCGATGGAAAGTGCTTTCTGGTACGCCGCCTCGGCCTCACTCCACTGGCCGGTTGAACGATAGAGGTCGCCGAGCGCCGTATGAACGATGTCGAGGTTGGGATTCAATGCGAGCGCTGTGGCACAGGCGGATTTCGCTTGGGCAATAAATGACGCGTCATCCATCTCGTCATAGCCTTTGACGTACATGGCACATTTACCGGCCAGCGCGGCGGCATATTCCGGATCAACGGCCAGCGCTCCGTCAAACCAGCCGAGCGCCGAGGCGACGGTATCCATGGACATGGGTTGCCGCAAGGTCTCTATGCCTTGCCGGTACAGCACATAGGCATCGAGCGTCGGATCCTCGATAACTTTCAACGATGACGCACGCAAACCCGGCGGCAGTGCAACGCGAACATTGGCAACCGTGAGGCTGGTGATTTCATCGCGAATATCGAAGAAGTCCTCGCGCGTTCGATCGAATTTGCGCGCCAGCACATGAAATCCGTTTTCCGAATCGATCATCTGTACCGTCACGCGCATCTTGTCAGCAGCCATCTCGACGCTGCCCTCGAGGTACATTGCGACGCGCAGACGATCACGGACTTCTTTTGACGCGCTGTTCGGTGCCAGCGTGAATGAGTCACCGCGGGAGGCGACGCGTAATCCTGGAACACGCGACAGCTGCGTGATGACATCGTCGACAAGGCCGTTGGCAAAAATCTGTGTTTCGCTGCTGCCATCCAGGTTCAGGAAGGGCAGCACGGCAAACGAGTTCTCGCTGATGGGCGGTAGTTGAGCTTCGGGCAGACGCGCGACAGGTTCAGGCCGGTCGGCTTCCGGCAAACCAATGCTCTGGTCATAGATGTAAACGCCGATCGCCGCGAGGGCGAGCGCACCGACCACGGACATATAGGTGCGACCGAAGCGACGCCTGCGCGCGTCGGCGGCGGACAATGTATCCACAACGGCTCGTCCATTGCGGAACTCGAGATACCAGGACAGGGCGATCGCGATCGGAAATCCGGCGATGACAAGTACCGTTACGAACGTCGCGGTCCAGTCGGGCAGATGCAGCCGCGAGAAAACAATGTCGGCGATTTGTATCAGTAGCCAGCCGAGAATGAGATAAGCGACTGCGGTCTCGAAGACACCGCGTCGCTGCAGATTCGCGAACAGGCCGATGTCGCCGGGGTGGGCGCCGCCTTGCGCCCCAAGGACGACGGAAGTGCTGTGATCGGCCGCGAGTTCGGGCTGGATGATCAGCCGATAACCACGCTTCGGCAGGGTCTGGATAAAGGTGGGGTTATCGGCATGGTCACCGAGCGCGTGACGAATCTCGCTGACGGCGTGTCCAAGGGCCTCCTGGCTGCCCTTGTCCGTACCCCAAACCGTAGTGAGCAGCTTGTTACGCGTGACAAGCTCACCGGGGTCGCTGGCCAGGCAAAGCAGTACCTCCACCGCCTTCGGTGGAAGGTGTCGCTCGCCTGCCCGGCCCGTGACCTGTCCTTTCAATGGCTCGACGAGAATATCGCCGAGATAGAAACCCTGTAAAAGTTCAGAATCCACCGTGTTGCCCGGCCTTGCCTTAATACACAGAGCATAGCACCGTGGCAGGCCTGGTCCCCTTCAGGATCGGATACTTCGCCCTTGACTGGCGGGTGCCGCGGGTGAGTTGACGCCGCTTGTGAATATCTATTGCGCGCCCATTGAACTAAAATACCGTACAAAACAATAAGGTAGAACGTTGAAGACACTGCGATTCTTCATTTCGTCGCCCGGTGATGTGTTCGAAGAACGAGCAATAGCGAACCGCGTCATCGAGCGATTACAGAGCGAGTACATCGGCAAGGTCGTACTCGAACCTGTGTTGTGGGAAAACGAACCGCTTGTCGCGACGTCAACGTTTCAGCACCAGATCGTCAAGCCGTCGGACACAGACGTTGTCATCGCGATACTCTGGTCACGCCTCGGCACAAAGCTACCAAAAGAATTCGTGCGCCCGGACGGGTCGCGATTCGAATCCGGTACCGAGTATGAATTCGAAGAAGCTATCGAAGGCTTTCGCAAAAACGGTAAACCGGATTTGCTCGTCTATCGCAAAACCGCCCCTCCTTCAGTTCGCCTGGATGATGAAAAAGAGCTGCTGGATCGACTGTCGCAGAAGAAAAAACTCGATGAGTTTGTCGACAAATGGTTTCACGACAAAGCCGAAGGCACGCTGACCGCTGCGTTTCATGTCTTCGAGGCTCCCAGTGATTTTGAGAACCTGCTGGAGAACCATCTTCATCGGCTGATCGACCGGCAAATTCCCGCCAGCCTGCTCGTCGACATCCGAGGCACGAGCGGTATGGAAGGAAGGTTCTCCATTCCGAGGGTTGGAGGCTTTCGACTTCGAACATGCACCGGTGTTCTTTGGTCGCACGAAAGCCGTGTCGGACATCCTGCAGGCTCTGCGCGACCAAGCGGCTGACGGGCGATCATTTGTCCTGGTTCTTGGCATGAGTGGCGGCGGCAAGTCGTCGGTCGTGCGCGCCGGCGTACTGCCGATGTTGACCAGGCCCGGCGTCATTGAGGGCGTCGATTCCTGGCGTCGTGCAATATTTCGGCCGACCGACGTGCGTGGCGATCTGTTCGTCGGTCTGGCAAAAGCACTACTGCGTGAGAACGCGCTGCCGTCGCTCGACGAGGATAACGACGGACCCGAAGAGCTGGCGCAGGTGCTGCGTGAATCGCCACAGGCAGCGACCTCGATGATCAAGGGCGCGCTGTCGCGCGAGAAACTGGAAAACGGCAAGAACGCCAACGCGCGGCTCGCGCTGCTCGTCGACCAAATGGAGGAGATGTACACGCAGGAAGATGTCTCGCAGGAAGACCGTGAGGCGTTTGTCGATGTGCTGGATGCGCTGGCGCGCTGTGGTCGTGTCTGGGTAATCGGCACCCTGCGCAGCGACTTTTATCAGGCTGTTGGCAAACTGCCGAAACTCGTTGCCCTCAAGGAGGGCGATGGCCAGTATGACCTGATGGCGCCGACCGCCAGCGAGATGGGGCAGATGATTCGCTTGCCAACACGCGCGGCCGGCCTGCGCTTCGAGGAAGATCCGGCGAGCAGTGAACGCCTCGATGACATGTTGCGCGACGCCGCGGCAGAACATCCGGAAGTCCTGCCATTGCTGCAGTTTACGCTCGAGGAGCTTTATCAGCGGCGTACCGAAGATGGCATGCTCACGCTGGAAGCCTATCGCGAACTCGGTGGCGTCGAGGGCTCGCTCGCGCAACGCGCGGAAACCGTGTTCAAGGACTTGCCCGACGACGTCGAGGCGGAGTTGCCCAAGGTGCTTAACGCGTTGGTCAGCATCGAGCGCGACGGCTATGAACAG
>CAWJCA010000060.1:0-74977 GCA_963841165.1 uncultured Gammaproteobacteria bacterium | reverse complement strand
GAATCAAGACCCAGGCCCTGAGGTACTCATCGAAGGACTGGTAGACCTTCAGTTCCTGCGACCACTCTACGTTATAGCCCTCGTCTTCCATGTCGATGCACGGTTTGCTGACATCCAGTACGTCGAGCGTCTGTACGGTCTTTAGTTCAATGTAGCGCGCGCCGCACAGCCAGGCCGCAATAATATTTTGAGCCATCTGCGAGTGGGGACCGGCTGCGGGACCGAAGGGCGTATCCAGGGGGTGTCCAAACGCGCTGCTGCGGTACACAGCGTCCGCACGCGGCACGAAGAAGTGCTGGCGCGGAATGCCAAAGACGGAGTTGTGGCTTTCCAGTTCGGCGAATAACCACGCGGCGAGTTGTTCTATTGAAATTGGCCGGAACAACTCGGACATGATTGCCTGCCTCCCGTTGCGCCGAATCAACCGATTGCTGACTCTCAATTGAACCGCTAATGGCCAAATCGTAGATATACGCAATTGCCGCAGAGTTATGGGGTGATTCTTTTATTGGCGGACCAGAGAGTCAGTTGAAGAACGTCCCCATTGTCTTCAACAGTTCCGCAAACGCCCGAGGGTCGGTTACTGCGACAAATCCCAGTCCGCTCAGTGCGCCGCACAGATGCGCATCGTGGTTAATGCGGCCACGCGACTGCAATGATGCCCAATATGAGTACCCCACGTAGCCGACCGCAAACACAATGGCCGGTATGGGTATCGGAATCGGAATGATCATCAGAGTCGTCGTCGGGAAATACACGATGAAGGCGAACAAGACGGCAGAGATCGCACCGGATGCGCCCAGCGAGGCGTACTCCGGATTTTTTCTTTGCTTGACGTAAGTGCAGGTGTGGCTAAGTACAAGACCAGTGAAGTACAGGATCAGGAACGGTATCGTTCCCACGAAACGTTCGAGCGGAAACGCGAAAAAATAAAACGTCACCATATTGAATAACAAGTGACCGAGATCGGCATGCACGAAACCGCTGAGAATCATGGTGTCGTATTGTCTTTGACGCAGGAAGAAATACGGCCGGAACAGGCATTTGTTGATGATCTGGGGCAGTCGATACAAGCCGAGCAGGCTGATCCCTACTGTTAGCGCCATGATGGCCGGTGCGGCTATTTGTCCGTCCTGAAACACAGGTACTCGCTGTTATGGGTTTTGTCCTAGGTCGATAGTAATCGATTTTGCGACCAGCCGGCGCTGCCAGAACTACTGGTAGCCGCGCGCCTGGAGTTTGAAAAGGTGTGCATATTGCCCGTCATCGGCCAGCAGGCTCTCGTGATTGCCGCGCTCCAGAATCTCGCCTTCGTGAATGACAATGATCTGCGCAGCAGCGCGCACCGTGGAAAATCGATGCGAAATGAGTATGGTCATCTTGTTGCCGCTCGCCTCGCGAAAGTGATCGAATACCGCGGCCTCGGACGATGCGTCCATCGCAGCCGTCGGCTCGTCGAGAACGAGTATGTCGGCATCGCTGCGCATAAAAGCGCGCGATAGTGCGATTTTCTGCCACTGCCCGCCCGATAGCTCACGGCCGCCCTTGAACCAGCGTCCCAGCTGCGTCTCATAGCCTTCCGGCATGTCATCGATAAACGGCGCCGCCATACCGGTCGTTGCCGCTTTTTCCCAGCGCTCCGAGTCGTCGATATGGCGCACGTCACCGGCCCCGATGTTTTCGCCAACACTGAATTGGTAGCGGCCGAAGTCCTGGAATATGACGCCAATTCGCTGCCGCAAGGTCTCAACGTCCCACTCCTGCAGGTCGAGTCCGTCCAGAAATATTCGACCGTCGGTAGGGTCATACAAACGAGTAAGCAGCTTGATCAGTGTCGTCTTGCCGGATCCATTTTCGCCGACAAGGGCCAGGCTTTCGCCAGGACGAATCTGCAGGCTGATATTGTTCAGCGCCTTCTTATGCGCGCCCGGGTACTGGAAGGACACGTTCTGAAACTCCAGCCCGCGTTCGGGTTCCGGGCCACGTACCGACTCACCACGTCGCGCCGGTATGGGTTGCTCGAGGTATTCGTACAGGTTCGACAGATATAAATTGTCTTCGTACATGCCGCTAATCGCAGTCAGGATTGCGGCGACGGCCGACTGGCCCTGCCGAAAAAGCACAAGGTACATCGTCATCGCACCGAGCGTTATGGCTCCGCTTATCGTTGTGATGACTATCCACGCATAGGCAGCATACAGTGCGGCTGTAGAAAACAATCCCAGTACGAATCCCCATGTATCGCGTCGTAAAGTCAGTCGGCGATCTTCAACGAAGAGCTTCTTGAATATGTCGCGATAGCGTTGCAGCAGGCGAGGACCGAGCTGGAACAGTTTCACCTCTTTCACACCGTCTTCGCGAGCGATCACCGTTTCGAGGTACATCTGCATGCGCGTATCGGGTGAGCGCCAGCGAAACAGTCGAAATGCATCGCCGGAAAATTTCGCCTCCGCGAAGAATGAAGGCAGGCCGGCACCGACAAGAATAACGACCGCCCACGGCGAAAAGGCGAACAGCAAGACGGCATAGCTGGTCAGCGAAATGGCATTTTGTACGAGGCCGAAGGTGCGGGTGACCAGGCTCAGCGGTCGACTGGAGGCTTCGCGCCGCGCCTGTGTCAGCTTGTCGTAGAATTCGGAGTCTTCAAAATGCGTGAGCTCCAGCGTCATAGCCTTTTCGAGAATCATGACATTGACGCGCTGTCCCAACAGGGCGCGTAGCAGGGACTGGCTTGCCGAAATACCTCGCTGTGCCGCCGCGACGGCGATGACGACCAGCGCTTCCAGGAAAACGAGGTACAGAACACCACGCGTGTCGGGGTCGGTCGCGCGCGTTGCCTCGACGACGCCATCGACAATGAGTTGCCCGATGTAGGCAATCGCGGCCGGCAAGACGCCAGCCACCAGTGTCAATAACGCCAATGTAATTGTCAGCGGTCGACTCGTCGTCCAGACAAGTTCAATTGCACGGCTGCTGTACCCGAACACACCCAGGCTTCGGGACAGCAGGCCGACAGGTTTTTGGGGCTCTTCAGGCATGACAGAGCCAGAATACTTCAGACCCAGTCGAATTGGGCCGTGAAATGCCGCAGGTACCTGGGAGCTTGCACAATCTTCAAGCCGCGGATGCTGTCTCGCCTCTCCCAAACGAGGCCTATGGCTTCGAGCACGTAGTCCATGTGACTTTGCGTGTAGACGCGACGCGGAATGGCGAGCCGCAGCAAGTCGAGCCGGGCAGGGTGTTCCTCGCCCGTGTGCGGGTCGGCACCGAACATTACGGTTCCAATTTCGACGGCACGAATGCCGGCTTCGACATAAAGCTCCACGGCCAATGACTGACCGGGGTATTGCAGCGGCGCGATATGTGGCAGGAAGCGCCGCGCGTCAAGGTACACAGCGTGCCCGCCGGCCGGCGCCATCACGGGGATGCCGGCCTCCCGCAAATGGTCAACGACATACGCGGTCGAGTAAAGGCGGTAGTCGAGGTAGTGCTCGTCCAGGATCTCTCGCAGCCCAACGGCGATAGCCTCGAGGTCACGTCCCGCCAGCCCGCCGTACGTCGGGAATCCCTCGGTGAGGATCAGTATATTGCGCTCCTGGTGCGCCAGCTCCGCGTCGTTGGTACACAGGAAACCGCCAATATTGCCGAACGCATCTTTCTTGGCGGACATTGTGCAGCCATCGGAATAGCTAAACATCTCGCGGGCGATGTCGATGGTGAGTGTGTTTTCATAGCCAGGCTCACGTTGCCTGATGAAGTGCGAATTCTCGGCGAAGCGACAGGCATCTATATAAAAAGGAATACCGGCAGCCCTGGCGACGCGGCTTATCTCGCGTATGTTGGCCATCGATACGGGCTGGCCTCCGCCCGAGTTGTTGGTCACGGTCACCATGATGACGGGAATTTTTTCCGGACCGTTTTCGGCAACCAGTTTCTCGAGGGCCGCTATGTCCATATTGCCCTTGAAGGGGTAGTTGGAGTCGAGGTCATCGGCTTCGGCACAGACAAGATCCAGCGGCTCGCCGCCAACGAACTCGACGTTGGCACGCGTAGTGTCGAAGTGCGTGTTGTTGGGGACAATAGAGCCTGGTTTGACCATCACGCTGAAGAGGATGTGCTCGGCGGCGCGTCCCTGGTGCGTCGGAATGACCTGCTCGAAGCCGAAAATGTCTTTGACCGTGTCGCGAAACCGATACCAGCTTCGGGCACCCGCGTAGGACTCGTCGCCCTGCATCATCGCGCCCCACGCTTCCGACGACATCGCGCTCGTACCGGAGTCGGTCAGCAAGTCGATGATGACGTCCTCGGCGCGCAGCAGGAAAGGGTTGTAATGGGCGTTCCGTATCAGCGTTTCTCGCTCCGCCCGGTCAGTGAGCTTGATGGGCTCAACCATCTTGATGCGGAAAGGTTCGATTACGGTTTTCATTCCGTGACTGTAGCCAGCGAGTCGGGCACAGGCGATACGTAAATCTACTGCGGGACTATGCCTACAACGAGAATCGCTACAAAGTGCTGACCAAGACCAACCCGGCTAAGCACTCGATCCGGCACAAAAAAAGGGCGAGACCCGTAAGGTCTCGCCCTTTGTTTCTAAACCGTTTCGAGCTTAGAGCGGTACGATGTTCTCAGCCTGCGGACCTTTCTGGCCCTGCGTTACTGTGAACTCGACCTTCTGGCCTTCAGCCAGCGTCTTGAATCCATCGCCCTGGATGTTGCTGAAATGAGCAAATACATCAGGACCTGATTCCTGCTCGATAAAGCCAAAGCCTTTGGCTTCGTTAAACCATTTAACGGTTCCGGTGGTAGTAGACATAGTCAATTCCTATTTAAACAAAAGTAATGTTGGCCTCGTAAAAGGCCGGGTCGCGAGTTGATGTTGGTACTTATGAAAAACAGGACGAGGTACTACTAGGGAACTTCGAAATGGAATACACAAATATCAGCCGATCAATCTAGCTGGGCGCAGTATATCCCCGGCGGGGCGTAAGTCAATGGATTTAAGACGAAATTTCAGAGACCTGGGTCGCATACCTGCGCCACAACCAGGCAAAAAACGCCAGATTCAGGCCAATTCCGAGGATTCCGACCTCTGGCCCGAAAATGTGAGTCTGCTGTATCCCAAGGGCACCGACCTTTTCACCGAAGCCGTACAGCGGGTAATCGAGGCCGTTCCACACGGCATGACACAGGGACGGAGCGACCACCGAGCCCGACATCAGGCGGATCATGCCGAAAACGGCCCCGATTAACGTGGCGTTGACCAGGTAAACCGGTACCTCATCCGCGGGAATATCGAAGCCCGTATCCAGGGTGATCGCCGAGATGTGCCAGGCCGTAAATGCGAGTGTGGACCAGACCAAAACCTGTGTGTCATTTTGGCCGCTGCGTTTGAGTGAGGCCCAGAGCCATCCGCGGAAGAAGCCTTCTTCTGTGATCAGGACCATCAGAATGCCCGTGGAGCTCATCAACCCAATATTGGCGAGCGTTTTGTTCCAATCCGCATCGCTGGTGTCCACCGCCCCAAAGGCAAGAGCGACCAATGCGGTCACGCCGAGCACGAAAATCGGATACGCCAGTGCCGGGCCGTAGTGCCTGACCTGGCCCCAGAGCAGGCCGATCTCCTGCCTCGAGAATCGTTGCAGAAACCAGAAGAGACCGGCGAGCGGAAATAGCGGCAATGCGCTGAACATTGCGTAGCCCGTTGCGTCCATCGTCGTTGTTACTGCAATTGCGGCGATGGTGCCGCCGATTGCCGGCCATAATCTCCTGTCCATGACGATACCGTTTTGGCTTTGATACCTGCAGATGCTTGTGAAACTGGATTGGATGCACTGAGTCCCGGGATTCAGGTAATGAGCGCAGCCGAGGTGCTAGCCATAGACGTCTGCAATCAGTTTGATCTCCATTAGCACGAAGATCGCGATCAGGATCTTCTGGAAGGCAGCGTCGGAGACCTTCCCGGCAAGCCCAATACCTGCCTGTGTGAATACAAGCGTCGGAACCAGCGCGATCATGCCGATTACCAATCGATCTGCGGTGAACAGCTGAGTGCTGGCCGCCGTTGCCAGCTGGGCACCTGAAAACGTCATGAACGCGCAGGCAATCAGGAAAGCGTAGGCGTCGGGCGCCAGCTTGCGGCCGTGGAAGTAGGGCGCAACGATGTGGGCCGAGATTCCGGTCGCGCCCTGAATTGTCCCGGCTGTGAAGCCGACGGCCGCTGCCGTTGCTCCTTTTGCCTGAAACAATGATCGCAGGAAATTGCCGAACACGAATTGCACGAGGTACACCGCCAGCCAAACGGCAAGTGTCAGTTTGAGCCATCGGTCATCGATGGCCGTGAGCAGAAATGTGCCGATGATTCCGCCAGCCAATCCGGCCAGCAGGAACGGCACATGCGCCGACAGCAGACTCGCAAATCGTCGATGCGTGCCCACGAGCCAGAGATTCGATCCGAAGGTCGGGATAATCATGAGTACGACCGCTTCTTCAACAGAAGCAAATGTCGCAATAGCCGGAACCGCGATCAAGGGTAAGCCCAGGCCGGTCATACCCTTTATCAGGGCGCCGAGTGCTATTGCAGTCAAAGCGACGACGACCAGTCCCGTGCTGATTGAGCTCAATTCCAATTGCGCTGCCTGTGTTTTTTCGTATCGGCTGTTGATCGTAAAGCAAACCAATAAGGAAGTCTGGCGGTGCTAGACTACGCGCAGCAATTTGCCAAAATCCCGTTCCAGGAGTGTCCATGAACATCAGCAGCAGCGCGATCGCAATTAGCAATACCGAGAGTATTCCAGGTCGAAAAATTGTCGAGTTCTACGGCGTGGTCACCGGCAACACCGTGCGTGCCAAACACGTTGGCCGCGACATCATGGCCGGCCTGAAGAATATCGTCGGTGGCGAGCTCAAAGGGTATACCGAGCTGTTGCAGGACTCTCGCAATGAGGCTACCGAACGAATGATCGAGCAGGCCAAGTCGATGGGCGCCAACGCGGTAGTAAACGTCCGCTTTGCGACGAGCTCAATTTCACAGGGCGCGGCGGAGCTGTTTGCCTACGGCACCGCAGTTCGGGTTGCGTGAGATGGAAGACCCTTTTGAGAAGTTGAGTGTGTTTGTGAACTTTGGACTGCCGCTGCTGTTGCTCATGGGCGCTTACTTCATCGGCAGCATTATCGAAAAAAATCACTTCCGGAGTATTCGAAAGCGCGAGGATGACCTGCATGGTTTTCCGGTCGTGTCATTCGATACGATGCCGGACGATTGGAAGGTATCTTCTTCCGATATGGTCACAGGCAGCATTGTCATTTCCCTCGATTATTTCAAGCGAGTTATCGCCGGCTTGCGTGGCCTGATCGGTGGCCGCATCAAGACCTACGAACCTCTGCTCGAGCGAGCCAGGCGCGAAGCGCTGTTGCGCATGACTGAAGCCGCGCGTGAGCAGGGCTACGACGCCATTTTCAACGTTCGCCTGGAGACCTCCCGCCTGGCCAACGCGGGACGCGATGGCAAGGGAACAGCAGGCGTAGAGATGCTGGCTTTTGGCACCGCCGTCAAGTTCGCGAGCCGATTCGGATAAAGATGCAGTGAAGTTCATTGCGAAGAAGCCGCGGGAAGGCATCAACGTCAGCGATGAGCATCCGCTGGTGGAAGCTGGCACGCTGATCGTTGGCCTCACGGCAATTTTCATCATCATCGCGCTGGCACTGATATTTATCATCGAGGTCGCTCTGTATTTCGTGTCCACCGAGACGGAGGCCGAGCTGTTTTCAGGCTGGATACCGGAGGACCTCGTGACGGTGTCGCCAGCCGATGAACGCCTGGAGCAGGCGCAGTTGCTGGTCGATCGTCTCGCCAGGCACTGGGCTGAAACACCTTACGAGTTTCGGGTCGAGATCGATGACTCGGACGTGGCCAACGCCATGGCGTTGCCCGGCGGGCTCATTATCGTTACACAGGGTTTGCTCGATCAGGTTGAATCGGAAAACGAGCTCGCGTTCGTGCTCGGCCACGAACTCGGCCACTTCAGGAATCGCGATCATCTGCGCGCGCTGGGCCGCGGAGTTGTCCTGTCGTTGTTTTTCGCGGTAATCACAGGTAGCGATGTCGCAGGCCTGGGGATCAATGCCACCGATATTGCACTGCGCGGGTTCAGTCGCGAACAAGAGTCCAAAGCCGACGCGTTTGGCCTGGCTATCGTGCATTCCGAGTACGGCCATGTGAACCAGGCCGCCCGGCTGTTTGAACGCTGGGATACCGCGGATGAAAACTCACTCGGTATTGTCACCTACCTGTCCACGCATCCTCGGCCAGGTGATCGAGTTGAGCGGCTGCGGGCGATCGCTGAACGAGACGGTTGGCGAACCGAAGGGCGAATAACACCACTTAACTGGGAGGGCGGCTGATGGCCTGCCGCATTCAATATCTTATCGTGTTTACAGTCCTCGGTTTCGGCGCGCAGGCTGCAGAGGCGCAGGACAAATCTGGATTTGCGATGAATGTCGGAATCGGGATCAGTCAGATAAAGGACCGCGACGGCACAGAATCATTTAATGCCAGCGCCTTTGGCTACATTATCGGTGGTGAATATCGTTTCAACGATCATTTCGCGTTGGGATTCAATACTTTTGGGCTGGGAACGGCGGACGACGAATTCAATTCCGTGAACACGAGCATTGAGGTGAAGGGTTTTGATCTTGTGGCGCGTTTCATATTGCCGGTCACTGAGAGGGTCGAGTTCTTTGCGTTGGCCGGAAGTGCTGTTTACACCGCCGACCTTGAGCCCGGCGGCAACAATGGTCTTTTTGGTGAGGACGCTGTCGAGCTGGGACTGGGCCTGGATATTGGAGGCGGCGAGAGTTTCGCATTTCGTGTCGCAGGTCGTTATTACGACGGCCCAAGGGACGAAAGTGGCGCGTTGGTGACCATAGGATTCAATTACCGATTCTGAGCGACAAAAAAATGCCCCGCCACCTTGCGGTAGCGGGGCAGAGCCAGTTGATAAGGCTTACGGGGTGGATTAGGCCCTATCGTCTATTGGGGCTCCAGCAAATAGACGCCAATCTTGTACGCCGTAAACACGTTGGTATCTACGTCGTACTTGCCGCGGGCATGCATCGATCGTGCCCTGTCACCGCCGATCAGGCTCGTACTCAGATCGTTGGCAAAGTCATCGAAATGCGAATACATGCGGACGCTGTCAGCTGACTTGATGTAGAACGCCAGTCGGCCAGTCTCGCGCGGCAGGATCGTCGTATTCGAATCGAGCGCCGTGAGATCAATCAGGACAGGACCCTGCTTGATGTAATGGCGTTGATCGATGTCCGGGTTCTTGTTGAAGAGAACCAGGCCGTCGGGACCGATGCTGCGGAACGGCTCTGCGGTGCCTTCCACGCCCCAGCCAACGCCAAGGACACTTCGAACGTCTGTGTAGTCGATGACGGTACGACCCGTGAAATCAGGCGGTGCCCAGCCGAACGCTGTCGGGAAACCGCGTGCAACAATCGGTTTGCCGGTCGAGAAGTCGGCGAGCGTCAGGTTGCCTGTCGCAATTTCGTAGTTGTCGGGATCCGCATCTTCGCTCTCAGACTTGCCAGTGCCGCTGAAGTCGAAGATCTGTACGCGACGACGGTCGATCGAGTGCAACGTGATGTCCGTCTGGCCAGACATGACCGAGTTCACGATGCCGGACAGGTGCGTTACATGCATGCGTACGGAGCCCTGGGTCGCGTCAAACAGGATTTGCGGCGCCAATGCGTCCGTAGTCGGCGTCGGTTGATTGCCGCGGATCGTAACTCGCTGACCGATCGAGATTGCATCGATGCTCAGGTCGGACGCTCGGTAGCCGTCCTTGAATACCTTCGTTTCAGGCCCGACTTCAACAACAACATCGTTGTGGAAGTGCGTGGGCCGATCCGACGGAACAATAGTCGCACCGCGAATGGTCAGGAAATTGCCGTTTCTTTTGATAACGTTACCGATAACGGCATCCCTGTCGATACCCGGTACGCTCGAGCCGGCAAGCACGATGTCTGCTGTAAACTTTCGTTCGGCAACATTCAGCGTTCCTTTTGCGACGGTCGGTGTGCCCGTCCCTGCAACGTCGAGCGCGCGCAGGCCATCAACACCGACGTACATGACTTCGTCAACCTCGAATTCAGTCTCGTCGGTGACATGCACCTTGACCCGGCCGAAGTCGCCGACGCGGTCATGGAACGGACGCAGCGCGACCGTGTAGGTCATTTCATCGATGCTGACGCCGGCAAGCGGGCCTCGCACACGAATTTCCTTTTCGTCGACCGGTACAACTTCTGCCAGGATGAATTGTTCCGAAATGGCATCAGCCGGTGTTGGAACGATATCGACGGTGTGAGACGCGTCCAGGTCAAAGTCGAGCTGCAGGAGAGCGGGGCGACCTCGCGTCACAATCAGCTGATCGCGGTTGGACAAGCGAATCTTGAGTTCAGTCTGCGTCAGAATATTGCCATCGATGTCCTTGACGACGGCTGCCTTCGACCCTTTCATCGGATCGTCCTCGACGCTGCTGTCTTCGACGAAGACTTCAGCGTTGCTGTAGTCGAGGCTGATCGTACCGGATACGTAGGTTGCGGGCGGTATGGTCGCAACGGTTACGAGTTCGGTCAGGTCCACGTAGTCGGTGAAGTTGATGCGCGTCTTGCGCGGCATGGTCTCGACGATGCGGCCATTGGCCGTTTCGAGTTTCAGCGACAGCACGTCGACGGTGTAATTGACGAAGTCGCCGTCGGCGTCCGTCAGGGCGACCAAAACGGTGCCGCACTCTGCGAACGTGTCGGGGTTATTCGGATCACACTCGGCCGTGCCGGTGTTCTGATTGGTCGTGGTGCCGGCGCCTCCGCCACAAGCCGCAAGAATGACGGCTGCCAACAGCATCGTCATCCATCCGGCTAACTTCCTTGTGCCTGTGCGTTCTGCCAGGTCTTGATACGCGAGTTTCATGGGGGTCTCCTTTCAGCCCTTGTTTCCGTGTTCAGGGCTATAACGGCGCTGGCGTTGATTGGTTGACCTGCAGACGGAATCGAGGCTTATGTAAAATGGCAGCTGAGGCAAAGAAAGCAAAAAAATACAGCGACTTAGCTTGTATTCCTCCAGCATCGTGTCAAAATGTTTTCCCGTAATGACGAATCCGTCCAACACGACGCCAGCAACGGGAATCCGGCACCGCAAACCGCGGGCCGGTGAGCGTACCCGCGGCGCTGTGGATGCACTGCAGACCAAAATTGCCGTCGGCGTGCAGAATCTCGATCCCACGATCTATCTCGACCAGTTGCAGGCCAACATCGACGAGCTGCCAGAGGCGACAGGTGCCGACTCGGCGTTTATCGCACTCATCAGCGATGATGGCGCCAAGGTCGATGCCGTAATGGTGTCTTGCGATGGTTTCGCGCAGTGTCGCCCGGGCGTGCTCATGGGAGAAAGTCTCGACGATTGGCCCTGGCTGCGACAGCGCCTCGGACACTTGAGAGTCGTTGAGGTCGCCGACACCCTGGGTGGGCCAGGGGCTGCCAAAGCCGAACTGGAACGCCTGAACGAACTGCACATTGGGGCGGCCCTGATCATTGGCTTTTCTGTGCACGGTGAGCTCGCAGGATTCCTCGGAATCGTCAACGAACGTCCGGTAGCTGGTTGGGACGCAAACCTGCACCTGTTGATGAAGCTATTTGGCTCATCGCTGGCAGTTGGCCTCGAGCGAGTCAGCGACAAAGCGATTCTGGATGAGCTCCATGAGCGTAATTCGCTCGTTGCGATGACGGCAAACGACGGCATCTGGGATTTCGACGGCAATACCAAACACATCAAGTTGTCGCGTCGATGGAAGACCATGCTCGGCTACGACGCGGATGACGAGGACGTGAAGCTCGACTGGTATCACCTTGTGCATCCGGACGACATAGCGCGCGTCCAAATGCAAATGCGCGAACACCTGGAAGGCAAGATACCGTTTTTCGAATCCACGCATCGCATGAAGCATCAGAATGGCGAATGGCGATGGATGAAAAGTCGCGCCAAGTCCGTTCTTGACAAGAATGGCCGCCTTTTGCGGCTGCTCGGCGTCGAAGTCGACATTACCGAGCGCAAGCTCTATGAAGATGCGTTGTTTCGCGAAAAAGAGAGCGCGCAGATTACGTTGCGATCGATTGGTGACGGTGTCATTACGACGGATGCGAATAGCATCGTTGAATACGTAAACCCGGTGGCCGAAGAACTGACCGGCTGGAAGGTTGACGATGCCAGCGGCCGACCGATTGACGAGATTTTTCGAGGCTTCCATGAAGAGACCTGTGAGCCGCTCGAAAATCCGCTGGCCGTGTCCATTCGCCGTGATCGTGCCATTAAGTCCGTGCGGCCGACGCTGTTGATCCGCAGAGACGGCAACGAGCTCTACATCGAAAGCACAGCCTCACCAATTCGTGACGGCACCGGCAGTGTGACGGGTGGCGTCCTGGTGTTTCACGACGTCAGCGAGTCGCGTGATCTCAACCGTCGCCTCAGCTATCACGCCAGTCACGACATCCTGACCGGTCTCGTTAACCGGCGGGAATTCGAGAATCGCGTGGAGCGTGCGTTGAAGAGCGCCAAAGCTCGCGAAACATCCTATGCGCTTTTGTACCTGGATCTCGACCAGTTCAAAATCGTCAACGATTCCTGCGGACACAGTGCCGGTGATGCTCTTCTCGGCCAGCTGGGCGCATTGTTGAAATCAAAGATCCGCTGGCGCGACACATTGGCGCGGCTCGGCGGCGATGAGTTTGGTGTGCTACTCGAAAGCTGTAGCCTCGAGGAAGCGATGAATACGGCCGAAACGCTGCGCATGGCGATCGGCGAGTACAAATTCGTTTGGGAGGAGCGCAACTTCCGGCTCGGCGTCAGCATCGGCGTTGTGCCGATCACTGCCGACAACGAAGACGTCGCCGCGATACTGACAGCCGCTGACAGTGCGTGTGCCGCAGCCAAAGAAGCGGGACGCAATCGCATACACAGCTTCCAGGAAAACGATATCGACCTGATGCGGCGCCGTCGCGAAATGCAGTGGGCTGCCCGCATCAACAATGCGCTCGAAGAAAACCGCTTTGAACTATTTCGCCAGACGATCCAGCCGCTGCAAGCTGAGGAAGATGGGGCGCATTATGAAATTCTCCTGCGCATGCGCGACGAGAATGGCGGAATCATTTCGCCGGGCCTGTTTATTGAAGCAGCCGAACGCTATGGCATCACGCCCGATATCGATCGTTGGGTCATTCGCAGCGCATTCCGCTGGCTGGTGTCCGAAGCCGATGAGCGTGAACGGCTGTCTCTGTGTTCGATTAACCTGTCGGGACAGAGCCTCGGCGACGAGAAGTTCCTGCCATTCGTTGTCGATCAGTTCCAGATGAGCGGCCTCGATGCGACAAAAATCTGCTTCGAAATTACGGAGACCGCAGCAATCGCCAGCTATTCTCAGGCGAATCGCTTTATCAATGCGCTGAAGGAACTCGGCTGCAAGTTCGCCCTCGATGATTTCGGCACCGGCCTGTCTTCATTCGGCTACCTCAAGCATTTCCCGGTCGATTTTCTCAAAATCGATGGCAGCTTCGTCAAAGAAATTCTGCATGACCCGATCGATCGCGAAATGGTGCGTTCGATCAACGAGATCGGTCACCTTACCGGCAAACGAACCATCGCTGAATTCGCCGAGAATGAAGAAATCATCACGATGCTGCGCGGCATGGGCGTAGATTATGCGCAGGGCTATGGTGTTTCGGAGCCGAAGCGGGTCACGCGAGCCGTCGCATAGCAGCAAGAGCGTTCCGCTCGTGCCTAGTCCACATCAATGCGGTAGTAGTTTTCTCTCATTAGCAGACTGAAGCCGTCGAACCGGAATTCGACGTTGCCGTCCGATACGGGAACTGGCACGACCTTTCCGGCAAGTACGCGGTCGAGATTTTCACGCAGTTGGGTAAGCAGGGCAGGGTCTGCTTTTGGCGTGTTGTGAGCAGGAAAAACCGCTTTCAGCCCTGGTGCCAAAGATGCAAGTTTCGCCACAGATTTTTGATAGGCCACCAGGTCTGTCTCCGGAAAGAAGAGCCAGACAGGACCTTCATAGAAGCTATCCCCGGACCACAGAAAACCGGCGTCCCTGTCGAGTAATGCAATTGCGTCATCGGTATGTCCGGGGACCTGCAGTACTTCGAGTTTTCGTCCGCCTATATCGAGCACATCCCCATCGGAGATTTTGCGGCTAATCGTGAATGCTCTTGTCTGGTGATTCTCCTCTGTAACGCCGACGGGCAGGCTGGTGCACAAAGCCTCAGGCGATACTTCCATCGACAGTTCGTCGCTCCTAAGGCCGTTCGTCCGGTCCAACGAAAATTCTGTTGCGACGGACAGGATTTCATCAAACTGGTAGTTGCCGCCGATATGGTCGAAGTGGCTATGAGAGTTGAGTACACGAACCGGTTTATCGGTGAGTTGATTGACAACGGATTTGATATTCCCGATTCCATTGCCTGTATCGAAAAGCACGGCAGACTCCGAGCCGACGATCAGGTATGAAATAACCTCCTGCCACTGGAACGGCTCATAAATAGCCCAGATATCGGGTTCGATTTCATACACCTCGAACCAGTCATTGCTGGTTTCGTGCTTCTGATAATCGGCGTAAGCAGAACGTGGGAGGCGGTCACAAAAGCTCTCGAGATCGGCGGCGCTCGCATAGGGCGCTTGCTCCTCGGCCGACTTGTCCGCCGAGTTCATGCAGCCACCGAGAATTCCGAGGCACAGGCCTCCCAGCAAGAACTTCTTCATTTTCTGTCCCACTCGAACATCAGACCTGGTCGATGCTGAATAACATCGAAAAGTCGATCGCGTTGACATTTTTTGTCAGCGCGCCGGTCGATATATAGTCGACGCCAGTCTCGGCAATTGCGCGAATCGATTCGAGCGTGATATTGCCCGATGCCTCGAGTTCTGCTGCGACATAGCCGTAGTCCCGGTTTGTTTCAACCGCTTGCCTGAGATCCTGCAAGGTGAAGTTATCAAGGAGAATGCGTGTCGCGCCGGCATTCAGGGCTTCGAGCAGTTCGTCATGACTTTCGACTTCGACTTCGATCAGGACATCCGCGTCAAGATCGCTTGCGCGTTGCAGGGCAGCGGCAATACTGCCCGAACTCTTGATATGGTTTTCCTTGATCAGGATTGCGTCGAACAGACCGATTCGATGATTCATGCCACCGCCGCAGGCGACCGCGTATTTTTGTGCCAGGCGCAAACCGGGCAGCGTCTTGCGCGTATCGAGTATCCTGGCCCCGATGCCTTCGACGGCCTTGACGTAACTGGCGGTGATGGTTGCAGTTGACGACAGCGTCTGCAGAAAATTCAGAGCGGTACGTTCGCCTGTCAACAATGCACGAGCGGGTCCGACCAGCTTGCAGATGACGTCGTCGGCGTCGGCCGTCTGCCCGTCACCGACATACCAGTCGACGACGATCTTCTTGTCTAGTTGTGCAAACACCTCGTCGACCCACGGCTGGCCGGCAAGAATCAGAGACTCCCTGGCGATGATCGTTGCCCCGACGACGGCATCGGCATCGACAAGTAACGCCGTCAGGTCGCCATCGCCGACGTCTTCCGCGAGCGCTGTAGCGACGGTCGCGCCGATTGACTGCTTAAATACGTCTGAGAGTTGCATGGGGTTTCGAAAACAAAAGAAGCCCGACACGAATGTCGGGCTTCGGTTCGAACAGTCTCACTCGGTTCTACATGGGCCAGCCGTGACCGGCGCCGATCATGCTCATTACCAAGGGAATCGACATCAAGGTATTGGAGCGCGACGCCAGGAAGGCGATGTTTTTTGCCTTGGCGACCTGGTCTGCGCTGGCTTCGACCATGCCCAGCACTTTTTTCTGATTGGGCCAGATCAATACCCATACGTTAAACAGCATTACGGTGCCGAGCCATGCGCCCACGCCAATAGTCATGGCGTACTGGTTTACCGGATCGGTATTCAGGCCGAGCATGAACGCGTTGTGCAACTGGCCTTTTTGAAGCAGGAATAATGCGCCGGTGATCCAGGTAGCCAGTGCGCCCCAGCGAAACCAGGCCAGTGCGCGGGGTGCAACGTATTTGGCGATGCCGGCTCCACCCGGGCCACCCTCGTCACTGGCCGCCTCGCCGAGCGCCGGAACCTGAACGAAGTTGAAGTAGTAGAGCAGGCCGATCCAGGTGATGCCGGACAAGACATGAAGCCAAATGATCAAAGACTGTGTACTCATGCCTGCCACCATGTGATTGCCTTTTGTGACGAGTACAATTATGACTGTGAGGACAACGCCACCAATTATCGTGCCGCCAATGCTCTTCAAGGGATTCATCGTTAGGTTCTCCGAGGGGTTTTTGATTATTGATTTATTCTGGATACCTGGCGCGAATGATCGCGCCGGCGCGCTGTCGGTATTATAGAGAGTGCCGTTCGGAAAAGAGAATTATTTGCATCGAACGGCGGCGAATATTTGTTAATAAGTATTTTAGATAACCTTCATAACGCACTGATTATATTATTAATGATTGACGAAAGTAACAACGCTTGCCCCGACAGAAACGAGAAACCGCTGTCGCCCTGTATTCTGATTTGCACGCTGGACGAGGACAAGGTTTGCCTCGGCTGTGGTCGAAGCCTGCAGCAAATCTCGCGCTGGGCGCTGATGAACAAGGACGAGCAATGGGCGATTGTCGACGAATTGGCGGCTCGTGAGCCGGCAGTTTGACGGTACAATCCGGGCCTGTCCTTGGAGGTAAGCAATGCGAGTATTGATTTTTGTTTTGTCTGTGCTGATGCTTGGTGGCTGCGCGGGCATGATGGTCGGCGGTGGCGCCGGGGGTGGATATCAGGCTGGCAAGGACGAGCGCCCTGCAGGCGTTGTCGCGTCCGATTCAGCGATCACGACCAAGATCAAAGGCAAATATGTTGCGGACTCGATCGTCAGCGTGTTTAACATTGGCGTTCGCACCTGGCAGGGTACAGTGACCCTGTCGGGAACGGTGGGCAGCTACGTTGCCCGTGAGCAGGCAGAATCGATAGCGAAAGACACCAATGGCGTAAAAGCCGTAAACAACCACATCGTGGTTGAGGATCGTAGCGCCGATAATTAAAGGCCATACCATTGAAAATTCTGGCAGCGACCCAACCATGGGTGGCTGTCGATACACAAACAGGTACCAGACGTGGACGTAAAAACCAGGATCAAAGATCAGCTCGAATCGAACGACGTGCTGCTTTACATGAAGGGCACGCCCGATTTCCCGCAATGCGGGTTTTCCGGACAGACAGTTGCGGCGTTGAATGCGATCGGCAAACCGTATTCCTTTGTGAATATTTTTGAAGACCCCGAGATACGGGAAGGGCTCAAGGAATACTCGAACTGGCCGACCTTTCCGCAGCTCTACGTCAAGGGCGAGTTGATCGGCGGCTGCGATATCGTCATCGACATGTACCAGTCGGGCGAGTTGCAAAAACTGCTCGAGGAAAGCGCAGCCTAGAAGCCGGTCGTCCTACGGCTGCGGCGGCGCGTTTCTGAGCGCCGCCTCGTAAATATCGCGGTAACGATTGACGATTTCGCAGAATAGATCGGCCGTTACTTCTGCGTCGTACGATGCCGAATGCGCCTGTGTCTCGTCCCATCCCAGTCCCGCAGCTATTGCCGCGCGGGCGAGCACCGTCTGACCGAACGCCATCCCACACAGCGTCACCGTGTCGAAACAGCTGAACGGATGAAACGGATTACGTTTCATCGAGGAACGCTCGACCGCTTGATTCAGGAAACCGAGGTCGAAATGTGCGTTATGACCGACCAGCACGGCCCGACTGCATCGGCTTTCACGCACGGCGCGGCGGACCTCGCGAAATGTGCGCTGCAGCGCGTCGCGCTCGTCGATAGCGGGGCGCAGCGGGTGAAACGGGTCGATGCCGTTGACCGCGAGGGACGCGGCTTCGAGGTTGGCACCTTCAAATGGCTTTACGTGGTAGCGAATCGTCTCTACGCGCCTTAACAGACCGTTCGAGTCGAGGTCGAGCAAGACGGCGGCGATTTCGAGCAGGGCGTCGGTCTTCGAGTTGAATCCCCCCGTTTCCACGTCAACGACAACGGGCAGAAAACCGCGGAAGCGGTCTGACATTCTGATGTCATCACTCACCTACGGGCTTGCCTTCAAAAGTTCTTCGTCGAGGATGAGGCTCATCGTATAGCGCACGCCGAATCCCGTGAATTTCGATGCGATATGGCCAAGGCCACCGACATGATCTCCCGCGCTCAGGTCCATGTGTACCCAGGGAATGTCGTTCTCGATGAACTCCGCAAGAAAGCTGGCCGCGAGGATATGGTCGCCGGCGCCTTTCGGTGAGCACTGCATGAAATCGGCCGTGTCGCTCTTGAGCTCATCAAGAAACTCCTTGCCGATCGGGAACGGCCAGACGCGCTCGCCCGAACGCTGGCCGGTTCGCTTCAGCCTGGGATGCCATTCAGCCCTGTTCGTGAACACGCCCGAATATCGGGTCGTGATTGCACTGACGCAGGTGCCGGTGAGCGTCGCATAGTCAAAAATGATGCCCGGTTGCTCGCGACTTGCCAGTACCAGCGCATCGGCGAGCGCAAGGCGTCCTTCGGCATCGGTATGAATAATTTGTATGGTCTTGCCATTTGCGGCCGTGACGACGTCCTGCGATTTGTAGGCCGTGGGACCGGTGCGGTTCTCCGTCAGCGCCAGCCAGCAATCGACTGCTATCGGCAGTTTGAGCTCGGAAATTGCCAGGAATGTGCCTAGCGCAACCGCGCTGCCCTGCATGTCACCGTGCATGTCCAGCATCGACGCGAACGGCTTGAGGTTGGTCCCGCCCGTGTCAAAAATGATGCCTTTGCCAACCAGGCTGAGATCGGCTTTGGCTGTTTTCGAGCCAGGCCGGTAGCGAAGACGAACGATGCCGGCGCTGTCGTCATCGTTTCCCTGGGCAACCGCCAGGAACGCGCCGGCGCCGAGCGATTCCAGATCCTTGGTGACGAAGCGCTTGTACTGCCAGCCGCGCTCTTTTGCCATGCTCTTGACGACCTCCGCGTAACGAATGGCGTCGAGCTTGTTGGGCGGCAATGATGTGAGCCAGCGCGCGAGATTGTTGCCCTTTGCCTCGGCCTCGGTGCGGCTGGTGTCCAGCGGTTCGTTCGAGACCCAACAGCCGGATGCTCCTGATCCTGGCGGGCGCCGCCTTGCTCTTGAAAGTGGGCAGCTTGAGGCCTGCCGCCAGGGCCGCCGCAAGCACGTTGTTCACGCAGTGTTGCCTGCGCATCGGGGTCGAAACCGACAGCGCAAATGCCGAGACTGCCGGCTTTTTGACCGGTTGCCGCCGCGACGAGTTTGCGGCCCAGGGTTAGCTGCTCGAATGCGCTGGCATCAGCGTTGATCGTGCCGGCGACGACCAGGGTCTGCTTCTTGTTACCGAGGTGCGTCGTGAATGCCGGTATCGAGCCGGCTACGCGTTTTCGATAGACGGCCTGCAGTTTGCTGCCCTGGGGGACCTTTCGAAAAACCGCAGCGGTCGGCCTCGCCGGTAGTATCAAAAGTAACTGATCGACCGGGTCCAGGACCTTCGTGGAAACGCGGCCAAGCTTTTGAAAGATACGAATATCATGAATGTCAGGGACGACAGTTGTCATACGGTTTTATTCTCCGCCGCGCGCTTGACCCTCACGGCACAAACCCCGAAGATGGCGGCCGCACTGGCGAATCGCACGGTCCGGTGCAATGGAGCGCTGATCCTAGCAGGACGCCTCAGGTAATTCACGCGACACGCCGGGAGGTGTCCCGGCAAACGCCCGGTGGACAGAATATGAGCAGTTTCAATCCTTTCGATGACATAGATCCAATCGAGACCACCGAATGGCTGGAGTCGATCGATTCGGTCCTTGGGCAGCACGGTCCGGAGCGGGCCCACTTCCTGCTCAACCAGATGATCGATTTTGCGCGGCGTTCGGGCGCCTACCTGCCGTACACGCCGAACACCGCATACCTGAATACGATCTCCACGGCGCGTCAGCCAGAGTATCCGGGCGATCGCTCCCTCGAGCGCCGTATCGAGGCCTACATACGCTGGAACGCGATGGCGATGGTTGTCCAGGCGAATCGCAAGAGTACAGAATACGGCGGTCATATTTCGAGCTATGCCTCCTCTGCAACGTTGTACGAGGTGGGTTTCAATCACTTCTGGCGCGCAGCCAGCGAAAAACACGGTGGTGACCTGGTTTTCATGCAGGGACATTCGGCACCGGGCATGTATGCACGCGCCTATCTCGAAGGACGTCTCAACGAAGATCAACTGAATCGCTTTCGGCAGGAAGTCGGTGGCGGAGGTTTGTCGTCCTATCCGCATCCGTGGTTGATGCCGGATTTCTGGCAGTTCCCGACGGTCTCCATGGGCCTCGGCCCGATGATGGCCATCTACCAGGCACGGTTCATGCGCTACATGGAAAATCGTGGCCTGATTCCGGCGAGTGATCGCAAAGTCTGGGCGTTTCTTGGCGACGGTGAAATGGACGAGCCCGAGTCGATGGGCGCAATCACGATGCCGGTGCGTGAAGGTCTGGATAACCTCGTGTTCGTCGTCAACTGCAACCTGCAGCGGCTGGACGGTCCGGTCCGCGGTAACGGCAAGATCATCCAGGAACTCGAAGCGGCATTTGGCGGCGCGGGTTGGAATGTCGTCAAGGTCATCTGGGGATCGAAGTGGGATCCGCTGATAGCAAAAGACCAGTCCGGCAAGCTGCGCCAGATCATGGAAGAAACCGTCGACGGCGAGTACCAGAAGATCAAGTCGATGGACGGCAAATACGTGCGCGATACCTTTTTCGGCAAGCACCCGGAAACCGCCGAAATGGTCGCGAACATGTCGGACGACGAGATCTGGCGTCTGAACCGTGGCGGTCATGATCCGCTCAAGGTCTATGCGGCCTACGACGCGGCACGGCAGCACAAAGGTACTCCGACGATTATTCTCGCGAAAACCGTCAAGGGTTTTGGCATGGGATCGGCCGGCGAAGGTCAGAATATTGCGCACCAGCAGAAGAAACTCGGCCTCGAGCAACTCAAGAAATTCCGTGATCGATTCAATATCCCGGTTTCAGACAAGGACATCGACGACGTGCCGTACTGCAAACCCGCAGCCGACAGCGCCGAACTCGAGTACATGCTGGAGCGGCGCGATGCGATGGGCGGTTCGTTGCCGAAGCGACGCGCGAAGTCCAAAGCACTGCCCGTGCCGTCGATTGAAGCATTCCGCACCCAGATCGAGGGTACGGGTGAACGCGAAGCATCGACGACCATGGCTTTCGTGCGGCTACTCACTGCGCTGCTGCGCGACAAGCAAATAGGCAAGCATATTGTGCCGATCGTGCCCGACGAAGCGCGCACGTTCGGTATGGAAGGCCTGTTTCGCCAGGTCGGTATCTACGCGTCCAAAGGTCAGCTGTACGAGCCTCAGGATTCGGGCGAGTTGATGTACTACCGGGAGGACAAGAAAGGGCAGATTCTTGAAGAAGGAATCAACGAGGCGGGCGCGTTCTGCTCGTGGCTCGCGGCCGGTACGTCGTATTCGAACCATGACGTGCCGATGGTGCCATTCTATATCTACTACTCGATGTTCGGCTTTCAACGCATTGGCGATTTCATCTGGGCAGGCGGCGATTTGCAGTCCCGCGGTTTCCTGATTGGTGGTACCGCCGGGCGCACGACGCTGGCCGGTGAGGGCCTGCAGCACCAGGACGGTCATAGCCTCGTCAGTGCAGCGACCGTGCCTAACTGTGTCGCCTACGATCCCACTTACGCGTATGAACTGGCGGTCATCGTTCAGGACGGTCTGCGCCGCATGATCGGCGAGCAGGAGAACGTCTTCTATTACATCACCTGCATGAACGAGAATTACGTGCATCCGCCAATGCCGGCCGGCGTCGAGGACGGTATTCTGCGTGGCATGTACCTGCTGCAGGTGGGTGGCCAGGGCAAGATCCGTGCGCAGCTCATGGGCTCCGGCACTATCCTGCGAGAGGTGATCGCAGCAGCTGACTTGCTGATGCAGGATTTTGGAATACCCACGGATGTCTGGTCTGTTACGAGCTTTAACGAGCTGCGCCGCGACGCGCTCGCGGTCGAGCGTTGGAATCAGCTGCATCCGGCCGAGAAGCCGCGCAAGTGTTACATCGAGCAGTGCCTTGCCGAGAGGCCGGGGCCGTACGTCGCGGCGACCGACTACATGAAGATTGTCGCCGACCAGGTGCAGCGCTGGATGCCTGGACGTTTTATCTCTCTCGGCACGGATGGCTACGGGCGCAGCGATGCCCGCAAAGCACTTCGCGAACACTTCGAGGTTGATCGACGATTCATAGCAGTCACCGCGCTCAAGGCACTTGCCGATGACGGCGTGCTTGATCAAAAAACTGTCGTGCAGGCTATCGAGAAATACGGCATCGATCCGGATCGCCCCGATCCGGTGACGTTGTAGAGTAGTCGGGAGCACGAGTATGGCGAATTCGATCGACATAGTTGTACCGGATCTTGGCGATTTCGAAAACGTCGAGATCATCGAGGTGCTCGTCGCGCCCGGCGATAGCGTAGCTCGCGAGGACGGTCTCATCACACTCGAGACCGACAAGGCCTCCTTCGATGTACCGGCGCCGGAGGGCGGGGTAATCGAGAATCTGACGGTCGGAATCGGTGACACGGTCTCGACGGGCGACGTCATCGGCAAGATGACGGTGCAGGTCAGCGACACCGTCGTCATAACGCCGGCGCTGGCCGCAGAACCGACCGGCGAAACGACGATGATGGCGGTGCCAGCCGGCGAGCGGCAGAAATCGGGCGGCAAACAAACGCTGGTCGTGCCGGATCTCGGCGATTTCGATGAGGTCGAGGTCATCGAGGTTCATATTTCGCCCGGCGACACGGTCGCGGTCGAGGATCCGTTGGTCACTCTCGAAACGGATAAAGCTGCCATGGACGTGCCCGCCGTCGTCGCGGGGACTATCGAGTCGGTCCTGATCAAGGTCGGCGAAAAGATTTCTGCAGGCGCGTCACTGGCGATTATCGACGCCGTGGCTGATCAGGAGCCGGACATTGCGCCGGCAGCCGCGAAGCCCGCTGCAACACCGCAAGCGCCGGCACCGAGTGCGGCACCCGACAAGCCTGCGCCAACCGCGGCCGCAACGACGTTACCGAAAATCGAAGAAGCCGGATTCTCTAAAGCCCACGCCAGCCCGTCGGTCAGAAAGCTGGCACGGGAGCTCGGTGTCAATCTTGTGCAGGTCAAAGGCAGCGGCACTAAAAGCCGCATACTGCACGATGATGTCAAAGCGTTCGTCAAGGCGATACTCACGGGGCAGGCGGCGGCACCCGCTGGTGGCGGGCTTCCCAAGACGCCGAGCGTCGACTTCGCGAAATTCGGCGAGATCGACGTCCAGCCGCTGACGCGCATCCAGAAGATTTCGGGTCCACGACTCCAGGCAAGCTGGGTCAACGTGCCGCATGTCACGCAGCACGACCTGGCGGATATCACGGATCTCGAGGCCAGGCGCCAGAAACTCAAGGGACCCGCAAAAGAACGTGGCATCGGGTTGACGCCGCTGGCGTTCGTGATGAAAGCCTGTGTTGCGGCGCTCGAGGAATACCCGAAGGTCAATGCATCGCTGTCGGACGATGGCGCGAGCCTGGTCTTCAAAAAGTACTGTCACCTGGGATTTGCGGCTGACACCGAGCAGGGACTCATGGTCCCGGTGATACGCGACGCGGACAAGAAAGACGTTTACGAAATTGCCAAGGAACTCGGCGAATTGTCGGCGCTCGCGCGCGAAGGCAAGTTGAAAGCGGACCAGTTGCAAGGCGCGACGTTTACGATTTCGAGCCTGGGCGGGATCGGCGGAACCGCGTTCACGCCAATCGTCAACGCGCCCGAAGTGGCAATCCTCGGCGTTTCGCGCTCATCCATGCAGCCCGTCTGGAACGGTACGGAGTTCGAACCCCGATTGATGCTGCCGCTGTCGCTCTCCTACGACCACCGGGTCATTGACGGCGCACAGGCGGTTCGTTTCACGACGTTCCTTGGCCAGAAGCTGGCCGATGTTGATTCCCTGTTGCAGGCGATTCCCTAGTGTCCCGTCCCGTGCAGTTGACGGTTCCTGACCTGGGCGACTTTGAAGATGTCGAGGTCATCGAGATCCTGGTCGCGCCGGGCGACGTAGTATCGGTCGAAGACCCGTTGGTCACGCTGGAAACGGATAAAGCCTCAATGGATATTCCGGCCAGCCAGGCCGGGACAATTGTTTCCGTCGACGTCAAGGTTGGCGACCGGGTCTCGACAGGCTCTGCTGTTGTGACAATAGAAGCCGGCGACAGTGAGCCTGATGCTCCCATCGAGAACGTCGAAGAAACCCGCAAGATGTCGGCGCCAGAGATTGTTGCGACACGCATGCACCAGGGTGACGGAACGCATGCGGCGCAGCTCGTCGTTATCGGTGCAGGACCGGGCGGTTATACGGCGGCCTTCCGCGCGGCCGACCTGGGGCTGGATGTCATCCTGATCGAGCGATCACCCGTGCTGGGTGGCGTCTGCCTGAATGTCGGCTGCATTCCCTCAAAAGCCCTGTTGCATGCTGCCAAGGTCATTGATGAAGCAGCCGCCATGGCCGAACACGGTGTTACGTTCGGCGCGCCGAAAATCGAAGCCGAAAAACTGCGCGACTGGAAGAACCAGGTCATTGCCCAGCTGACAAGCGGTCTCTCGACCATGGCGAAGCAGCGCAAAGTCCGGGTCATCCAGGGAACCGCCAGGTTTGTCGCTGCGAATCGCCTGCATCTCGACAATGACGAAACCGTCGATTTCGAGCAGTGCATTATCGCTGCCGGTTCGGAGCCGTTAATGTTGCCGGGGCTGCCGGATGATCCGCGCATCGTCGATTCAACCGGCGCACTCGAACTTGCGCCGTTGCCCAAGCGCCTGCTTGTGGTTGGCGGCGGCATCATCGGCCTGGAAATGGCCTGTGTGTACAGCGCACTCGGAACTGACGTCAGCGTTGTCGAGCTGACCGATTCGCTGATGCCGGGCACGGACCCGGACCTGCTGCGGCCTTTCCTGAAAATCGTGCGGAAGCGCTATGAAGCCATCATGGTGTCAAGCAAGGTGACCGGCATGCGCGCCACGGTGCCAGGCATCGAAGTCAGCTTTGAAGGTGATAAAGCGCCCTCGGTCGGTGTCTACGATCGGGTCCTCGTCGCGGTCGGACGCAAGGCGAACGGCGGCATGCTCGACGCCGAAAAAGCCGGCGTCAACGTTGATTCGCGCGGCATCATTGCCGTCGACAAGCAGATGCGTACCAACGTTCCCCATATATTCGCAATCGGGGACCTGGCCGGCGGACCCATGCTGGCACACAAAGCGACGCACGAAGCGAAAGTCGCGGCTGAAGTGGCGGCTGGCGAGAAGAGCTACTTTGACGCGCGTACGATCCCGTCCGTTGCGTACACCGACCCGGAAATCGCGTGGGTCGGGCTGACCGAGCTGGAAGCGAAAGCGCAGGGTATCGAGTACGAGAAAGCGCAGTTTCCATGGGCCGCGAGCGGTCGTGCCCTGGCGTTGGGGCGTTCGGAAGGATTCACGAAGCTGTTGTTCGACAAGCAAACAAAGCGTGTCCTGGGCGGCGCTGTTGTTGGCCCCAATGCAGGCGACCTGATCGCCGAGGTCGGGCTGGCTATTGAAATGGGCGCTGATGCGACAGACATCAGTCTGACAATTCATCCCCATCCCACGTTGTCGGAAACCGTGGCGATGGCGGCAGAAGCGTTCGAAGGTACGCTGACGGACCTTTACATCCCCAAGCGACGCTAGTCCTCGCCGTTACCCCGTATGCCAGTGCGTGTTTCGATGCCGTAGAGCACGGCACCGATCGCGATCAGGATTGAAACGGCAATCCAGGACTCCGTCTTTGACTGCATGAGCAGCCAGATGCAGATGACGAAGCCAATCACCGGAATCGTATACCCGCCTTTGAGTCGATAGGCTTTCTCGCGCGCCTCGGCACTCGCATTGCGGCGTATCGCGGGCAATGACGCGATACAGATGAGGTAGCCCAACAATCTCGCAACGGAACTGGCGACTGCCAGTTTTACGAAAGAACCCGTGAGCGCGAGGACAAGAGCCATCGCTCCCATGAGCAGGATGCAGCGGTCGGGTGTGGCATATTTGGCATGCACATGGCCAAACCACTGCGGCAGAAGACGGTTCTCCGCCAGCGAGAAAATAAGGCGCGGCGCAGCGATCATGGAGCCCGCCAGGTTACCGCCGATCGAGAAAACGGCCGCCAGCGTGATTGCGAAAGCGCCCGCCGTTCCAGCCAGTGCACGGCCGACGTCGACCAGCGTGGCGCTTGCGTATTGATTCTCTGGGATGATCGATACGAATACCAGGACGATGACGAAGTACAGCAGGCCGGTTCCGATAACGGTGCCTACAAGCGCTTTCGGCAATGTGCTGCGTGGCTGCGAAGTTTCACCCGCCGTCACGGCAATCGTCTCGAAACCGACGTAGGCGTAGATCAATAGTAGCGTCGTGCCGCCGAGTTGATCGATGACAAAAGGCGCGCCTGGCAGCAAGGTACTGCCCGTTACGTGCTGAAGGCCCAGCAGCACCATTAGTACCAGCGGCGTAACTTTGAGGACTGTGAACACGCCCATCGTGCGCACGCCGTCGCGAACGCCGAGTACATTGGCCCAGGTCAGGCCGATCGTCACGGCGCTGATGATGGTTCCCCGCGCAAGATCGCCGGCAAAGGCGTCGGACAAGGACGCGAGGTAAGTTGCCATTACGTTGGCATTGGCAGCGAAGGCCGTCATACGGGCGAGATAAATCACCCAGCCAGTGCTGAACCCGGCCAATGGACCGAAAGCTTCGGTCGCATAAATAACCGGGCCGCCCGTTTTATCGTAATAACTCGCGAGTTCGGCAAACGTCAGTACGACGGACAGGAACAATACGCCGACAACCAGGAACAACCACGGGCTGAGCATGCCCGCGTTGACGGCGACTTTGCCCGGCAGCGCGAAAATGCCGGCACCGATCATCGCATTGAGAACCAGGAACGATGCGCCGAAAAAACCGATGTCCCGGCGAAGACTGCTTTCTTGGTCGGTTCCCATCGACGAATACTAGCAGATAGCCTGCGAACCCCGTTTTCGCGGATCCAGGCGACGGCATTGATCGAGCGTCAGGAGAACTTCTTCGCGAGCATGTGATCGAGGCTGAATTTGCCGGCGCCGCTGAACAAGAGCGGTATCAGCATCACGAGGAACAACAGGGGAATACGGAAGTTGCCGAAACCCTTGTTGGAAACCGAGTATCCCTTCCATAGCTCAGCGAGGCTGTTCCAGTCATCGGGCCAATGCACGCCGGAAATCGCAACGATCGTCAGGATGATAAGACTCAACGCCCAAAAGCGCGTGAACAAACCAAGCACGAGGCCTGCAGCGCCCAGTAGTTCTGCCCAGGTTGCGATAAACCAGCTGATCTCGACCGGTACGACGTTGAACGGAAATGGAAAGTTGTCTTGCACGTTCGCAAACCAGTTTGTACCGTTTAGTTTCATCATGCCGGCGCGACCGAATTCGTAGGCCATGAGCAGGCGAATGGGCAGCAGCGCAAACCACTCGCCCGTGGAATCGAGTGCTTTGATTACCTGGTTTTTCAGCTTAATCACTGTTTCCATTTTCAAACTCCTTCAGCCGGCGATTCGTGTGCCGATCAAGATTTCCAGTTGTCGCATTTCCTTGAGCGCATCGGCGCCGTGCCCGATCAGCGCGTCAACATCGGGGTAGTGAATTGTTTTGGCAAGTTCCCGCAGCAAGGCCTCACCGCTCTGCCTGTCCGGGTTATTTTCGATCGCGTCCAGGAGCCCGGCCGTTACTGCGTTAAGTTCCAGGAAACGGACCTTGTCGTCGCCGTCGCGGTACAACGCCAGGTAGACCGGCTGTTCTGCGGGTTCTGTCGGCAGGAAATTGGGCGAAATGCGGTGTACCGGATACTGGTAGGCATACGCCCAGGCCAACACGGACTTGACGGGACTCCCGATGAGCAGATCGCCGTCCGGATCAATACCGTCTGGATTATTTTCTTCGGTCGATATCGATAAGGCGAGCTCTGCATATTCGTAGTGTGCGAGCTCGAGCAGAAAAGCAGGGTCCCCGGGACCGGGCTCAAATTCCTTTTCAAGAAAACTCAGAAACTCTTCCGGTAGCTGCAGGAAGTAGGGCGTCTCGGCTTTGTGTTTCTGCATGAACTGCCGAATCATCCGGCGCCAATCGTCGTCGGTCCGGATCTTGCGCAGCACCGGGAACATCGTTCCGAGCAGGTTGTAAAGATTATTAAAAAACAACTTGCGATACACTGCCATGCGGCGGTCTTCGATACCTTCCGGCGCCGCAACGTTCTGCGGATCGCGAATGTGCGCCGCAAACGCGTATTGCATAGCCTGAAAATCCGTTTTGTCAGGCATTGGCGGCCTGCCGTTTTTCTACTGCCAGCTGCAGCTGCTTGATGCGGCGGACTTCATCCATTAACTCGTCCATGGGCGGGAAGTTGAAGTCACGCTCGAGCAGTGTGGGAACCGGTCCGAACAATGCATAAGCTTCTTCAAGAAGCTGCCAGGCCTGATCGTCGACGGCAGAGCCGTGCGTATCGATGCGCAGGTCCTCGGCCTCGACATGGTGCCCGGCAAGGTGAAAGTAGCGGATGCGCTCAGCCGGCATCGCGTTCAGGAAATCGCTCGCGTCGTAGCGATGATTGATGCTGTTTACGACGATATTGTTGATGTCGAGCATCAGGTCGCAGTCAGATTCTTCGAGGACCGCGAGCAGGAACTCTTTTTCGCTCATCGATGTGTCTATCGGCGCATAAAAGGAGACGTTTTCGAGCGCTATGCGTTGCTCGAGAATGTCCTGTACGCGGCGCACGCGCCGCGCTACGTAACTCACGGCTTCCTCGGTAAAAGGGATGGGCATCAGGTCGTATAGCTGGCCGTCGTCACCACAAAAACTCAGGTGCTCGGAGTACAAACGGATATTGTGCTCCGCCATGAAATTCTTGACGTCTCTGACCAGCTGTTCATTCAGTGGTGACGGCGCGCCAATCGACAGCGACAGGCCGTGAATGAGAAACGGATACCGTTCTGTAAAGAAGCGTAATTTCCGGGCTAGCGCACCACCGACGTGTATCCAGTTTTCAGGTGCTACTTCCATGAAGTCGACATCGACAGGCGGGTCGGCCATGAGTTTGTCGACAATAGGCCGACGCAGGCCGAGGCCCGCGCCGTGGACTGGATATTGTGACTGTGTGTTGCTCATGCTTCTTCCGTTGCGGCGTTAGTCCATCAGACCTGTCGTGGCCACTTATTATTACAGTCCTTGATCATCGCATCTCGCTATCGCGTCAGGCGGTGCAGGCGATCCAGGTATTTCTCCTCGTCAGGGGCCCTATTCTCGTTTTGCGCTTCCCAGAGCGCCTCTGCAAGGCAGTCGATCATCCGGTGCTCGGCGGCGTGCGCATCACCGAGTTGCGCAGTCAATACCTCATGGATCTTTGCGATGCCGGGAGGGCGATTGGTGGAGACCTGTTCGCGGATGCCCAGGTGCAGTCCCATGTGGAGAAACGGATTTGTCTGTCCGCCGTCGGGCGTGTAATCGCGATCGAGGTCATTGCTGGTGACATCCGCATGGTATTCGGGATGCAACTCAACAACGGCCGCGATTTGCGCTTCGAGCGGGGACATCGGCAGGCGTTCGCATTGCTTGCGCCAGGCGTCGGCATACATGGTGCGTAACTGATTGCGGTCCTGGCCGAAAATCATGAGAGTTCCTTCTTCGTGTACTCGCACCAGTTCGCAATAGGACATTCACCGCACAGCGGTTTCCTGGCCTTACAAACATAGCGACCGTGGAGAATAAGCCAGTGATGTGCGTCTTTCTTGAATTCATCGGGGGTTGAGCGCAGCAGCCGTTTCTCTACTTCCAGCGGCGTCTTTCCTTTCGCAATACCGGTGCGATTTGCAACGCGGAAAATGTGGGTATCGACGGCAATCGTCGGTTCGCCGAACGCCGTATTGAGAATCACATTTGCGGTTTTGCGCCCAACGCCGGGGAGGGCTTCGAGCTCCTCGCGGGAGCGTGGCACTTCGCCATTGTGTTTCTCAATCAGAATCCGGCAGGTTTTGATTATGTTTTCGGCTTTGTTGTTGAACAGACCAATGGTGCGAATATACCGCTTCAGTCCGTCAACCCCGAGCGCAAGAACTGACTCGGGTGTACGGGCTACCGGATACAGTTTGGCCGTGGCTTTATTAACACCGACATCGGTTGCTTGTGCAGACAGGATGACGGCAACCAGCAGTTCGAACGGATCCTGGTACTCGAGTTCGGTCGTCGGGGCCGGCATGCGCTCCCGCAAGGTCCTGAAGATGGCCGTGCGTTTTTCCCTGTTCACGGTGCTGTCTTTATTGGGTAGCGCGTCGGGCACGCCCTGGCATCGCCCTTTGACGTTTCTCACGCTGCCGGCGATCAATCGTATTTTTTATCGCAATAGCGAGCGCCAGGCTGAAAAACGCCCCGGGAGGCAGAATTGCAAGCAGCCAGCCGCCGTCCGTAAACACCAGGCCGCGCATTGGCTCGCCGCCCAACAGCATGTCCATGCGTGCAAACAGGGAACCCTGTCCGAGTAGCTCGCGGAACGCACCGATGGCCATCAGCAACAACGCAAAGCCCGAGCCCATGACAAAACCGTCAGCAATGCTCGAACCGATCGGGTTGCGAGAGGCGAAGACTTCGGCGCGTGCCACGATGGCGCAGTTGGTTACGATTAAAGGAATGAAGATTCCCAACGATCGGTCGAGTGCCGGAAACCAGGCTTTGAAGATCAATTCAATGCAGGTGACAAGGCTGGCAATGATGAGGACATAGATCGGAATTCGAATCTCGGCCTGGATCCAGCGACGCGTTGCCGATACGAGGCCATTGGAGGCAACCAGCACCGCCAGTGTGGCGATACCGAGCCCCAATCCGTTGACGAAGCTCGAGGTTACGGCAAGCAGTGGGCACAGACCGAGGAGCTGAACGAGCCCCGGGTTTTCGTGCCACAGGCCGGTCTTGAAGCGGTCAATAAAGCCGGGCGACGTCACTGCTCTGTCTCTTCCTTGTCGGTTTCGGGAATCACTTTAGCGAAGATCTCTTCGCTGTGTGCCTCGAAGTATAACAATGTCTCTTTTATCGCTTTGATAATGGCCCGCGGCGTAACCGAGGCACCGGTTAACTGGTCATACTGTCCGCCGTCGCCCTTGATGGCCCAGCCTGTCGGCTCAGGGTCAAGCAGCGAATGGCCGTTAAACTGTTTGACCCAGTCCGACTTGGTCGATTCAATTCGATCTCCCAGCCCGGGCGTCTCACGGTGTTCCAGCACGTGTACGCCGGTCACGACGCCCATGGTGTCGATTCCGACCAGGATACGAATCGGCCCCGCATACCCGTCGCGCGCGCTCACGACAAACAGCGCCGCTACCGGAGCACCTTCTGCGTAGACACGATAGATAATCGCCGCCTCCGAGCCGGGCAGCTCATGCGGTGGCGGAATAATGATTTTCGATTCTGTGACACCGCTATCGTAGAAAAGGCCGGACAGGGCGGGTTGCAGGCTGCGCTCGAGCCACGCCTGCTCATTGGCAACGATTCGCTCCGCGGTCAACCTGTACGTCAGCGCAACCAGCGCCGTGCAGATCGCTGCGATAACTGCGAGCGTAATTCCGCTTCTGAACATCGCTGCGTTCATGAGGAATCGTCACTCTTTCTGTCGTGACCGACGATGTGTGGTCGCGTCACCAGGTCGATGGCTGGCACGGCCATGTTCATGATCAGTACCGCGAAGGCGACGCCATCCGCGTAGCTACCCCAGGTTCGAATGCAATAAATAAGAAAGCCGATCCCGAATCCGAATACGAGCCTGCCTTTCGGGCTTGTCGCGGCGGAAACCGGATCGGTCGCAATGAAGAATGCACACAGGATCGTTGCGCCACTGAAAAGATGGAATCCGGGACTCGGATGGCTGCCCGGGTCGACGAGGTACATGATCGTCGCGGGCAACAGCAATCCGACACCAACGCCAACCGGAATGTGCCAGCGAATTATTTTCTTGATCAACAACCAAAAGCCGCCGATTGCGAGGAAGTTGCCGATCCACTCCCAGCCACGGCCACCGAAGTCACCCATAATCGGGTTGGCGCGAATCTCGTTCACCGTACGCATGCCGTTGAGTCCGGACTTCATGACATCGAGCGGTGTTGCGCGACTCACGGCATCGAATCCCAGGACATCCGGCAGCGAACCCGTCAGCGTGTACTTGAGTGTCTGAAGTACGGTCAGGTACTGATAGTCGATGTCGCCAATGCGTGGCGCGATCCAGAGATTGAGGTGCATCGGGAACGCAATGAGGATCACGACGTAGCCGGCCATGGCGGGATTGAAGATATTGAATCCCATGCCACCGTATAAGTGTTTGGCGACGACGATCGCGAACAATGCGCCGGTCGCCGTAACCCACCACGGCGTCAGCGATGGCACCGCAAAGGCGAGCAGAGCGGCGGTAACCAGTGCGGTGTAGTCGGTGAGCGCGACTTCAGGCGGCCGCTTGCGCAGGACCATCATCAACCACTCGCCGCCGACAGCGAAAATGGACGCGACCAGCAGGTTGAATATGAAGCCTGGTCCGAAAAACCAGACGTGCGCGATCGCGGCAGGGACCAGTGCCACGAGCACCTGCAACATCAGTGATGGAACCGCAACCCTGGCGGACCAATACGGCGATGGGCGTCGTGCGAACTCCACGCTCAGTCGTCCTCGCGTTGTTGTTGCTTACGTTTCAGTATCTCGGCGATGGCGGCAGGTCCGGCCTGCTTCGCTGATTCTTTTTGTCGTGCAAGTTCGGCCTCGCGATCCTGTCTTTCCTGCTCCAGGCGTTCGTTGCGAGCTTCGAATCGCCGCCGCGCTCGTTCCGCACGGCCTTTTTCATCGGCTAGTTCCTGGATGCGCCCCTTGGCTATCTGGAAATTGGCTGTCAGAGGTATGTGGCTGGGGCAGACCAGGTCGCAGCAGCCACACTCGATGCAGTCGATCAGCCCGAATTCTCGCAACTTCACTTCGTTATCGGCGCAGGCATACCAAAACAGCTGCTGCGGCAACAGTTGTATCGGACAAACGGAGGCACAGTCGCCGCAGCGAATACAGGCGAGTTCGCGGCCCTGGAAAGACGTTTTCAGTGCGACGAGGATCGAATTTGTCGCTTTGACCAGCGGCACGCGATCGGTGCTCATTGATTTGCCGGTCATTGGCCCGCCGATGATCAAATGGTCTGCTTGCTCTGCGTAGCCACCCGTGAATTTGACAACGTCCGCAATCGTTGTGCCGATCCGCGCCCGCACGTTCATCGGGTTGGCAATGCCGTCGCCTGTGACTGTCGTGACGCGGGAGATTAATGGTTCATGCTTGATAACCCAGTCGTGGACGGCTGCCGCGGTACCGACATTCTGCACCAGGCAGCCGACATCGGTGGGCAGTCCGCCGCTGGGTACTTCACGATTCGAGACCAGCTGCACGAGCTGGTCTTCGCCGCCGGACGGATAGATTGTCGGTACCTGCTTCAGTACCAGGCGGTCATCGCCAAGTTCGGCCAATGCATCACCAAGACTGTGCAAGGCTTCGGGTTTGTCACTTTCGACGGCGATATAACAGGATTCGATTTGCATGGCATGCATCAGAATCTGCGCGCCGCTCAGTATCTCTGCGGCGCGTTCGCGCATCAGCATGTCGTCACAACTGATATAAGGTTCGCATTCGACGCCATTCAGGATCAGGGTTTCGATCTCGCAGGTTCGAGCCTGCATGAGTTTTTGTGCCGTCGGGAAGACCGCGCCGCCAAGGCCAACAATGCCGCCGTCCAGAATTCGCAGCAACAGGTCCGCCGGTTGCAGCGACAGGAAGTCTTGCCATCCGCCGTCGTTTTCGATGGCTCGATCTTCACCGTCACATTCGATGATGATGCAAGGGGCGTTGTCGCCGTAACGCCGCGACACTGGCCAGGGTTCAATGGCGATGACCTTGCCGGATGATGAGGCGTGAACCGGCGCGCCCAAGGTGCCGTCAGGTTCAGCGATTACCTGCCCTTTAAGGACGCGGTCTCCGGTTCCGACTACCGGCTGGGCCGGGTCGCCGACGTGTTGCGTGATGGGCAGGACCAGCTGAGACGGAATCGGTACGTCGCGAATCGGCTCGGTGGTGGATGCGGCCTTGTGCCCGGGCAGGCGCAGGCCGCCATGCAGCTTGCCCAGATCATAGGTAGGTGCCGTCACGTTGAGGGCCTCGCGCTGACCAAGGGCCTCATGCTGATGCAGTCCACGGGACAGGGCGCCACGCAAAGTTCGCAACCTGTGCACTCACTTGCGATAACCGTGTGCATGAAATGCGCTGCCCCGACAATTGCATCGACGGGGCAGGCATTTCGGCAATGCACACAGCCGATACACAGGGACTCATCGATAACGGCGACTGAGGGCTCAACCCGTTCGACCAGCGGCATGGCTTCCCTGCCCAGGAGGTCAGCCAGGCGCCGTACCGTGGCTTCGCCACCCGGTGGACAGAGATTGATCGCTGCGGTGCCGTCGACGACAGCCTTCGCATAGGGGCGGCAGCCGGGATATCCACATTGCGCGCACTGCGTCTGTGGCAACAGGTCATTGACCTGCTCCACAAGATCGCCGGCATTGGCAGGCAGCCGCCGCGATGCAAAACTCAAAGCCAGGCCGGCGCCAAGGGCGATGAGGGCAATTGTCAGAACGGCGATCCACATAGGGGGCATCAAGGACGGGCCATGCCCGAAAAACCCATGAACGCGAGCGACATCATTCCGGCCGTCATCAGCGCGATGGCCGCGCCACGAAACGGTGCCGGGACATCAGCGGCTTCGAGGCGTTCGCGAATAGCAGCGAACATCACGAGTACCAGCGCAAAGCCCATGGATGCACCGAAACCATAGAACACTGACTGCACGAAGCCCTTGGACTGCTGCACATTGAGCAAGGCGACGCCCAGTACGGCGCAATTCGTCGCGATGAGTGGAATGTAAATGCCCAGTACCTGGTCCAGCAGAGGACTCATGCGGCGCACCATGATCTCGGTGAACTGCACGCTGGCCGCAATGACGAGGATGAAACCAATCGTTCGCAGGTACTCGAGATCGAGCGGCACGAGAACGTATTGGTGCAACAGGTATGCGGTTGCCGATGACAGCGTCAATACAAATGCGGTTGCGAGCGACATGCCCATCGCTGCTTCGAGGTTACGTGATACGCCGAGAAACGGGCACAGCCCCAGGAACCGGACCAACACGAAGTTGTTGACCAGCACCGTACTGACAAGAATGACAATCAGTTCTGTCATCGGGCGACCACCAGGTCTACTTGACGCGCATGCCGGGTTCTGCACCGTCGTCTGGTGACAACAGGAAGATATTCTCGCCGCCAGGGCCGGCCGCAAGGACCATGCCTTCAGAAACGCCAAACCGCATTTTTCGTGGTGCGAGGTTGGCAACCACAACCACGTGTTTGCCGACGAGGCTTTGCGCGTCGTACGCCGCCTTGATGCCCGCGAAGACCTGTCGGGTCGAGTCGCCGACATCGAGCGTCAAGGCCAGCAGCTTGTCGGCTCCGTCAACAGCTTCGGCTTTCTCTATGCGGGCGATTCGCAGGTCGACCTTCGTGAATTCGTCGATGCTGATCGTGTTGTTTTTGGTTTCGGTTTCAGGCACGAGCGTGCTCTCCCGGGATTGTTCGACCATGCGCTGAACCTGGTCCGGTTCCACGCGGGTCAGCAGTGGTTTGAATTTGGGCAGCGTCGCATCAAGCAACGGTGACGATGCGTCCTGCCATAGCCAACGATCTTCGCTTAGAAACGCACGTGCGTCGTCAGCGACTGCAGGAATGACCGGCGAAAGGTAGATCATGAGGCTGCGGAACATATTGAGGCCCTGCGTGCACACGAGTTGCACATCACCCAGCCTGTCTTCGTCCTTGATCAATACCCACGGTTTGTTGTCGTCAATATAACGGTTCGCTTTATCCGCGAGCGCCATGATGAGGCGAATTGCTTTCGAGTACTCGCGACGTTCGTAGTGCGTCGCAATGGTCTCGGAAGCGTCCGCAAACTCGTTGAACAACGTGGCATCAGGCAGGCTGTCGGCGAGCCGGCCATCAAATCGTTTGCTGATGAATCCTGCGCAACGGCTGGCAATGTTGATGAGTTTGCCAACCAGGTCGGAATTCACGCGCGCAATGAAGTCGTCCAGATTCAGATCGATATCTTCGATCGTTGGCCCGAGTTTTGCCGCGTAGTAATAGCGTAGAAAGCTGGGATTGAGATTGTCCAGATAAGTCCGCGCCTTGATGAACGTGCCGCGGGACTTCGACATCTTCTGGCCGTCGACGGTGAGGAAACCGTGAGCGAAGACGCTCGTTGGCGTACGGAAGCCTGACCCCTGCAGTACGGCTGGCCAGAACAAGGTGTGGAAATACATGATGTCCTTGCCGATGAAGTGGTAGACCTCGGCATCGCTGCCCGGCCGCCAGTAGTCATCAAACTCCAGGTCGTCGCGGCGCTCGCACAGGTTCTTGAAACTCGCCATGTAACCGACCGGAGCGTCAAGCCAGACATAAAAGTACTTGTCCTCAGTGCCGGGAATGCGAAAACCGAAATAGGGAGCATCCCGGGAGATGTCCCAGTCCTGCAGGCCGGCCTCGAACCACTCTTCGAGCTTTGCGACAACGTTCTTGTCGAGCGCCGCGTCGTTCATCCAGCGACGCAAACGATCGCCATAATCGCTTAACCGGAAAAAGTAATGTTCGGATTCGCGTCTTACCGGAGTCGTGCCCGAAATAACCGAAACAGGATCGATCAAATCAGCCGGCGTATAGGTCTTGCTGCAATTTTCGCAGGCGTCACCGTACTGGTCTTCTGTTTTACAAAACGGGCACGTGCCGCGTACAAACCGGTCCGGCAGGAACATGCCCTCTTTTTCGTCGTAGGACTGCTCGATAGTCTTCGTATAAATATCGTTGTTGTCTCGCAATACCGTAAACATCTCGGTGACGAGCGCTTCGTTCTCCGGCGAGTGCGTTGTGTGATAGTTGTCGAACTCGATGCCGAAATCACGGAAGTCGTTGGCGAACTCGGCTGCATACCCGTCGGTCAGGGCTTCCGGGGTAATGCCGAGTTCGCGCGCTTTGAGCATGATCGGCGTGCCGTGAGCGTCGGAGGCGCAGACGTAGATGCAGTCATGCCCGCGAAGCTTCTGGAATCGCACCCAGATGTCGGTCTGCAGGTACTCGACGAGATGGCCCATGTGGGGCGACCCATTGACATAGGGCAGGGCACTCGTGACGAGGATTTTTCGCTTTGCAGGCATTGTTGTGGCTTTCGGCTGGCAGTGGCCGCGATTATGCCACGTGACGTCAGACTTGTTCGACTTCCCGCAGGTTCTCGAACTTCGACTTGTTATTGGCCTGCTGGTAGGCCTCCTGGGCAGAAACCCAGCCTTTCTCGACGAGTTCCATCAGCGCACCATCCATGGTCTTCATGCCGATGTTGCCGCCACTCTGAATCGCCGTTTCAAGCTGGTCGAGTTTGCCCTGCCGAATGAGGTTCGAAACGGCGGGCGTATTGATCATGATCTCCAGCGCTGCGGCGCGACCCGGCTTGTGGCAGGTGGGCAGCAGTTGCTGCGACACGACGCCCCGCAGCGATGTGGAGATCATGGTGCGTATGTGACTTTGCTTGTCAGCCGGGAACGAGTTGATGATCCGGTCCACGGTCTGTGCAGCGCCGTTGGTATGTAAAGTGCCCATGACGAGAATGCCCATCTCTGCCGCCGTCACCGCAATACTGATCGTTTCAAGGTCGCGCATTTCGCCAACGAGGATGACATCCGGATCCTCGCGCATCGCCGAATGCAGGGCTTCTGCAAAGCTCGGGCTGTGCACGCCCACTTCGCGCTGACTCATGAGACAACCCTGGGCTTTGTGAACGAACTCAATCGGATCCTCGATGGTCAGGATATGGCCTTTGAGGCGCTTGTTCATTGCGTCGACCATGGCAGCAAGTGTCGTCGACTTGCCGGATCCGGTCTTGCCGGTCACCAGTATCATGCCCTGCGTGTACTGGCAGAGATCGTGAATAACTTTGGGCATGCCAAGATCTACCAGCGTCAGTGCGGTGGATGGAATCGCGCGAAAAATCGCACCGATACCGTTCAGGTGGCGAAATGCGTTGACACGAAAGCGTGAGACATCCGGGATCTCGTAGGCAAAATCAGCGGCGTCATCGGCGTCGAACGCTTTCTTCGTTATGCCGTCCATGATCTCGAAAATAATTTCCTCGGTCTTATCCGTCAGCAACGGCTCTTCGATAATGACAGTCAGGTTGCCATGCACGCGCGCCCGAACCGGGTCACCCGAGATGAAATGCAGGTCCGAGGCGCTGAGCTTGAGCGCCTGTTCAAGGTAACTGTCGATCTGTGCCATGGACTACCTCAGCCTCCACTGACGTCGAGTATTTCGACCATTTCCGTGTCGGTCACAAATCGCTGGAACTTTTTCTTATCCGAGGCGTAGCGAATCGCGTCATCCGCGTCAATTTCCTTGGCACGAATTGCATCGAGCAGTGCCTGATCCATGATTTGCATGCCGACGTTCTTGCCGGTTTGCAGCTGCGAGGGTATCTGGTGTGTCTGGTCGGTCATAATCAATTTCGCAATCGCCCGGCTATTGACCAGGATCTCGAGAATGGCCCGTCGGCCGCGCCCGTCGGGTGTCTTGACCAATACCTGCGTAACGACGGCTTTCAGGCTCATCGACAGGAATCCTTTGGTTTGCTCTCGAAGCTCGCCGGGCAGGGCATCGATGATTCGGTCAATGGTCTTCACCGCGCCCGTGGTGTGCAGGGTGCCGAGAACAAGGTGGCCTGTTTCGGCGGCGGTCATCGCCATGGTGATGGTCTCGGCGTCACGCAGCTCGCCGACCAGTATGACGTCGGGATCCTCGCGCATCGCCGAACGCACGCCGTCGGCAAAACTCTTCACGTGAGTGCCGAGCTCGCGCTGGATTACCTGGCAGTTCTTGCTGGGGTGCACGAACTCAATAGGGTCTTCCAGGCTGATGATGTTCAGGTTACGTGTTTCGTTCAGGTGGTCGATCATCGCCGCAAGCGTTGTCGACTTGCCGGTACCGGTTGACCCGGTAACCAGCACCATGCCCTGATGATAGTCACAAAACTTTTTCAGGATTGGCGGAACGTTAAGATCATCGAGTTTTGGAACGTCCCCGGGAATGTGGCGGAATACGGCGCCGATGCCGGTTTCTTTGCGGAAAACATTGACACGAAAACGGCCGCTTTCGTCGCCGACATAGGAGAAGTCCAGGTCGTGCCCTTGAGCGAGGCGTTCCTTCTGTTTAGCGGTGAGCACCTCGAGGATATAAGTCTCGAGTTCGGTGTCTGACAGCTGTCGAAACTTGATCGGCATCAGGTCGCCATTCATGCGCAGCATCGGCGGTACGCCGACTGCCAGGTGCACGTCGGAGCAACCTTGTGCCAGTCCGAGTTTCAGGAATGCGTCGATACGAGCCATGGCTGGCCTCAGGTTGTAATTGCGTCGAGCGCGTCAGTGAGTTCTGTCATTGACTGAAAGCGCTTTGATTTGTCAACCGACATGGCCTTGATGATAAGGTCCGCGAATTCATCGCTGATTTCCGGATTGACTTCCTGGCAGTGTTTCGCCTTGCCTTGTACATGCTGGTACATCACCGACATATGGTCGCCCCGGCTGTAAGGCGGTATGCCGGTCGCCATCTCATAAATGATGACGCCAACGCTGTAAACATCAGCGGTTACGTCCACTTTCTTGCCAAGGATTTGCTCGGGCGCCATGTACTTTGGTGAACCAATCACGTAGCCGGTTTTGGTGAGCTGAGTGTCGCCGCTACTGGCGGCCGCTGCAACGCCGAAATCCACTATCTTGAGCAGTCCTTCGTTGTTCACGAGAATATTGGCCGGCTTGAGGTCGCGGTGAATGACGCCGGCCTGGTGCGCCACGTGCATTCCCGCTGCGATATCGCGCGAATATTTCAGTACCTTTTTGATATCCATCGGTTTGCCGTCGGGAATCTCGCCGGACAAGGTGTGCGACGGGAAGTATTCCATCGAGATGGCATAACAGCCCTGCAGGTTCAGAAAGTCATAAATGCGAATTATATTGCGGTGCGTGATCTTGCGAGAGTAGCGCAGCTCATGCACGAAACGTTTCATCATTTCCTCATCCGAGGAAACGTTCGGATTCAAGAATTTCAGGATAAGCTGCTCATCAACGACTTCATCTTCCATGAGCAGTACCGTGCCGAAGGCGCCTTTACCAATTTTCTCGATATATTTGTAGCGGCCCTCGATAACGTCGCCAGGGTTGAGCTTGGAAATGTCGAGTATCTGCGGGCCAAGCGGAGCCTCTTGCTCTGCTTCCTTCGGTTTTGCGGCTTCGGCAATTTGTGCCGCCTGTGCGTGCAGCAGTTCGTCCAGCTCGTCATTCTCAAGCAAGAGTGTTTTGGTATGCGAGGCGATCTTCTTCGCGCGTACGTTTTCTTCGAGGACTGTTTCGGAGTAGCGGGCGTCGAGGTCCTTGAGGGCTTTGTCGGCGACGTTCATAATGGTCGCGTCTTCCGACTCCTTGATCTTCCTCAATAGTTTACGAATCGTATCGGCGTTCGCGTCGTCCGTCAGCTGCGCCACAGCTTTGATGGCTTCGACCTGAATTTCGCGTTCTGGTCGTTGCAAAAGGGGCAGGATCTGGTTGATGTGTTTGTGGCTACCCAGCTTCGCCAGTGCGCGAATGACAACAGTGTCCGTCTTGCTGTCTTTACCGAGCATGGCCTCGAGTTTTGGCAGCGCTTTGGTATCGCCGATTTTTGAAAGTGCATCGACGGCACGCTCGCGGACCCACCAGTCGCTATCGTCTGTTGCCTTGATCAAATGGTCGACGGCGCGCTGATCCTTGGTGGCATTGAGAATCTCGATCGCGGTGCGGCGAATATCTTCGTCTTTGTCGTTGATCAGCGTAACGACCGAATCGACGACTTTTGGACCGCCGATCTCAGCCAGCGCATCGCCGGCGCGAGAGCGCACCCACCAGTCATCGTCCTTGATGGCCGCCAGCAAATCCTTGACGGAATTGACGTCGCCAATTTCATTGAGTACTTCAACAGCGGCGCGGCGCGCATACTCCGATTCATCTTTTAGCGCGTTGACGAGGTAACGGATCGTGTCCGGGTGATTGGCTTTGATGAGCACATCGACGGCCTTGTTCTGTACGTCGAGGTCGGGGTCCGTCAGGACCTCCGCAACTTTGTCGATATTGATTTTGCCGCCGCGCGATGCGAGCGCGGAAAGCGCGGCGCTGCGCACCATCTTGTTCGGATCCTTGAGCTGAATTTCCAGCGCGTGATTGATTTCCGGTTTGTCGAACCTGGCCAGCAGGTTCATCAGGTGCATCTTGATGACCGGGTCCTTGCCGCCCATGCGAGCGATCAGGTCCGGCACCATTTCGGGTTTGATTATTTCCTCGATGATCTTGAAGATCGCCGCTTTTTCCTTGGTTTCGCACTCGTATGCGCGTCGCAGCAGTTCGTGCACGCTGAGATCCTGCTTGTGTACGCGCAGCACATCGATGAGGGCTGCTTTTGACACCTCATCGTCGTCGAAAAAATCAAGCAGGCTGTTGGGGTTGTAGTCGGTGCTGCTGGAGAGGGCCCAGGCGGTGCCGGATACCACACGCTCGTTCCCGTCGGCGAGCCCTTCGCGGTACATGTCCAGGTTCTTGTCGTTGATGAGTTCGCCGAGAATATCGACCAACACCATCGTGTGCGTCTTGTCGGACAGGGCGAGGGCGTCGATGATCTTTGGCACGGCCCTGTTGCCGGCTTTTTTGAGCTTATCGACGAGTTTCTGCGCGGCAGGCGACGCAGCATCCGGCTGCGCTACGAGCTGCGCCAGAACCTGGTCGGAACGAAATGAAGCAAGAAAGCTCATTCCGGGCCACCGCCAGTAGTCACCGGGCGCAGCGGCGGGACAAAGGCCAGCCTCGCGAGCGGCCTGTCTGCGATTGCCATAATCTCCATTGCTATCTTACGTAACGCCAATTCGTAAATACGCTCTTGCCCAAGCAATACGGGGCATGGTCGCCCAAAAAGGCACCCTCGTTTGCAGTGTTCCCTTGTCCCCGACGCGGCATTATGCCACAACGGACGAGGCACATTGCCCGCCATTACTGGCTCTCAGCAAATAATGGCAATTCGGCGAGGATCTCCAAAAACGGCTTGGTTCCTGGCCTGCCTCCGTTACAATGTGCCACCGAATTTCCGGCGCTGGCCGGTCCTTCGAACCCAAATTTTACCTAATGCAGACGAGCGAAGTGTGACGGTGTCAACAGATTCAGATGTGAGCAAGTTCCTCAATTCCATCAATTTATCGGTCGTGGACCGGGAATTGGGCGAGGTTGGGCGTGTCCGCGACGCCAGCCTCTCCGGCGACCGCGTGACGGCGACGATCGAACTCGGTTTTCCGTGCAAGAGCGCGCACGCGTCCATCAGGCAACAGATCTCGGACGCACTGCGCGCGGAAACCGGGGCGGCAAACGTCGAAATAGCATTGCATACACGAATTATCCGGCACGCGGTGCAAAATAATCTGAAGCCCATCCCGGCCGTGAAGAACATCATCGCCGTGGCTTCGGGCAAGGGCGGGGTTGGCAAATCGACAGTCGCGGCAAATATTGCGCTGGCACTGTCAGCAGAAGGCGCATCCGTCGGCATTCTGGATGCCGATATCTATGGCCCGAGCCAGCCTCACATGATGGGCATCGTCGGCCAGCAGCCGGTCAGCGAAGATGGCAAGACCATGCGGCCGTTGCGGGCTCACGGCCTGCAGGTCATGTCGATCGGTGCGTTGGTCGACCCCGATCAGCCCATGATCTGGCGCGGCCCGATGGTGACATCGGCGCTGAGTCAGTTGACGCATCAAACTCAGTGGGAGGACCTCGATTACCTGATCGTCGATATGCCGCCCGGCACCGGTGATATCCAGTTGACGCTGGCTCAGCAGGTGCCGGTTTCAGGAACCGTCATTGTCACGACGCCACAGAATATTGCGACGATCGACGCGCGCAAGGGCCTGGCGATGTTTCGCAAGGTCTCGATTCCGGTGCTGGGTATTGTTGAAAACATGAGTACGCATGTTTGCTCCAAGTGCGGCCACGAGGACGCCATTTTTGGCGAGGGGGGCGCCGAAAAAATGAGCCGCGACTTCGATGTCCGGCTACTCGGGCAGTTGCCTCTCGATACACGAATTCGTGAACAAACCGATTCGGGAAAGCCAACAGTGATTGCGGAGCCCGAATCGGCGGTTGCTGCAGCCTATCGTGAGACAGCGTGGAGAATCGGTGCCGCGCAGGCGGCGGAGCGCACCGACCACAGTTCGAAATTCGGCACTATCGTCGTCGAGGAGCAAAAGTGAGTATCAAAGCCGATCACTGGATACGCCGTATGGCCGTCGAACACGGCATGATAGAACCGTTCGAGCCGGGCCAGGTCCGGGAGAATCGCGGTGGGCGCATCGTCAGTTACGGGACGTCCAGCTACGGCTACGACGTTCGCTGCTCGGACGAATTCAAGATTTTCACGAACATCAATTCGGCGATTGTTGACCCGAAAGCGTTCGACGAGACCAGCTTTGTTGATATCCAGAGCGATGTTTGTGTGATTCCACCTAATTCTTTTGCGCTCGCAAGGACAGTCGAGTTTTTTCGCATTCCGCGTACCGTTTTAACGATCTGCCTCGGCAAGTCGACCTATGCACGTTGCGGCATCATCGTGAACGTGACGCCGCTGGAACCCGAGTGGGAAGGGCACGTGACGCTCGAGTTTTCCAATACGACGCCGCTGCCGGCCAAAATCTACGCCAACGAGGGCGTGGCGCAGATGCTGTTCCTGGAGTCCGATGAGGCTTGTGAAACGTCCTACAAGGACCGCGGTGGAAAGTACCAGGGGCAGACCGGCGTGACGTTACCAAGAGCTTAGCCGTTACGTGCGGCCCGTGGCCGCGCTCGCCACCTCTACAATTTGTTACCAGCGCGATCGAACACCTGTATCACTGGTTCGTCGGCAATAGCACCGTCTATCCAGGTCCTGCCGTCACGAAACTCGACCCGACCTTCACCGACCCAGCCGGCGGCCTCAGGATAAATCTGGTGTTCGACGGCCTGCACGCGTGCGGCCAGTTGGTCGGCTGCCTCACTCGCGACGACAGGTAGCCGTCCCTGCAGGATGCGCGGTCCGCCGTCGAGTTCCTCGGTCACAAAATGCACCGTGCTGCCGTGCCACTTGTCTCCGGCATCGAGCACTCGCTGATGGGTGTTCAGTCCGGGGTAGGCCGGCAGCAGTGCCGGATGTATGTTCAGAATCTTGCCGGCGTAGCGCGCCACGAACGTCGCACTCAGGATGCGCATGAAACCGGCCAGGACCAGCAAGTTCGGCTGCCATTCATCAAGTTTCGTGGCCACTGCGCGATCGAAAGAGTCACGGTCGGCAAAGTCTCCGTGCTCGATGCACGCGGTTGGAATGCCGGCGTTTCTTGCGCGGACAAGGCCGAAGGCGTCGGGTTTGTTGGAGAAAACGACGGACAGTTCGAGGTCCAGCGCACCGCAGCCGACTTGATCGATGAAAGCCTGGAGGTTGGTGCCCGATCCCGAAATGAGAACCGCGGTTTTACAGCGCGTCGCCATCAGACGTATCGCGTTTTCCGGTTACCGGCCACAATACGACCTATTCTCCAGGCGTCCTCGCCCTGATCGGTCAGGATGCGAATCGCATCGTCGACCTTGCTTTCGTCGACTACGACGACCATGCCCACGCCGCAGTTGAACGTGCGCCGCATTTCGTCGGTCTCGACATTGCCATGCTCGGCCAGCCAGTCGAAGACGGGACCTTGCTGCCAGGTTGATGTGTCGATCTCTGCGTCCAGCGCCGTGTGAAAGATACGCGGCACATTTTCAGTGAGGCCGCCGCCTGTGATGTGCGCAAGACCTTTCACCGGAATCGCCTGGATCAGCGCGAGAATTGCTGTGACGTATATTCGCGTCGGCGCAAGAAGCCTGACGTTCGCCGGTTCGCCGTCGATATTTGAATTGCCGGCCCGATCCAGGATTTTGCGTATCAGCGAGTAACCATTGGAATGCGGTCCGCTGGACGCGATACCGATCAATGCGTCCCCTGCTTCGATGGTACTGCCGTCGATCAGTTCGGCTCGCTCGACCGCGCCAACCGCAAAACCGGCCAGGTCGTAATCACCGTCAGAGTACATATCCGGCATCTCGGCGGTTTCGCCGCCAACCAGCGCAGCGCCGGCCTGCAAACAGCCGTCGGCGATACCTGCGATGACGTCCGCTGCCACCGCTGTATCCAGTTTGCCGCAGGCAAAATAGTCGAGAAAAAACAGCGGTTCTGCGCCCTGAACCAGTATGTCGTTGACACACATGGCTACAAGATCGATGCCGATCGTGTCGTGTCGATCGAGGTGCTGGGCGAGCATCAGCTTGGTACCGACTCCATCGGTGCCGGAAACCAGCACGGGTTCACGATAACGGCCCGGCGGGAGTGCAAACAGCCCGCCAAAACCGCCGATACCCGCGAGTACCTCGGGCCGCCGTGTGCGTTTGACGAGAGGCTTGATTCGCTCGACGAGTTCGTTACCGGCGTCTATATCCACACCGGCGTCTTTGTAGGTTAGAGGTTTATTGGTCATGTTGGAGTGGCATACTCTGCGAGGGCGATATAATAGTGCTTGGTTCTGAATGGGGATACCACCCTTGTTAAAAACCCGATTATCCCGACACTTCGCAAGACTCCGGCAAACGATCGGCTGCGTGCTGGCAGCCGCGTTGTTGAGCGGCGGCCTCGTGCCCCCGGCAGCTGCGGTCGAGGTGGCGACGCTCTATACGGCTGAGGTCCCATTCGATCGCGAAGCAAAGGATCCGCGCAAAGACGCCTACGAACTGGCTCTCGCCGAGGTGCTGATGCGCGTTTCTGGATCCGAGCTCAGCACGAATGCCGATGCGATCCGCGAGCTGTTCCCCGATCCTGCGTCGTACGTCATGCAATTCCGACCGGGCGCCGACGATTCGTTGTGGGTGTCATTCGACGGACAGGCAATCGAGCAAACCTTGCGCAACGCGGGACAGACAGTTTGGGGCGCTGAGCGGCCACTGACGCTGGTCTGGCTGGCCGTTGACTGGGGGCGCGGCAGCCGCGAAATAATCGGCGCAGACGATCCTGATCGCACGGAGGGTCTGTCCCGCTCGATTGATCTCAACAGACGTCTCAGGGAGCGCGTTCTGGAAATCGCCGAGCGACGCGGGCTGCCACTGGTGTTTCCGCTACTCGATACCATCGACCTGCAGAACGTCTCGTTCAGCGACATCTGGGGCGGTTTCGATGAGCGAATAATCGCCGCATCCGACCGTTATGACGTCAACTCCATCCTGATTGGACGCATTCGTCCATCGTCCAGCCGTCGTGAAGAGTGGAGCTATTATTTCAGCGGGGAAGAACGCAGCTGGAACGGACCACCCGAGGCCATTGTAGGTCGCGTCGCAGATCTGCTGACTACGGAATTCGCGGTCGGCGGCAACGCCCCGATCGAATCCGTTGCGCTTCACGTGTCCGGAATTGTGTCGGTGCAGGCGTACGGGTCTTTACAGAGCTTGCTGGATGGCGTCACTCTGATCGAGAACTTCGTTGTCACCGAGGTGGCCGGCGATCGCGTAAGTTATCGCGTCGACGTGCGTGGTGGTGCGGATCGGCTCAGTCGGGCCCTGAGGTTCAATGGACTTATCGAACAGGAAGGTGCAGCGTTTCCTGGTGACGTCCCGCCCGCCACCGCCCTCGAGTTTTTCTACGGTCCCTGAGATCTGCACGCATGTCCTTCCGCTGGTTACCCAATGCCATTTCGTTGCTGCGAGTCGTGCTCGTGGCACCTATTCTGCTGTTGATCCTCAACGAACACTTTCCGTTGGCGCTGGCGCTGTTCTTCGTGGCTGGATTCTCGGATGGCATCGACGGTTATCTTGCAAAGCGATACGACTGGCACACTCGCCTGGGTGCCTTGCTGGATCCTGTTGCGGACAAACTGCTGGTCGCAGGCACGTTCATCACGTTGACGTACACGCAACATATTCCTTTGTGGCTTACGGCCGTCGTCATCCTGCGCGACGTCGTCATTGTCGGCGGTGCGGCCGCTTACAATTTCATAGTAAAGCCGGTACAGGGTGAGCCAACCAGGATCAGCAAACTCAATACAGCACTGCAGCTCCTGTTCCTGCTGTTCGTGCTCAGTCGCGCCGGCTTCGGCTGGCCCGACGAGATTTCAATCACGGTGCTTGGTGCCGCAATCCTGATCACGGTCGTCATCAGTGGCGTAGACTATGTCTGGTCCTGGTCGAAACGTGCGAGTGTGGGTGAATAGACATGCAAACTGATTTGCGCCTTAACTGGCTCATCGCAATCGCCTTGACCGGCTGGCTGATTTATCTGCTGGCGCCGGTTCTGACTCCGTTCGTTGCAGCCGCACTGCTGGCGTACATGGGCGATCCGCTGGCGGATCGCCTGCAGAGACTCAAAATGCCGCGGACCCTGGCAGTCGTTGCTGTATTCCTGATCACTTTCCTTGTGCTGGCGCTGTTGATTTTGCTCGTTGGTCCATTGATCAAGACCCAGATTGCTGCGCTGTTCGATGCATTGCCTGACATCGCGAGACGTGTGGAGCAGGAATGGCTGCCGTCGGTGACGGGTTGGCTGAACCTGGAATCGGGCGACGACGTGGGTATCGGCGCGTTTCTTGCGCGATACAGCGACATGGTCGGCAGCTGGAGCGGCAAGCTCTTGCTGTCCGTCAGCAAATCCGGCGGCGCCCTTGCGGCCGCTGTCCTCAGCCTGTTCCTGATTCCAATCCTGACGTTTTACCTGCTGCGCGACTGGGACTCGATTCTTGTCCACGTTGGTGCCCTGGTTCCGGAAAGCCAGCGCGATACGGTCTTCCAGCTTGCCCGGGAAACAGACGACGTACTCAGCGCGTTCCTGCGCGGTCAATTGCTGGTTATGGCAGCGCTTGCAATTATTTATTCGGTCGGCCTCAGCCTCGTCGGGTTGAAGTTCGCGATCGCCATCGGCGTCGTTGCGGGCCTGGTCAGTTTCGTGCCGTATCTGGGCTTCGTGTTCGGCATCGCCCTGGCGGGCCTGACGGTCGCGCTTGAGCCCAACCCGCTCTGGCAACTGGTCGGCGTAGTCGTCACTTTTACGCTCGCCCAGGTTCTCGAAGGTTCGGTGCTGACGCCCAAGCTGGTTGGCGATCGCATCGGTTTGCACCCCGTGATCATCATCTTCGCTGTCGCCGCCGGCGGTCAGCTGTTTGGATTCTTCGGCATACTACTGGCGCTGCCCGCGGCAGCCGTCCTCTCGGTCCTTGTGCGTTTCGCTTTTCATCGCTATCTCAAGGAACATCCTGACGCCCTCGTGGTACTCGAGGACGAATGAACCAGCTGGTACTGCCATTACGTCTTGCCGATCATGCGGTGTTTGCCAGCTTTTACGCGCACGGCAACGAGTCGCTGGTCGCGACGCTGCGGGAACTCGCCGTTGGCGCTGCCGGTCTGGACGGGCATGGATGCTGGTTGTGGGGCGCAGTATCCACTGGCAAGACGCACCTGCTTCAGGCCGTGTGTGATCAGGCCGGTGATCGCTCCGTGTATATCCCGTTGTCAACGTTCGCTGCGTCAGGGCCCGCGATTCTGGATGGCCTCGCGAGCCGCGAACTGGTTTGCATCGATGACATCGAGGCAGTCGCAGGTGACGCTGACTGGGAGACGGCGTTATTCGATCTGTGCAACCAGCTTTCAGACGCAGGCGGCCAGCTGATTGTGGCTGCCAGTATGGCGCCGCGTGAGTGTCCAATCGCGCTGGCGGACCTTGCCAGCCGCTTGTCGCGATTGCCCGTGTTTCATGTTCATGAACTGGACGATGAGCAGAGAGTGACGGCCTTGCAGCTGCGTGCCACGCATCGCGGGCTCGATCTTCCGGGTGAGACTGCGCGTTACTTGCTGAAACGCAGTCGTCGTGACATGGCAAGCTTGTATGGACTGCTGGACAAGCTTGACCTCGAAGCACTGCGCGCTCAGCGGCGACTGACGGTTCCGTTCGTGCGGGATGTTCTCAAATTGCCGGAAAGCGACTAGGTCCTGTCTAGGCGGCCAGCCGGCTCGCAATCTCGGCAACGCGTTGTCCGAGCGCACGCGCCAGGTGCTTTTCTTCTTCCGATAAGGCGTCAGGTTTGCGATTCCAGGTAACGTGCGTTGCGCCGTAAGGCGTTCCGCCCGAGGTCGTCGTGGTCAATGCCTCCTCGGTGTACGGCAATCCCACAATCAGCATGCCATGGTGCAGCAGAGGCAGTGCCATCGTCAGTAGCGTCGATTCCTGCCCGCCATGTAATGACGACGTCGACGCAAATACGCCGGCGGGCTTGCCGACGGCGGCACCTTGGAACCACTCGCTGACGGTGTCGTCGAGAAAGTGCTTAAGCGATGCCGACATGTTGCCAAAATTTGTCGGGCTGCCCATAACCAGGCCTGTGCACTCGGTGAGATCGGCCGGAGTGGCATACGGTGGGCCGGAGCCCGGTACCGCGTCTTCGACGGCTGCGCTGACTGCCGACACTTCAGGCACGGTGCGCAGACGCGCCGCCATGCCGGAGACGCCGTCGACGCCGTGACACACTTCCCGGGCAAGCGCTTCTGTTGCGCCCTTGCGCGAGTAATAAAGAACGAGGATCTCAGACATCAGGGAAGCAGAACTTGTACGTTCTCGGGTGGTCTTCCGACTACAGCTCTGCCACTGTCCGGGTCAACAACGATGGGCCGCTGCAGCGCTATGGGATGCGCGGCGATCCACGCGGCGAGGGCCGCATCGTCATCCAGACCCGGGAGATCGGTTGCCTCCTTGACAGCGCTCTCGCCGGGACGCAGCAGGTCGGCTACTGGCGTGCCGAGGCTGGCTGCAATGGCAAGAATCTGGGCCGCGTCAGGTGTCTCCTGCAAATACGGGACAATTGTTGTCGCAACGCCAGCGGCCTGGATGATTTCCAGGGTTTTCCGCGACTTGGAACATCGGGGGTTGTGGTAAATCGTTAACGCCATTAGACCCTCGTTCAACCAGTCTCAGTGCCGAAGGCGAACTCTAACAGGCTCGATCGGGCGCGTCAGCGCAGGCCAGCCAGCTTGACGGCTGGTGGTCCCGGTTGATAGCGTTGAGCGGTTTCCATAACAAGAATAAGACGTGAAAACATCCGGACTCAAATCGCTTATGCAGGGACTCATGGTCGCCGCTGTCCTGTTTACGGCAGGCTGCGAAACGGCGCCGCCTGTGCAGGAAATGAGCGATGCACGGCAGGCAATTGCCGTCGCGAAGGAGGCCGGGGCGGCTGAAAAAGCCGCTATTCATCTCAAAGCCGCGGAATCCTATCTGCAAAAAGCGCAGCAAAAGCTCAATGACCGCCAGTATTCGCAGGCGCGATATGACGCCAAGCAGGCGAAAATGAAGGCCCTCGATGCGCTCAAAGCCAGCGAGGCCGCGAGGGATCCGGCAGAGGACGATTCCCAATAACGCGGCGTTCGCCTTCACCCGTTTCTGAGCAGGCAGCGCGGCGGTTCCGCGTCAGCGGCCGCGTACAGGGTGTGTGGTTTCGTGACAGCACGCGGCGCGAAGCGGAGCGGCTCGGTATCACCGGGCACGCGATCAACCTCGACAACGGTGACGTCGAGGTACTGGCCTGCGGTTCTGACGCGGCCGTGACGACGCTTTACGCCTGGCTGCAACAGGGGCCGCCGCTGGCAGAGGTGTCAGCTGTTGAGCAAAGTCCGGCGGAATTCCGGGAGCTGCCGGGCTTCAGGATCGGCTAGCCGCGTCAGGCCTGAAACCACTTCTTGCTCAGCTTGTCGATGACCTTGTTCGGGTACTTGCGCTTGCCGAGGCTGCCATTGTATCGGCCCAGGGCTCGCCGCAAATCGCCATTTTCCTTATCGAGATAGAAGCGCAGAATGGTGCAGCCATAGCGGAGATTGGTGTCGGTGTGCAACAAGTTGTCGTCGGGCCGGCCAATTTCATTGAGCCAGAACGGCATGATCTGCATGAGCCCAAGCGCCCCGGCGACGGAAACAGCGTAGCGGTCGAAGTTGCTCTCAACTTCGATGACCGCCAGAACGAGCTCTGGCGGCAGCTCGACGCGCGCCGCTTCCAGGTGTACCAGCGTCAAGAGCTCGATACGCTCCTCCGGGTCCTTGACCTGGCGCGCCAGGCGCCGCGACATATCGGTCAGCCATACCTCGGCATGAAAGCGATCCGTGAAGCTCGCGGACTCGCTCGCCGCCTGGCGCAGCGCTTCACGGAGTTCCGGGTCGGGCTCGGCCGCGGCAGCGCTGCCCGACATAAGGACGGCAAACAGGGCGAGCATTCTGATGCGACGGATCAACTTCATGGCTGCAGTATGACATGGCTCATAGTGTATTGGAATCATTAGCTTACAGTGGATTCCTCGAGTAGTTTGAGAGCCTCTTCACGTTTCAAATTGCGCGACTCCGAGTCCCTGCGATGGCGATATTCCAGTTCGCCCGCCGCCAGGTTTCGTTCGCTGATCACGAGCCGATGCGGGATACCAATTAACTCGGCGTCCGCGAACTTCACACCAGGCCGCGCATCACGGTCATCGTAGAGGACGTCAAAGCCCTTATCGCTGAGTTCTGCGTATAGCGCTTCAGCGGCTTCGCGCACCGTGTCGGAACGCTGCAGGTTTATCGGAACCAGCACCACGTCGAACGGCGCCAGCGGCCCGGGCCAGATAATCCCGTTGTCGTCGTGATTCTGTTCGATCGCAGCGCCGACGATGCGCGTGACGCCAATCCCATAGCAGCCCATGGCCATGGTCCGGTTTTTGCCGTCCGGGTCCTGAACGGTTGCGCCCATCGCCTGGCTGTATTTGTCGCCCAGCTGGAAGATATGCCCGACTTCGATACCTCGCGCAATTCTGAGCGTGCCCTTGCCACCGGGGGTTGGGTCTCCGGCCACTACATTGCGAATATCGACCGTTTTCGTGGCATCGATGTCGCGATCGAAATTGGTGCCCTTGTAGTGCATGTCCGCTTCATTGGCGCCGCAGACGAAATCACTCATGGCCGCGGTTGCATGATCGTAAAACACGGGAATATCGAGCCCGATCGGGCCGGCAAATCCCGGCGCACAGCCCGTGACCTTGCGTATGACGTCCGGACTGGCCATGGTCAGCGGCGATGCGACACCCGGAATCTTCTGTGCTTTCACCGAGTTGAGTTCGTGGTCGCCACGCAGTGCGAGGGCGATGGGTCCGTCGCTACCCTCGACGATCAGGGTCTTGAGCGTTTGCGACGGGGTGACATCAAGGAACTCGCACAGCGCAGCAATCGTCCCGATTCCCGGCGTCTTGGTTTTCTCGAGCGCTTCCGTCGCGGCCGGGCGACTGCCTTCAAGGGGAAACGTGGCTGCAGTCTCGATGTTTGATGCGTAATTGTCGGTGTCGCTATAGGCGATCGCGTCCTCGCCGGAATCGGCCAGCACATGAAATTCCTGCGAGCGGCTGCCGCCGATTTCTCCGCTGTCGGCGTCGACGACGCGGAATTTCAGCCCGAGCCGTTCGAAAATCGCCGTATAAGCGGCATGCATCCTGGCGTAGGAGGCTTCGAGTCCGGCGTGATCGATATCGAAAGAGTAGGCATCTTTCATAATGAACTCGCGAGCCCGCATCACGCCGAAGCGAGGTCGAATTTCGTCGCGGAACTTGGTCTGGATCTGGTAGTAGTTGATCGGCAGTTGTTTGTAGCTTCGCAGTTCCCGCCGCGCGATGTCCGTGATGACTTCCTCATGCGTCGGGCCAAAACAAAACTCCCGCTGGTTGCGATCGTGCATGCGCAGCAGCAGCGGGCCGTACTGGTCCCAGCGCCCCGATTCCTGCCACAGCTCGGCAGGTTGCACGGCCGGCATCAACAGCTCGAGCGCGCCCGCGCGGTTCATTTCCTCCCGCACCACGGCTTCGACTTTTCGCAGGATACGCAGCCCGATTGGCATCCAGGTAAACAGGCCGGATGCGAGGCGTCGGATCAGTCCGGCGCGCAGCATGAGCTTGTGGCTGACAATTTCCGCCTCAGCAGGTACTTCCTTGAGCGTGGTCAGCCCGAATTCGGAAAAACGCATTGATCGCAAAACCTTGAGTCCGTGAGGCGCGCATTCTAACCGTTTCTGCGCGGCTATGTGACGGCTGTGTATTCCCCATATTGACTCTGCCGTGAAAGCAGGGGATCGTCCGTGCTCCCCTGGTATTGAAGACACTCGAGTGGTTCACGGAAAACGCAATCCATTTATTGCCCAGGAGGGCATTCTACCGATGGTGCTGGTGGTGGCAGTCGGCGTCGCGCTGGTCCGCTACTCCGATCCCTGGTTCGCGCTCGTGCCTGCGATCCTGGTCGTCTTGCTGTTCCTGTTGTTTCGCGATCCGACCCGCGAAGTGCCCTCGGTCGCCCTGGGTGTCATTAGCCCGGCTGATGGCACGGTCGTCGCAGTAGAGATTACCGAAAAATGTGTCGTGCAGGGCGAAGCCCACCTGGTTCGCATTCGCGTCAACAGCCTCGGTACCTACACGGCCCGAAGCCCGGTTGAAGGCAAGGTCATGGACTTGCAGTCGGCTGCCGAGGGCGTCGGGCCGGATTGTCCAGCCAATGCCCTCTGGGTGCAGACGGACGAGGGCGAAAATGTCGTGCTGCAATTCCTGGGCTACCGCTTCGGCCTGGCGCCATGGTCGTTCATTCGTTACGGAGAGCGTATCGGACAGGGGCATCGATGCGCTTATCTGCGGCTGGCGCAGTATGCCGACGTCTATATGCCAATCACCAGCAAGGTGCTGGTCAAACCCGGCCAGCGAGTTGTCGCGGGCGAGGACCTGATTGCTACCCTGACGCGCGCCTGAGTCCTGCCGTCCCGTGTAAAGCGTGATGCGCCGTGGCAAACTACGGCCTGCGAACCAGCCGAAGTTCCAAAGACCGATTCTGCCCATGATGCATCCTGAACATGAACGACGCGCGTACCTGAGAGCCATGGGTATCGACGTGTGGTTGCCCCGGGATGCCGCAGAAATCGGGATGTCTCCGGAGACGGTATCGCCCGATGGCATGGACTGGTCCGAGCTACGCGATTGCGTAACCCATTGCACGCGTTGTGAGCTGGCGCAAAGTCGCACGAACACGGTTTTCGGTGTCGGTAACCCGAACGCGGACTGGCTGATCATTGGCGAGGCGCCCGGTGCGGAAGAGGATCGGCGTGGCGAGCCATTCGTTGGCCGTGCCGGTACGCTGCTCAATGAGATGTTGCGTGCCATCGGCCAGAGCCGGGACAGCGTTTTTATCGCCAACATCCTGAAGTGTCGGCCGCCCGATAACCGCGACCCCAGGCCGGAAGAGGCCGCTGAGTGTCGCCAGTACCTGGAACGGCAAATTGAGCTCGTGCAACCGAAAATAATCCTCGCGGTTGGCAAGATCGCGGCGCAGAACCTGCTCGGCAGCAACGAGACCGTGGGTCGAATGCGTGGCCGGCCGCACGACTTTGGCGGAATTCCGCTGGTCGTCACCTATCATCCGGCCTACCTGTTGCGGAGTCCCTCGCAAAAAGCCAAATCGTGGAGCGACCTGTGCCTGGCCACTCGACTCGTGGCGGAGTACAGCGCTTGATCAGGCCACTCGCAGATCCACCGACCACGATCCGGGAAATGCAACACGGTGATCTCAAAATGGTGTCCGATATCGAACGCCGCAGCTATGAGTTTCCCTGGAGTCATGGCGTGTTTCGGGATTGCCTGCTGGCCGGGTACCGCAGCATCGTGCTGATTCGCCAGGAGCGAGTCGCGGGTTATGGCATCCTCTCGGTCGCCGCGGGTGAAGCGCATATTCTCAACCTCTGCGTTGATCCCGAGTTTCGCTCACTGGGATACGGCGAGCGCCTGCTTAATGAACTGCTCTTTCGGGCTCGATCGGCGTCGGTTCGGGAAATCTTCCTCGAGGTGCGCCCGTCCAACGAGATGGCGCTGGCCCTGTATCGCAAGAAGGGCTTTTACCAGGTTGCCAATCGCCCGGCTTACTACCAGTCTCACGAAGGCCGCGAGGATGCGGCCGTTCTCGCCAAGAAGCTTGTCATAGAAGACTGAGCTCAAAAATAATGACCAAAATTGAACAACAGGTCCGCAAACGGCGGACATTCGCGATTATTTCGCACCCGGACGCCGGCAAGACGACGCTGACGGAAAAGCTGTTGCTTTACGGCGGCGCCATTCAGCTCGCCGGAACCGTGAAGGGCCGAAAAGCGAGTCGTCATGCAACGTCCGACTGGATGGCACTGGAGCAGCAGCGCGGCATCTCGGTGACATCGTCGGTCATGCAGTTCCCGTACAAGGACTATGTCGTCAATCTGCTGGATACGCCGGGTCACGAGGACTTTTCGGAGGATACCTACCGTACGTTGACCGCGGTGGATTCGGCGCTCATGGTCATCGACTGCGCAAAAGGCGTCGAGAAGCGCACGATCAAGCTCATGGAAGTCTGCCGGCTGCGAGATACGCCGATCATGACATTCATTAACAAGCTGGATCGCGACGGACGAGAGCCGATCGACTTGCTCGATGAAATTGAATCGGTACTCAAGATCGAGTGCGCGCCGATCACGTGGCCGATCGGCATGGGTCGCTCATTAAAGGGTGTTTACCACCTGCTGCAGGACAAGATCTATCTCTATAGCCGGGTCGGGCGTCAAAAAGCCGGTGAAATACGAATGGTCGATGGCCTGCATTCCGATGAAGCGGCAGCCGTGCTCGGCGACGTGGCCGACGAATTCCGCGAGGAAATAGAACTTGTGAAAGGTGCGTGTCCGGATTTTTCGCTGGATGACTACCTGGCTGCAAAGCAGACGCCGGTGTTCTTCGGCTCTGCAATTTCGAATTTCGGCGTCAAGGAACTGCTGGACGAATTCGTGATCCATGCACCCGCGCCGCTGGTACGCGCGAGCGAGCAACGCGACGTCAGCCCGACCGAAGATAAATTGACCGGCTTCGTCTTCAAGATCCAGGCAAACATGGATCCCGGTCATCGCGACCGCATCGCGTTCATGCGCATCTGCTCGGGGGAATACCGCAAGGGCATTCGTACCCTGCATGTTCGCTCGGGCAAGGAAATGAAGATACCGGATGCAATAACATTCATGGCCGCAGACCGGCAGCATGCAGAGACCGCCTACGCCGGTGACATCATCGGCCTTCACAACCACGGCACGATCAACATTGGTGACAGTTTTTCGGAAGGCGAGGACATTCGCTTTACCGGGATTCCGAATTTTGCGCCGGAGATCTTCAGGCGGGCCGTGCTAAAAGACCCGTTGCGCCTCAAAGCACTGCAAAAAGGTCTTGCGCAACTATGTGAAGAGGGCGCGACGCAGCTGTTCAAGCCACTGCGCAACAACGACCTGATTCTGGGCGCCGTCGGGCCGCTGCAGTTTGAAGTTGTGGCGCATCGCCTGCGCGATGAGTACAACGTTGAATGTCAGTTCGAAACGATCAACGTCGCCACCGCACGCTGGGTCGAATGCGAAGACGCCAAGATGCTATCTGACTTCGAGCGCAAGGCACACGACAACCTGGCGCTGGATCATGGCGACCGTCTGGTCTACATTGCTCCAACCAGGGTCAACCTGAGCCTGACCGAGGAGCGTTGGCCGGAGGTTGCATTTCGCAAGACGCGAGAGCATTGATTTCCAGGCTTCGGAACTGAGACGAGAGTTTGTCGATATTCCCCATTCTTAATAAAAGAGTCATCGGCTGGGCGCTCTATGATTGGGCCAACTCCGCTTTCGCCCTCAGCGTTCTGGCGGTCCTTTTCCCCCTGGTCCTCGGTAACTACTGGAGCGTCGGTGACGATGGCTCGGCCGTAACGGCGCGGCTGGGATGGATTACATTTGCTGCCAGCGTCATTGTCTGTGTCACGGCGCCGCTGTTCGGCACGATTGCCGATGCCGGCGGCTATCGAAAACGCTTTCTGTTTGTGCTCGCGATGATCGGTGCGACCATGACGGCGGCGCTGGGGCTCGTCGGCAAGGGAGAGTGGCCGCTTGCACTGGGCGTCTACCTGCTGGCATCGATCGGCTACTACAGCTCGACCGTGTTCTACGATTCCTTGCTGATCGACGTCTGTGAGCCGCGCTACTACAGTTTTGTCTCGACCCTGGGATTCTCGCTCGGTTATCTGGGTGGCGCAGTTTTGCTCGCGCTGCATGTCTGGATGCTGTCGTCACCTCAGACATTCGGCTTTACAGATACCGCGGAAGTATTCAGCTTCGCGTTCGTGTCGGTGGGCGTGTGGTGGGCCGTCTTCCTGGTACCGCTGCTGTTTTTCGTTCACGAACGCCACAGTCCGCTGGAGGTGCGCAGTGGTGCCATTCGTGCCGCCTATGCCGAACTCAAGGCGACGGCCTTAAAGGTCGGACAGTATCGAAATATCGTTGTCTTCCTGACCGGCTACTGGCTGTATATCGGTGGCGTATTTACGGTGATCTTCATGGCCGTGAACTACGGTCAGCGCCTCGGATTCGACGACAAGGACCTGGTGATGGCTTTGCTCATAACCAACTTCATCGGTTTTCCTGCGACATTGCTGTACGGTTTTGTCGCCCATCGCGTCGGCCCGAAGTCAGGGATCTATTTCGCGCTGCTTGTCTATATCGGCATGTCGGCGTGGGCGATTTTCATGACAGAAGTGTGGCAGTTTTATGTGATGGCTATGGTTATCGGTACGGTGCAGGGTGGCGTGCAGGGTCTGAGCCGGTCTCTGTACGCGTCGCTCATCCCGCCGGAACAGCCCGGCGAGTTCTTCGGCTTCTACAACATGGTGACGAAGTTCGCGCACGTACTGGGCCCCGCAATGGTCGCTACCGCGGCGATGCTGTCCGATGATCCGAAATGGGTTCTGCTGACATTGATGCCGCTTTTCCTGGCCGGCGCGCTGCTACTGTCCCTGGTGCGGACGCAACCACCCGAACCGACTACCCGATAGCGCCGACCGCGCGTTTCAGGCGCGCAATGGCTGAATCGTCGGCCGGGCCGTAGCGTGCGTCATGGTAAGCGGTTGTGACTGACTCTACAGCGTCCGCGGGCAGCGTGTCGGTTTGCATGGCCCGATGTGCGAAGCGTTCCGCTGTTTCACCGATACCCTGTTCAAGGCCGGTCTTCTTGATGAAACGTTGAAAAAGCACGGCGGCGGCGTCTTTTGCCGGCGGTCTGTAGCGTAGCGCCAGCAACAAGCTGATCAGCGCGATCAAGCCGAGGACCAGTCCGATCATGGTGAGTATCATTTTTTGCCAATCGGGGTCGCGCATGCCCAGCCATTCCATGACGTCGGTTTGCTTGTCGGGGCCGTAACCCAGGACCCAGTCATTCCATTTTGCGTCGAGCGCATCAAACGTCATTGACAGTTGGTGGAGGATTTCCGATGGTGCGGACAATCCCCAGGCTGCGCCAAACCCCTCGAACGCCGCATTGTTGGCACCCAGGTCGATGCGTTCGGGGGCGACGGCCGCGGTAGGATCGATGCGATACCAGCCATGCCCCTCGAGCCAGACCTCGTTCCATGCGTGGGCATCGGACTGGCGCACAATCAGGTGCCCGGCCATCGAGTTGATTTCACCGCCCTGATAGCCAAGCACGATGCGAGCCGGAATATCGGCCGCACGCATCATCACAGCGAAGGCCGATGCGTAGTGCTCACAAAATCCGCGCCCGGTATCGAACAGGAATCGGTCAACCGAGTTGTTGCCAAGCGGCGGCGGCTCCAGCGTGTAGAAGTATTCTTCGGTGTTGAACTTGCGCAAAACGGCTTCGATATAAGCAGCATCTGATCCTGCGGCGTTACGCATGTCTTTCGCGAGACTCTGTGTTCTCGGATTGCTGGCATCGGGCAAACGCTGATACCAGGAACGTGCATAATTGCTCAGATCAGCGTTCGTGCTGAAGTCGAGATACGAGACCGCCTCGTAGGCAACACGTTGATCGATCGGCCGTGCGTTCACCAGTTGTTGCTGCGGGCCCATGAACGTTCGGTCCAATGTCCAGGACCACGGCATGTCGAGCGCGAAAACATAGGGCTGGTGGGTTGGCTCGAGCGTGACCTGATACCTGATCGGATCACCTTGCTCGGAGACCGTTTCATGAACACGCGGACCTTCGAAGGGGTCATTCATTGACCAGGTGCGGCCATTGAACACAGTCAATACGAGCCCGCGCCAGTAGCGGTCGCGCGCGGCGGGAATGGTGTCGTCAAACTTGACGCGAAAGGCAACGGCATCCGACAGCGACAGCTTGCTCACATCACCGGGGCTCATGGAATCACTGATGCCGGTGGTCGCAGTGCCCGTATCCATCGGTACCGCCCAGAATGGAATCGCGATCCGCGGAAAGAAAATCCACATCGCAACGGCGAGCGGTGCTGCATAAAGAAGCAGTCGGCCGCCGGTCGCGAAGCTCTGCCTGGCCGTCTCATCCTGAGCGGCCGACATGCGCAGCCACGCAGTCATTATTACGATGGTGCTGACAACAAGGTAAGGCAAGGACCAGAGATACTGTTCCCTTAGCAGCGAGGACATGACAAGGAAAATCGAAATGAACAGCAATACGAACTGATCACGTCGCTTGCGCGTCTCGAGGAACTTCAGTGCTGCCATGATGGCAAGCAAGGCCGATCCGGGCCCGACGCCGCTGATCGTTGAGTAGGTTGCCAGCACTCCCAGGAAGCAGGCGAGCGCCAGCAGTGCACGGAACCAGACGGATGGCAGCGCGCGGCGGCGTTTTTCGATCAGGTAGCGCCAGATCGAACAGCCGAACAAGGCGGCGCTTATCCAGATCGGCAAATAAGGCAGGTGCGGAGCGGCTGAGACTGCCAGTGCGGCGATCGTCCATGGCAGGCTGGACAGCAGCGATCCATCGGTTCCGCGCGGCCGCACCATCATGTCGTGCCTTTCTCGAACAACGCGAGCGCCTCGAGGCAAGCTCTGCGATGCGCCTCACCGTGTGCGGGTTCGAATTCTTCGCCCGGCAATCGCAGACCGTAGTCTTCGCGAGTGCGGTCGGCATCAACGACCCAGCGCGTCAGTATGGATAAGCGCTGTTCAACATCATCAATGGGAATGTCGTCGAAATTGAACCACTGGCTGCTCGTATCGGCGCCGGCAAACTGCTTCGACAGGAGCTGTCCGCTGCGGGCATACGCCTTCCACGCGACGTGCCGCGGTGAATCACCTTCATGGTATTTGCGCAAGCCGGCGAAATCTTCTTCTCCACGCGCATCGTGCTGCCGATGGCCGTGTGCCACCATCGTCGGCGGCGGCTCAGGCGGACGCTCTGCCGGCCGGGGAAAAACGAGGGCGCTGATGTCCATGTGTAACCACGCCCAGGAGCGGAACAATTCAAACGGAAAGAACGTGCGAATGCCGAAGCGGTCCAGCGTGATCAAGCCGCGTTGCTCGGTCGGCACAGCGAGGACGAAAACTTTGCTTTCGCCAGGATGCAAGTCCTGGATATCACTCTCGATTCCTTCCCGGTACAGCCGGATGCCGTAGCGCGCGTTTTTTGAATGGTTAGTTACGGCGATACCAAAGCGCATCGTCTGACCGGCGAATACGGGTTCTGTGCCGGCGAAGGTCAGTTCGAGACCGACGAGATTTCGTTGACACTGGTGCATCGATACGAATCCGATGCCAATCAGGATAAAGGTCAGGACAAAGGAGAGGTTGTTGTTGTAGTTCATCGAGCCCAACAACATCGCAAATGCCATGATCCCGAAAACGATGCCAACGCCGGTCGGCAATATGTAAACGCGGCCAGGCCGAAGCCGCGTGGTGGCCGGGTCCAAGCCCTGACGCCTGCGGGCCCAGCGCCCGACACGTGCGGCGGCTCCGGTTCGGAGGGCGTTGAACAACCGGCCCGGGCTAGGGGATGGCCACGGAATCGAGGACATGCTGGCAAAGTTCGGTCGGGCTGCGGAATCGGGTGCCGCCGGCTGGTTTGAGTCGATGGCCTGCAATCGCGGTAAATACAGCCTGGACGTCGTCCGGGTAGGCGCCGGAGTGATTCTCGACGAAGGCCACGGATTTTGCCGCCGCCACCAGCGCCTGGGCACCGCGGGGCGACAGACCGATTTCGATGTCGGCCGATTCCCGCGTATGGCGCACGAGCGCCTGAATGTAATCGATAAGCGCGTCACTGACGTGCACGGCCTTCACCGATTGCTGCAACGCGATGAGCATCTCCGGGCTCGCGACGGATTCGGTTTCTTTCAGCATCAAACGCCGATCGTCTCCCGCGAGCAGCTCGCGTTCGCTGTCCTCGTTCGGATAGCCCATTTGAATGCGCATCAGGAAGCGATCGAGTTGCGACTCGGGAAGAGGGAAGGTGCCGATCTGGTCGCCGGGATTCTGCGTCGCAACCACAAAAAACGGCTCGGGCAACTCGCGCGTCGTGCCATCGACGGAAACCTGCTGTTCCTCCATGGCTTCCAGCAACGCGCTTTGCGCTTTGGGCGTGGCACGGTTGACTTCATCGGCCAGGATCAATTGCGAAAATATCGGCCCGGGCTGGAATTCGAACTCGCCACGGTTCTGCCGAAATACCGAAACACCGATGATGTCCGCCGGTAGAAGATCGCTTGTAAACTGAATGCGTTGAAAACTTAAGCCCAATACTCGTGCCAGCGCCTGCGCGAGCATGGTTTTGCCGAGCCCGGGAAGATCCTCGATCAGCAGGTGTCCACGTGCCAGCAGACACGCCAGCGCCAAAGTTATTTGTTGGTTCTTGCCGAGGATGATGCCGCCGAGCGCCTTACGGGCGCGATCGATGGTCGCACGCTGTGCGTCCTCATTGGTGTGCAACTTCTCCAGGATGTTTCCGCGCTGCATCTCTAGGTCCTTAAAATCTTGCGAAAAAAAGTGTTTATCAAGCCATGGTCACTCAAGCCGAGCCTTTTTGCACTGGCTCGCCGATCAGAGTGTGATGCAGTACTCAAAAAGTTGTCCGGTCAGGCGAGCTCCTGCAGCTTCACGAGCTGTTCGGTCAGCTGAGCGATCGTCTTTTCGAACTCTGCTGCCCGTTCCCGTTCCTGTGTGACAACGTCGGTCGGCGCATTGTTCACAAATTTTTCGTTGCCGAGCTTGCCCGTCGTGCGTGCAAGATCGGCGCGCACCTTGTCCATCTGCTTCTCGAGACGAGCTCGTTCGGCGTCGACGTCGATGACGCCTTTCATGGGTACGAGCAGCCGCAAGTCTCCGAGCAGGGCCGTGGCAGCAGCCGGCGCTTCTGCGCCGCCGGCAAGAATCGTTACTGACTCGACTCGGCCCACGCGTTTCAATAACAAGGCGTGCGCATCAGCTCGCCGCTGATCGATGTCACTAGCGTTTTGCAATACTACGGGCAGGAACTTGCCCGGTGAAATATCCATTTCTCCGCGTATCTGCCGTATACCGAGAATAAACTGCTTCACCCATTCAATGTCATCGACGGCGTCGTTATCAGTTGCGTCGCGGCTGACGGCGGGATACGGGCGCAGCATGATCGTATCTCCTTCGACGCCTGCGCGCCTGGCAACCTGTTGCCAGATTTCCTCGGTGATGAACGGCATCAGCGGGTGCAGCAGGCGCAGGATGGATTCCAGCACTTCAATCAGCGTTCTGCGCGTACCGCGTTGCAATGCGGCGGATGATTCATCCGACTGCAGAACGGGCTTGGACAGTTCGAGGTACCAGTCACAAAACTCGTGCCACGTGAATTCGTACAGGGCCTGTGCCGCAAGATCAAGCCGATACGATGCGAAATGGCCGTGCACGGCGTTGACGGTTTGATCAAGTCGCGCCGCGATCCAGCGGTCGGCCGCACTCAACTCGACGTCGCCATCGTCAAGCGATTCAGTGTTCATCAAAACATATCGGGCGGCATTCCAGAGTTTGTTACAGAAATTCTTGTAGCCATCGATGCGGCCCAGGTCGAAGCGAATGTCGCGACCGGTCGTCGCGAGAGCTGCGAACGTGTAGCGCAAGGCATCGGCACCGTACTGATTGATTCCGTCCGGGAATTCTCGTTGTGTCGCTTGTTTGATCTTGGGCGCCAGGTGATCCTGCATCATGCCGCTGGTACGTTTTTCGATCAGTGTGGCGACATCGATGCCATCGATGAGATCGAGCGGGTCGAGGACATTGCCCTTCGACTTCGACATTTTCTGGCCATCTTCGGCGCGAATAAGGCCGTGGATATATACCTCATGGAAAGGCACGTCACCCATGAACTTGATACCCATCATTATCATGCGGGCAACCCAGAAGAAAATGATGTCGAACCCGGTAACCAGGACGTTGCCGGGATAAAAATCCTCGAGCCTGTCGGTTTTCTCGGGCCAGCCCAGGGTGCTGAAAGGCCAGAGCGCGGAGGAGAACCAGGTGTCAAGGACGTCCTCATCCTGCCGCAGCGCCACTGTGGAGCCGAGTTCGTTTTTCTTGCGAACGTCCTCTTCCGAATAGCCGACATAGACGTTGCCGTTGTCGTCGTACCACGCGGGTATGCGGTGTCCCCACCAGAGTTGCCGGCTGATGCACCAGTCCTGGATGTTGTACATCCACTCGAAGTACGTTTTTGACCAGTTTTCGGGTACGAAGCGTATTTTGCCGGTTTCGACCGCATCGATAGCCGGCTTGGCCAGCGGTTCGATCTTCACGTACCACTGGTCGGTAAGGTACGGCTCGACAACGGCGTGCGAGCGGTCGCCGCGTGGGATCTTTACGACGTAGTTCTCGATTTTATCGAGCAGGCCCAGTTGCTGGAATTCGGCAACGATCTGCTTGCGTGCGTCAAACCGGTCCATCGCTTTGTAAGCATCCGGCACCGTGTCGTTCAGCGCCGCATCGTCGGTCAGGATGTTGTACAGCGGCAGGTCATGTCGTTTGCCGATTTCATAGTCGTTGAAATCGTGTGCGGGAGTGATTTTCACGCAGCCTGTGCCGAACTCGGGGTCGACGTAATCGTCGGCGATGATCGGTATGCGCCGGCCGACGATCGGCAGAATAATGTCCTGACCAACCAGCTTTTTGTAGCGTTCGTCGTCGGGATGCACGGCGACTGCACTGTCACCGAGCATGGTTTCGGGTCTCGTCGTTGCAACGATGAGATGTCCGTCGCCTGATGCAAGCGGGTAGCGGAAATGCCAAAGGTGACCTTCTTCGTCCGCGGACAGGACTTCAAGATCCGACAATGCCGTGTGCAGGACCGGGTCCCAGTTAACGAGTCGCTTGCCGCGGTAGATGAGTCCCTCGTCATGCAGCTGCACAAAAACTCGGCGCACTGCATCGGACAGGCCGTCATCCATGGTAAAGCGATCGTTACTCCAGTCGACCGAAGCCCCCAGGCGGCGAGTCTGGTTGGCGATCTGTCCGCCGGACTCCTCTTTCCACTGCCAGACTCGCTCGACGAATTTTTCGCGACCGATGTCGCGCTTGGATAAGCCATCGTTGTTCAGGATGCGCTCGACCACCATTTGTGTCGCAATGCCGGCGTGGTCCATTCCCGGTTGCCACAGCGTACGATGGCCCTTCATGCGATGGTAACGAGTCAGCGCATCCATGATCGTATCCTGAAATGCGTGCCCCATATGCAGGGTTCCCGTCACGTTCGGTGGCGGAATCATGATGCAGTAAGACTCTCCGTCGCCCTGGGGCGCGAAATAGCCGTTTTTCTCCCAGCGTTCGTAGATGCGCTGTTCGATATCTTTGGGTTGGTAAGACTTGTCCATTAGAGTTTGTGCGTCTGGATCGAGTGACCCTTGTCCCGGTATTCGGCAAATCGCCTGCGACTCAACAGCCGGCAATTCTCGTCGGACGTCACGAGTTCCGCAACTCGCGGAAACGATTCTGCAAAAGGCGGTATCTCGTCATCGAGGTTGATCAAGAGATCACGAGATTCGATGCCTTCTTTTTCATAGCCGATCATAACCGGCGAGACTTCCGCTTCGTCGTTAGAGCCGCTGAGGCCATGAGGAACGAAGCTACCGTCGCGAAACGTCCAGAGGAGCGCGTCGAGATGCTCTGCATCATCGCGACTCTTTGCGTGTATGTACACCGTGTTCTCGAGGCGGTAAGCCTTCTCGGCCAGCTTGCACGCAAGCATCTGTCGCGCACGTTCGTCAGCGCGCTCAAGCACATAAAAGTCGACTCTGGCCATAAGGGGGATCGTTTGCTCAGGGCAGGGCGTGGCAGCGCGCGAGCAGCATCTCCGCCAGTAATGGCACCGGCCGTCCGGTTGCACCTTTCTTGGTGCCGCTATTCCAGGCCGTACCGGCAATGTCCATGTGCGCCCACGTGAGCCCATCAGTAAATTTTTCGAGGAAACACGCCGCCGTGACGGCCCCGCCGTGACGACCACCGATGTTCGCCATGTCGGCGAAATTGCTTTTCAGTTGCTCGGCGTATTCTTCGCCGAGCGGCATGGGCCAGGCGAGGTCTTCGGAGCGTTCGCCCGCGGCCACCAGTTCTGTTCGAAGCGCTTCATTATTACTCATCACGGCCGAGCGATGAGCGCCGAGCGCGATGACGCAAGCCCCGGTCAGGGTGGCGACGTCAATAATTGCCGCTGGCTTGAAACGCCGCGAATAGGTGAGAGCATCACAAAGTATCAGTCGTCCCTCTGCATCGGTGTTGAGGACCTCGATCGTTTGCCCGGACATGCTCTTGACAATATCGCCCGGCCTGGTCGCGGTGCCACTCGGCATGTTCTCGACCGTGGGCACCACAACAACGAGGTTCATGGGCAGTTTAAGCTGAGCGACCGTGGCCATAACGCCGATTACGCTGGCTGCGCCGCACATGTCGAATTTCATCTCGTCCATACCGAGGCCGGGCTTGAGGGAAATACCGCCGGCATCGAAGGTGACACCCTTGCCAACGAGTACGACGGGCTTCTCGCTGCCGCCGCCCTTGTATTGCATTACGATGAGTTTGGGCGCTTCCTCGGTGCCCGCGCTTACGGATAGTAATGATCCCATACCGAGACGTTTCATTTCCGCCTCGTTGAGCACTTTGGTCGTTAGCTTGGCGTTGCCTGCCGCAAGTTTTTTGGCCGTACGCGCCAGGTAACTCGGCGTACACACGTTGGCCGGTAGATTGCCGAGATCTTTGGCAAGCGAGACGCCGGTCGCAATTGCGTCACCGTGTTCCGCACCGCGTATCGTCTCGGCGGCATCCGCCTGCTTTGCAATCGCAAAGCCGATTTTCTTAAGAGAACTGGCTGCCGGTTGACGACCGCTTTTCATTTTATTGAATCGATACAGGATTTCACCGAAGGCCTCGGCGGAGTGGCGTGCAAGGTAGTAGCGGCTGGTTTTGGCAACGGTCTCGAGCGTCAGGCCGTTCAACACCTGTTTCGCCTTGGTCTTCGAGATCGCTGTTGCCGCAGCGGCTACGGCCTTGCGGAATTGCCTGGCGCCGAAGGCGCTCGATTTACCCAGGCCGACGACAACGACACGTGCCGCCTTGACACCAGCGAGTCTCGTCAGCACGGCGGAATGACCCAGTTCGGAAGAAATGTCACCGCTCTTGATCAGCCGTCGGATTTCGCCCTTGCTGGCAGAATCGATGTCGCTGGCCGCGACGCCCAGCTTGCCGCGATCATATATTCCGATGATGACGCAATCGACGGCTCGTCGTGAGGGTTTGCTCGTAGTGGTGAAATATTCCATAGATTCTGCGTGCCTTAGGGTTGGGGCGGGGCTGTCACGGACAAAATAAAAGCGGTAGTCTAACGCTTTCGGCTGCATGCAGCTATGCCATTCCCGGACACCGATGACCCGCATTCTGGATCGGTACATCTTTCGTGAGATCACCATGACCTGGCTCGGGGTCACGATGGTGCTGCTCATGATCCTGCTGACAAACCAGTTTGCGAGGGTTCTGGGCGACGTTGCCAAGGGAAAGCTCCCCAAGGATGCCGCATTCGACGTTATCGGCTTGTCCGCAGCGCAGTACCTGACGGTGCTGGTACCGATCGGCCTCTTCTTGTCGATCATGCTGGCCCTGGGGCGTCTGTACCGCGACAGTGAAATGCCTGCGATGATGGCGTGTCGCGTTGGTCCATCGGGCATCTACCGACCCATGATGTGGCTGCTGGTCCCGCTGGCCGCGGGCGTGGCCTGGCTATCGATCGAAGGTGCACCGCTGGCCCTGACGGCGATTGATCGTATTGGCGCGCAGGCACAACGCGAGGCGGATTTGGCCAGCATCGAGCCGGGGCGCTTCACGGTTTTCGGCCCGGACCAGGCCGTTGTCTATGGCGAACGCGTGACCGCCGAAGGACAAATGGAAAAAGTGTTCATGCAACGCCTGGTCGAGGGTGGTCGAGTCGAGGTTGTTATAGCCGAACGCGGTGAGCAGCTTGTGTCTAACGATGAGAATACTCGCATGCTCGTGCTGCACAACGGACGACGCTACGAGGGTATCCCGGGCACAAACCGCTTTCGGGTTGTCGAATTCGCCGAGCATGGCATCCCTTACCAGCTGCCGAGCCTGCGCACTGCCGAGCCCAGGCCTCGTGCCATGCCGTTCTCGCGGCTGGCGAAATCCCGGGAGCTCGAACATCTTGCGGAGATGCAGTGGCGCGTCAGCATCCCGCTGGCGACAATCATATTGGCGATCCTCGCCGTGCCTCTGAGCCGAAGTCAGCCGCGCTCGGGCCGTTATGGCCGTTTGGCGATCGGGCTGCTCGTCTTCATCATTTATTTGAACATGCTGAGCGCGGCAAAAGCCTGGATCGAGCAAGCGACTATTTCGCCGTCTCTTGGGCTCTGGTGGGTACACGGAAGCGTGTTGTTGTTCACTCTGGGCCTGTTGGCCGTCCAGAATGGCTGGCACAGGAGGTTGTGGCGGTGACGGCAATCCTCAGCCAGTACCTGATGCGTACGATTCTCGCGAGTACCGCCATGGTGCTCGTTGTTCTGCTGGCGCTGGCCGGCCTTTTTGAGTTCATTGCGGAACTTGATGATACGCAGGCAGGTTACCAGACACCGCAGGTCATCCTGTTCGCCGCGCTGCGGTTGCCCAATCTCGCTTTCGAAATGTTGCCTGTTGCCGCGCTGATCGGTTCGCTGCTTGGCCTCGGCGCGCTTGCAGGGCACAGCGAAATTATCGTTATGCGTTCGGCGGGTCTTTCTGTGATCAGGTTGTCCGGCATGGTGGCGGCATCGGGGCTCGTGATGCTCGTCATCACCGGGCTCATTGGCGAGTTCATCGGACCGCCGCTCGATTTGTACGCACGCGACATGCGCATGGAAGCGCGTTACCAGAAAGGCGATGCCCGCCTGGGCAATGAGACATGGGTGAAGGACGGCCCGGTCTACCTGCATCTTGAGCGGGTCAACACCGAGTTCGAATTCGGTAGCATTTATTTGTTTCGCTTCAACGAAGACAGTGAGCTCGCATCGATCGCGAAAGCGGAGAACTCCGGTATCGACGAGAATGACAACTGGATACTCGAAAACCTGCGCGAGACGAAATTCAGGGATGACGGCGTGCAGGTCGTTGAATCGTCGGTTGCGGTTGAATCTTTCGAAGTGAATTCGGAGTTGCTGGGCAGCTCACTGTCGAAGCCGCTGAGCCTCTCGGCGCGCGGACTGATTGTCTACATCGACTACCTTAAGCGCAATAACCTCGATGCATCACAGTACGAGTCGGAATTATGGTATCGGGCGTCGCGAACATTGACCGTGCTGATCATGCCGATCATGGCCCTGGCATTCGTATTTGGTTCTCTGCGCACGGGCGGGGCGGGCGGCCGCCTTATGATCGGTGTGATCATCGGCCTGGCTTACTACCTTGGCAGCGAGACGCTCGCGAATTCCGGGCAGGTCTTTAATTTGAATCCAGTGCTGATCAACTGGCTGCCGTCGCTAGCACTCTGCCTTGTGACCGTTATTGCACTTTTGCGTATTCGCTAGCAGGGGCTCATTGCTCTTTGGGCGTTTTGTCTTGGGGGTAATACACGATTCGGGTATGGCTGATTCGGTCGTGCCACGTGAGTTTGTCGCGGTCCCAGACCTGCCAGAGAAAGCCGAGGCCCAGTGGCAGTAACGAGATGATTGCGGCAAAAAAGCGCAGGCTGGCCGCTGTGAGCGACGGAATTCCGCCATCAGCGGTTTCGAGCTGCAGCCTCCAGGACTGCATGCCCAGCGTCCGACCTGAACGACTCCAGAAACCAACGAAGAACACGTAGACCACCAAAGCCAGGACAACCCGGTACAACAGGTTGTCACCGGTTTCGACCGGTTCACCGCCACGAATCGCGATAAACGGAATCGTTGCCAGAAACAGCAGTGCTGCAACCAGTAATGCGTCATACAGCATCGCCGCCATGCGGCGAAGTAATCCCGTATTTTGCATACCTAAATCACACCACTTTGTCTCAGGTCCCGGGCCTGGCGCCGGTAGTCGCGGCCGAGCCAGAGCGTGACGATAGCCCAAAGTACGGCGAAAGGCAGCATGACAACAGAGATTCCCGCGATGCCCAGCGATGACATCAGCCTGACTGCCCACGTTCCGACGACATCGCCGCCACGATACACGGCCGTGTCGATGAAGTTCTTCGTTTTGTATTTTTCTTCCGGAGTTACGACCGAATAGAGCATATCGGTTGTAGGCTTTGATGAATCCGAAATCCGAGCGCACGTCGCGCCACGGTCGAGAACGGCAACAACGCCGAGAACGGGATCAAGCGCGAGCAATGCGAACCCCACTACCGACACGATCGGCAGCAAGGACAAGCTGACGCCGATGCCAAATCGGCTGACAACATGTTTGACCACGAACATTTGCCCGATCACCGACAGTGCGTTCGCGCAATATTCATGTTGGAGAAGAACTGCGTTTGTTCATTCGAGTCAGGGATTGCATGTTCGACAAGTTCGGCTGCGAACATGTACAGCGCCGTGCCGAGCAGAGCTCGCAATGACCGACGAGACCGCGATCGCGGCAAAATACTTTGAGGAAAACAGGTGAGTGATGCCCGCAAGCGGGTTGCCGCCCAGCGGCTTTTCGCTCGCGACGGTTTCGGTAATCTCGTCTTGGTGCTCGAGAACGACCCACTTGCGGAGCTGCGAAATGCAGAGCACGGCAACCAGAAGGAGTGTTGCCGAAATCGGCATCAGGTTCTGGAAGCCGATGGGTACGACCAGGACGCTGGTCGCCGCGCCGCCAAGGAGCGCACCGATGCTCCCGCCTGCCGTGATCACACCGAACAGGCGGCGACCCTGTTCGCGGGTGTAGATATCGGCCATGAAGCTCCAGAATACGGAGACGACGAACAGATTGAATACGCTGAGCCATACGAAAAAAGCGCGCCCAAGCCAGACATACTCCTGACCCGCATTGACAGCCTGGGAAAACACCACCCAGAAAATGACGATATTGCTAACGAAGAACAGGTAAACCCAGGGAAGGAAAACGCGTCTGGGGAACCGGGAGGCCACCCATCCGAAAATAGGTGTCGCGATCAGCATGGCCACGAAGGTACCGATAAACAGATACGGTATGGTCTCGGGGCCGCTGCCCACGGCCATCGCCTCGCGGACCGGACGAAGGATGTAGTATGAGGCCAGTACGCAGAAGAAATAGGCGAAAGACCAGGCGACCGCGACGTACTCATGGGCCTCGAGACCAAGGACTTTGTCGAACAGGAATGTGCGAAGCTTGTCGAAACGTGGGCCGGCCATGTCAGCGATCATTTTGTTGACAAGGCACCAATAGTCACAGAAAAAGACTTGAAAGTCTTAAAGGGGAATAAAAATCATGGAAGCCGCAGCAATTGTCACGATATTGGCTCTAGCCCAATTCATTCTGTTTTCGGTCCAGGTTGGATCGATGAGAGGCAAGCACGGCGTCAAGGCGCCGGCGATCACGGGTCACCCTGAGTTCGAGCGGATGTTCCGCGTTCAGCAGAACTCGATGGAGCAACTCGTTGCATTCATACCGGCTCTGTGGATGTTCGCGTATCTCGTGAACCCGCTCTGGGGCGCCGGGATGGGACTGGTTTTTATTATTGGGCGGTTCATTTATCGCTCATCGTATATCAAGGATCCCGATGCTCGCGGAATGGGTTTCACGATTACGTTCGTACCGACGGCCGTGATGCTCGTGTGGAGTCTTGTCGCTGCGGTGATGAAGTATTTCTAGAACAGGTCTCAATCAACATGCGGGAAGCCATGCGAGTCGAACTCCCAGTCGACGAAGGCAAATTCATACGGGTGCGGCGCGCCGCGCTCGAAATGCCAGGCGTTATTGCGACCGAAACGAATCGCGCGTTGCATCATGGTCAGGTCTAACGCCCATCCGCCGTCGATATATTCGAAAAACCAGGGTGAACACTTTCGCTGATTCGTTGGGTAGCGGATTACTGCGTAACGTCGCCTTTTGTCAATTCGCGCACGCTCGGCATTGCAGAGACTGTAGGTGTGCACGAGATTGTCCATCTGTGGCGCCGTCATCACCCAGTCCTTGAGCATTTGTCGCGTGGCTGGCGTGTATATGTCGAGCTCAGGATTTTTGTCTCGTTGACTCAGCGCCCTGAAGTACATTGACAAGGTCTCGGCAGGGCTGTTTCCGGCGCTGACAATCTCGCTCGTATCGCGGCTGTCGGCCGCGGCACTTGCCTGCGCTGTCAACAGCGTCAACCACGCCAGAACACATTGAATCGAACGAAGGCTTCGGTGCATCCAGGGACATCCTCCATTTATCGAATGGGTATGGTAAATCAGGATTGTCCAAAATTTCCGGACCAATTCGAAAAAAGTACAACAGCGGCCCTCGACCACGCGCTTTCAGTGATAAACCTCACATCAGGGATCGAAGTCCGGCCGCTGCGTGTGCGAGACTGCTCGCTATGTTCGTCAGACGCTATGGACAAGCAGGCCCGCTGGTACTCGTGTTGCATGGTGGTCCGGCCGCCGTTGGAGACGTCGCTCCGTTAGCACAGGGCATTTCAAAATCCTTCCGCGCGGTAGAGCCATGGCAACGAGGTAGCGGAAGCGTGCCGCTAACCGTAGCTCGCCACGTCGCTGATCTGCACGAGCTTGCTACCGACCTCGGCGGAGACTCCCCTTTGGCGATTGTGGGGCACTCCTGGGGCGCTATGCTTGCCCTTTGCTATGCCGCTGAGTACCCGAGCAATGTCGGCCCAATCGTTCTTGTTGGGTGCGGCACGTTCGACCAAGCTGCCAGGAACCGAATGCAGGCGACAATCGAAGACCGCATGGACGATGATCTGCGAGACCAGCTTCGTCGAATGTCAACTGAGTTCGCCGATCCGGCGGATCGATTTATTCGGACGTTCAAGCTGACTCGACATCTGTTCGACTTCGATCCCATCAATCCGTACCCCGACAAAGAAGAGTCTGAGCCATTCGACTTAGAGGCCCATGAAGAGACGTGGAACGATATGGCAAAACTACAAGCTGACGGAACTTATCCTCGCGCGTTTGGGGTCATCGAATCCCCGGTTCTCATGTTGCACGGACAATATGATCCCCATCCAGGCAACATGATCCGGAATAGCCTGCTCCGGCACCTACCTCAGTTGGAATACCACGAGTGGGAGCGTTGTGGACACAGCCCGTGGATCGAGAAATCCGCGCGCGAAGCGTTTTTTTCTGCAATTTGCGAATGGCTTACGAGCAAGACAAGTTAGTCATTTCGTAATCATTCGCCGCCTGAATACGGCTCGCGCGAAGGCGCAAGGCCGCTTTGATAAATTTGGTACTCCCTAGGGGATTGGCTTGAATCGCCTTAAGGCGATTCTCGGGTCTGCGGCCCGCCTGCGGCGCCCAAAACGCTGTCGCGTTTTGTCGAACGGGCTTCGATTCCTCCATAAGCAGCACAAAACAAACGAAAAGACCCGCGCAAGGCGGGTCTCTTGTTTGTTTGGTACTCCCTAGGGGATTCGAACCCCTGTTACCGCCGTGAGAGGGCGGCGTCCTGAACCACTAGACGAAGGGAGCGGAGTTTCAGCCGGTCGTCCAAAACCGGGCCGCTATTATACGGCCGCGCGGCAAATGCTCAAGACGTATCCGGGTTTTTCGCCGCGAACAGCCTTGCAGCCGCATCGGACTGCTATGATACGGCCGAATCCAGTATTGCCATGCGGAATAAAATTTGAATAACAGCGGGAATTCCCGGTCCGACGCGCCGCAAATCATCACCCGTGCTGATCACAACGTTTCTCGAAACGAGATTTCCAAAAGCGCGCTCAAGGTACTTTATCGGCTGAACAAGGCCGGCTATCAGGCGTTTCTCGTCGGCGGCTGCGTGCGCGATGCCATGCTCAATCTGCACCCCAAGGACTTTGACGTGGCGACCAACGCGACGCCAGAGGAAGTACGAGCGCTGTTCGGCAATTGCCGGCTCATCGGCCGTCGGTTTCGCCTGGCGCACGTGCGTTTCGGCCGCGAGATTATCGAAGTGGCGACCTTTCGCGCCGCGGCCGAACACATCGACGACGACTCCGAGCATGATCACGAAGGCCGGATACTTCGGGACAATGTCTACGGCAGTATTGATGAAGATGTCTGGAGACGAGATTTCACCTGCAATGCCCTGTATTACACCGTCACCGATTTCAGTATCTGGGACTATGTCGGCGGTGTCGCCGACGTCGAGCGCAAGCAGCTGGTGCTCATCGGTGATCCTGAGGCAAGGCTGCGTGAGGATCCGGTGCGCATGCTGCGCGCGATACGTTTCGCCGCGAAGCTCGATTTCACGATCGACCCGCCCGTCGTCGAAGCGATTCATCATCACGCGCCGCTGCTCGCCAACGTGCCGCCGGCTCGCCTGTTTGACGAGTTCCTCAAGCTCTTCCAGACCGGGCATGCCGAGACCACGTTTATTCTGCTTTGGCAACACGGCCTGTTCCAGGAGATGTTTCCGGCGACGGCAGAAGAACTTGAAAACGACGAGGTTTTCGCGGGTTTCGTTCGCGCGGCGTTGCAAAATACGGATCGACGTGTGGCAGCAGGTAAGTCGGTGACGCCGATGTTTTTATTGGGCGTGTTTTTCTGGGCGCCGGTGAAAAAGCTCGCGGCCATACGGCGCTCCGAAGAGAAGATGACGGAAGCGCAATCACTTAGCCTCGCATCGTACGACATCGTCGCAGCGCAGCAGCGCCGCCTCTCGATTCCGCGCCGCTTTACGGTGCCGATGCGCGAGATGCTGTCATTACAGCCGCGCTTTGCTGTGACGCGCGGCAAGCGTGCGATGAATTTGCTGGAACATCGTCGCTTCCGGGCAGCCTACGACTTTATGGTGCTGCTCGGAGACGTGGGTCAAGTCGATGCCGAAGTCGCGAAGTTCTGGACCGAGGTTCAGACGCAATCGGCGGAGGAGCGTGCGGCGAGTTTCCAGATGAACTCCGCGCCACAAAAGAAGCGTCGCCCGCGTTCCAGGCGTCGTCGCAACAAGCCGCAGGCTTCGTGAGGCGCCGGCTTTGACCTCAACGACTGCCAAAAAAGACCACTGGCGTCCGGCGTACGTCGGGCTTGGCAGTAAT
>CAWJCA010000059.1:0-5605 GCA_963841165.1 uncultured Gammaproteobacteria bacterium | reverse complement strand
GACAATCAGAATTCGCTGGTCTGTTTTTGTATCCCTAATGCCGTCAGTGCAACGAGTGTCGGGACAATTTTTTGGCTTGATGCGGCTAATCTATCGCAGGGAAAATGCTTGTGCAATAAGGGCTTGGGAGCGCAACGGACAAGTTTTCGGAAGAAAAAAAAGTAGGTAGTTACCGCAGCTAAGAAAACGAGTCACGAAACCGCTACAAGCTATTGTTTTTGTGTCAGTTCGATCGTTGCGACCATTGGCCAGTGGTCGGAAACACCGATTCCCTGATCGGAATGGAAGCGTTCGGGCGTGCCCTTGCTGCTGACCTGGGCGGGATTCAGGTTGGCAATTTGAACGGAATCAGCGCGAATGCGGGCTGTTGTATTTCCGCCACGCGCGTCGGCAAACAAGATCATGTCGAGGAACGACCAGCTGTCGTCGCGCGCGTAATAGTGGCTGCCTTTACAGTCTCCGCAGCCGATATCGTGGGCCAGTGCCCAATACGGCCTGGCATGGGTATCGAGCATATTTTTCTCATTGTCTTCGGTGCTGGTCGTGTTGAAGTCGCCGGCGGCAAAAGCCGGGCGCTCGTCCGGGAGCGAATTGAGAAGCTCGGTTAAGTGCCGGTAAGCGGCAATACGCATCCCGGTCGGGTGATAGGGTGCGGGGAAATGCACGCTGAAGCCCGTCAGTATGGAGCCGTTCGCCAGCTCGAAGTCGGCCTGCAGCACGCCGCGGGTATCTCTTTCGCGTTCCGCGAATTGCGACAACGTCAGCGGATGCAGAATCGGCGGATGGGCGAGCGGGATACGCGACAGGAAGGCCACGTCAATGCCACGACTGTCCGCACCTTCAACCAGTATCGCCGGCTCGTAACCAAGATCATTCAAGTACCCGGTTCGCAGCCGTTCAAGGATTTCGACGTTCTCAACTTCCTGCAACGCGATGATGTCGGCACCCTGACCGCCATTGACCTGGCGGATCGTATCGGCGATCACCGTCAGTTTGCGATCAATCGCGGCATTGCTCCAGTCGAGGTTGAGGCACTCGTCCCGCCAGCGTGCGACTGTAATTGAATTACATGCGGCTATGTGCGCGTCGTTTTGTTTTGCCTCGATCGGCAAATACGCTTTGTCGTCTTTACCTGGATCGTCGTCGTTATCGAACAGGTTCTCGACATTGAAGGTCATGATGGTGACTGCCAGCGGAGTCGTCGTGGCTTTGGCGGCAGGCTCCTGTTCGACACGGTTTGCGCAGCCGGCCAGTAACAGCAAGATCGACAACATCGCAGGAATCCAGTGCGTATGTGTTCCGTTCATTCAGTTGGCGCTCCATTGAAATCGATGAGCAAAAGCCGCGAATGTTTGTTCTCGCCCGTGACGACAACCATTCGAGTGTCATTGCCGAAAGCGATGGCTTCAGCGTTCCTGAAATTGCCGAGGCTGACGCGCCTGGGTCGCGTGTTCAGCGCATCGAACCAATCCTGATCAGGCTGCCGCGTATAGTAGTACACGGCGCGGTAGGTCAGTATGACGGCGGCAAGATTGTCCGCCGAAATATCCATGCCCACGGGCTGCCAGTGCCAGTCGTTGGTCTTCGGCGCGAACTCGACGTCCCGTCGGGAAGGCGGTGGCAGGCTCGTGATCATACCCAGCCATTTCGCCGTGACCTTTTTGTCATCAGCCGGATGCAATGGCACTTCATAGAGGACCGGCGGAGTGTTGCGCTTCGTCAGCACCAGTGCGCGCTGGTTTTCGATATCAACCGCGACCGATTCGGCGTCGCGCGGCCCGTCGGGGTACCTGAAATCGACTTGCCAGGCGACCCTGGCTTTTTCCTTTTTGGCAGCGACCGGTTCCTCTACGACGTACAGTGTGCGTGATCTTGCGTCTCGCGTCGTTGTCGCCGATATCCGCGACGAGGAGATACGGTTTGCCATCGATGCTAAACGACGCCAGGTCTTCCCAGTCAACGTTGTCGGACTTCTTGAGGTCGAATTCACCGATGCGCTTGCCGCGGGGATTGATCGCGTGAACCCACTCTTTGGCGCCATTGTCATTGATGACCCAGAATACATTGTCCTGCTGTTGGGACCGCGCAAGGCCGCTGGCCTCGCGAATGTTGGGGTCTTCCAGCTTGCCGATGACGACGGGCGCGAGGGCCGGCACTTGCTCAGTCGGCACCTGCTCAGCGTCGGAGCAGGCGCTGGTTGCTATGAGTATCAGGGCTATTGAAGTAAGGAAAATCCGGCGCATCGGGCTATTGTAAAAAAAAGCCCGGCGAGAAGCCGGGCTTTTCTTGTTGCGTAGCAAACAAAAGCTAGTTACCGAAATCGTAGCGGACTTCGGCTCCCCAGTACCTCGGCTCGTTTACAAATGCCGTCAGGTTGAGGAAGTTAAGTGCACCGTCAACGACGATTTCGTCGGTGATATTGCGACCGACGGCTGCAATGTCCCAGTTGCCGTTCGCGCTGCGGTAGCCAAGACGCAGACCACCGAGCCAACGCTCTTCTGCCACAAACTCGACGGAACGGTGCAGGAAGATGTTGGATTCACTGCGGTAGTTCCAGTCGGTGTGGAAGTAGACACTGTCGCCCGATTGCAGCGGTATATTGAACTGCGCGATCAGGTTGCCGATCCACTCCGGCGTGCGCGGCAGCGGGTTGCCGTCGATAGAGACTTCGGTCACAGGTCCGAACGGCCCGACGCGACTGCCGACAACCGGGTCGAGGCCCGTACAGGTCGGATTCGATCCGCACAGATCGTCACGCAGGTTCGGGTCGTCGATTTCAGTGTCGTTGTAGCTGACGTTGGCGATCAGGCGCAGGTTGTCCGTCATCAATACTTCAAGCTCCGACTCGACACCGAAACCATTGACCTTGTCAGCGTTGAGCAGCTGGTTGACATTGCCCGCGCCGCCCGTCGCTGTGAGCTGATGGTCGTCGTTGCGGAACGCATAAACGGCTGAATTCCAGCGCGCCCTGCCATCAAACAACGTGCTCTTGAATCCCAGTTCCGCGGCATTGCTGGTCTCGGTCTCCGCGGAACTCGTGAAGCCGAATCGACCCAGTGTCACAGGGCCGCGCGACGCGTTCGCGAGACGGCCGTACAAACTCAGGTCGTCATTGGCGTTGAAATTCAGGGCCACGTCCCAGTTGACATACGAATCGCCGATATCGATCGTGTCCGCCGGTGACGGAGAATTCACTCCGGGTATAACGGCGAGCTTCTTGTCGTCATCGGTGTAGCGCGCGCCAACAACCAGGTTGACCCTGTCGCTAAGCGAAAAGTCGAGCTGACCGAAGATTGCGTAGGAGCGGGTTTCCTGGTTAACGATATCCGAGAAGTTCTGTTCGTAATCACGGGACAGGACGTCGATCTCTTCGTCGAAATAGTACACGCCGATTTGCGAGAACAGCTTGTCGGACTCGGTCGTGAAGCGGAACTCCTGCGTGATCTGGTGGTGGTCATCCAGGCCGTCGCCGGTCGCAACATTGAAGAAAAGCTGGCGACCCAGCGTGTTCGCAGTCAACGGGTGGGAACGACAATAGCCCGCCATCAACGTCCGCACTCTGGAAGTTGGTGACCGAGTCGTAGGCGGAAATCGACGTCAAGGTCGCGTCACCACCCAGATCCCACTGCAGGTTCAGCGAGCCGCCGCCGTGCTGCAGGTCCATGCTGGCACTGCCGTCATGATTCGCGACTTTAATATCGAAACCGCTGCGCAGGCCCGGCGAGCCAAGCTGAATGGCGTTTGCGTAGAAAACCTGCGGATGTGAGCCGTCCTGGTTAAAGCCGTGCAGTTTCAGGAGGCCCCGGAACTCATCGGAGGGCTGCCAGAGTAACTGCACGCGCAGGGCGGTCTCGTCGAAGGCACCGAAGTCATCGTCGCTGTTACTGTCGGCGAGGTTGTAGATCCAGTTGTCGCGAGTCTGGTATTTGAACGACGCTCGAGCCGCGAGCGTGTCCGTCAGCCCGGTTCCGGACGCAAATTCGAAACCCGTCGTTTCGCGACTGCCGTAGGTCAGACTCGCGTATCCGTTAGTTTCGAAGGTCGGCTTCGCGGAATCGATCTTGACGAGTCCAGCGTTGGTGTTACGGCCAAAGAGCGAACCTTGAGGACCTTTCAATACCTCGACGCGTTCGATATCGAATAACGGCAAGCTGCGCAGCACGTTGTTCTCAAGCGCAACTTCGTCGAACACCATCGACACGGGTTGGTTGGCGTTGTTATCGAAATCGATGTTGCCGAGACCACGAATGTAAAAGCGTGGCTGCGTGCGGCCGTTCGATGATTCGATCTGCAGGCTTGGTACGCGGCCAGCCAAAGCACGAATGTTTTCGGCTGAGCCAAGGTAATCGCGGACGCTGTCGCCGGAAATGGCGGATACCGATGCCGGCACGTCTTCGAGACTCTGCTCGCGTTTCTGGGCCGTAACGACGATCTCTTCCAGAACGCCGGGCTCTTGCGCACCTGCCGGACCCGAAAACAGGCCGGTCAATGCCAGGGCAGCGGCGCCGCTGATCGCCAGCCGGGAAGAGGATCGAGAATTAGTTGTTGTATTTTCACCACACATTGGAGGTCTCCTGCTTGATGTTGCGCGCAGTATACCGCCGCTACTCGAGCGATGTGTAGCATTCCTGCGAAAATTTCGGGGCGCAGACACAGAGGAAGACCAGGTCCTCCTCGCCGCTATTGGTGACCTGCTGAGCGGTGTATTTCGGTATGGCCACGGTATCGCCGGTGGCCACGGCAAATGGGGCCTCGTCGCCGATGCACATCAGGCCGTGCCCGGCCTCGATGACATACCATTCGAACACGGACAGCCGGTGCAGTTGTGTCGTGACGCCCGGCTCGACACGGGTACGCGCCAGCGAAACTTCCGGTTGATCGTCGCTGTTCAGAAGCTCGGTGATGTAACAGCGCTCGGTGGTCCACAGCTCTTCTTGCGGTTTCGCTTTCGGGGCCATTGGGGGACAATACCGCGATTGCCGCGTGCGGGAAAAGAGTAAGGATCCAATGGCAACCAAACACATGAATGCAGCGCCCGGCGATTTCGCGGACACGGTGCTGATGCCCGGCGATCCTTTGCGCGCTCAATACATTGCCGATACCTATCTCGACGGTGCGCGGCGCGTGACCGATGTGCGCAACATGTGGGGCTTCACCGGCGAGTACAAAGGGCGCGCGGTTTCGGTCATGGCCCACGGCATGGGCATTCCGTCGGCGTCCATCTATGCCACGGAACTCATAACCGAGTACGACGTGAAGCGCGTCATCCGCGTAGGCAGCTGCGGCACTTCGCACCCCGACGTGAAATTGCGCGACATCGTCATCGCGATGGGGGCATCGACAGACTCCAACTGCAATCGCATGCGCTTCGGCGGCTACGATCTGGCGGCCCTGGCGAGCTACGACCTGGTGCACAAAGCGGTCGAGGCCGCGAAGGCACAGAAGGTCCGTTACCACGTAGGCAATATCTTCTCGGCGGATCTTTTCTACACGCCCGATCCGGACATGTTCGAAACCATGGCGAAGTACAACATTTACGGTCTCGAGATGGAGGCCGCCGGAATCTTCCCGATCGCAGCCGAGAATGACGCCGAAGCCCTCGCTA
>CAWJCA010000058.1:0-8227 GCA_963841165.1 uncultured Gammaproteobacteria bacterium | reverse complement strand
CGAGCGCCGCCACGAAGAAACACGCGAATTCCTGCGCCGCGCGTACGCCATCGATCGCGGTGCCCTGTCCGACGCCGATCAGCTCAACTACGAATTGTTTCGGCGCCAGCTTCAGGACGACGTCGACCTGCATCAGTTTCGAGGATACCTGCTGCCCTTCTTCCATCGAGGCGGTGTGCAAAACCTCGAGAACGTGACGAATCAGCTGCGCCTCACGACGAGCAGGGACTTCGAAGACTGGCTCGCTCGTATGAGCAAGATCGACGTCGTCATCGACCAGGAAATCGACCGTGCTGAGGCCGGCCGCAAAACGGACATCATGGCACCCAGGGTGTTGATGCAACGCATAACGCTGCAGCTCGCAATGCAGCTTGTCGAGAACCCTGTGGACAGCCCGTTTTATCGCGTCTTTGCCAACATGCCGGACTCGGTACCGGCCGACGACCAGCAACGCCTGCGCGCATCGGCGCTCGAAACGATCGAGAAAAAAGTCTTGCCCGCCTATAAGAAGCTTGACCGCTACTTCAACGGCAAGTACCTGCCGGCATCGCGCGACAGCATCGGCCAGTCGGCACTGCCAAACGGCGACGCCTGGTACGAACACCTGGCTCGCTCGTTCACGACAACGCGCATGACACCCGACGAGATTCACAGGCTTGGACTTGAAGAGGTCAAGCGCCTGCGCGGCGAGATGCAGACAATTATCGATGAGGTCGGCTTCGAGGGTAGCTTCCAGGAATTCCTCATTTTCCTGCGAACCGACGCGCAGTTCTATTTCGACGATCCCGACGAACTGTATGAAGCCTATCTCGCAACCTGCAAACGTATCGATCCGGAGCTCGTGAAGTTGTTCGGTGTACTGCCGCGAATGCCTTACGGCGTCAAGCCGATTCCCGATTCGATCGCTCCCGATACGACGACGGCTTATTATTCCCGACCCGCCGCTGACGGCAGCCGCGCGGGCATTTACTGGGTAAACCTCTACAAGCCGGAAGTTCGTCCAAAGTACGAAATCGAGGTACTGAGCGTGCATGAAGCCATGCCCGGCCACCACCTGCAGCTTGCGCTGCAGCAGGAATTGGGTGATATGCCGATGTTCCGGCGTTTCCTGGGTTTTACCGCTTTTGTCGAGGGCTGGGGTCTGTACAGCGAACGGCTCGGTTACGATCTCGGGCTTTACAAGGACCCCTACTCACGCTTTGGTCAGCTAACCTATGACATGTGGCGCGCGGTGCGACTCGTTGTAGACACCGGCATGCACTTCAAAGGCTGGACCCGCCAACAGGCGATCGACTTCTTCAAGGACAACGCTGCAAAAACCGAGCACGATATCGTCAATGAAATTGATCGCTACATTGCCTGGCCTGGCCAGGCGCTCGCTTACAAGATCGGGCAACTGAAGATGCTGACGCTGCGCGAGCGCGCCGAACTGCATCTCGGTGATGACTTTGACATCCGGGCTTTCCATGACGAACTGCTCGGCGGCGGCGCGTTGCCGCTCGATATTCTCGAACAACGCATGGATGTCTGGCTTACGGCGCAGATGAAGCAGAAAGCCGCAGCGCGGCGTTAAAACAGACTCGCCTGGTGCTCCACCACGGTCTGGAACTCGCGCCGCGCAATAGCGGCGCGCTCTGCGGGGCCGGCGGAAGAATCGTAAAGCGCTTCGATGCGCGCAATGCGCTGCGCAAGCCCGGTCCCGTTCGCGATCTGGATGTTGAGTCCGGGCCTCGCATTCATCTCCAGAATCAGCGGACCGCGATCACGATCAATGACCATATCGACGCCAAGATAACCGAGCCCCGTGACATCGTATCCGCGTGCCGAAGACTCCAGGATGAAATCCCAGTTGGGAATCTGCAACCCGGCAATGTGTGCACCGGTATCCGGGTGTTCGTCAACGACCTCGTTGCCGAGTACGCCAGTCAAGGTCTCGCCCGTGGCGAGATCAACCCCTGCACCGACGGCACCCTGGTGCAGATTGGCCTTGCCGTCGGACGCTCGTGTCGGCAAGCGCACCATCGCCATGGCCGGATAGCCTCGATAAACAATGACACGGATATCAGGCACTCCCTGGAAACTCACTTCTGCGAACGTCGGGTCAAAATGCACGCAGTACTCGATCAGCGCTTTGTCAGGATTGCCGCTAAGGCTGTACTGACCGCCGACTGTGTTGGAAATATGGTGCAGAATTTCGCCTTCCGAAACAAAAATGCCATTACTCAGGCGATAGTTGTCGCGTTTGCGTTTGCCACGGCCAATGACGACAAGAATACCGTCGCCGCCACTGCCGCGGGCCGGCTTGATGACGAAATGAATCCCGATCGCGAACGATGTCAGCAAACCGCCGCACTTCTCCCTGGTGGGCAATGATGCCGTACAGGTCGGGCACGGCCATGCCCGCTTTGAGAGCGACGTCCTTGGTCAATGCCTTGTCGTCCACCAACGGGTAAAGGCGCCGCGGGTTGAGCCGCATGATGTAGTCTGAATTGCGTTCGTTCAGCCCGAGAACACCTTTGCTGCGCAGCTTTTTCGCGGCTGCAAACATCAGTCCGTGATCATCGCTCTGAAACGCCGCAATTCCGTCAGGCGATAGCCCGTGTAGCGGCCCGCCAGCAGGACCATTGCCAGGATCAGCAGCAGCAGTTCGGGAAAGGTAAAGATAAGGTGCTCGAGCCACGGCATGCCCATGAAAATATAAGCAGAGACCGCCACGACGAGGCTGCCCAGACCCGCACGCATCGCGTCAGCTGCTCCGCGTTCTTCCCAGACGACGGACATGCGTTCGATGGTCATGGCGATAATCACCATCGGAAACAGCGCGACAGAAAGACCCGTCTCGAGACCCAGTTGATGCGAGGTCAGACTGATGAAAAGCATCAGGATTACGACCACGATAAGCACGGCACTCAGACGTGGTACGAGCAATAGCCGCAGTCGATCGAGCAGGAACCGGATGCTGAGTCCGAGGGCAACCAGCGTTGTGAACAATACGACACCCCAGAACAACTTTGTCTCACGAAACGCAAGTGCGATCAGGACAGGCATGAACGTGCCGAATGCATCGATGCCGACGAAGTTGCGAAAGAAGACCATAATCAGCGCACCCACCGGGATCATGAGCAGCACGCTGTACACGGCCTGTGTCTGTATGGGCAGGCTGTAGAGAGAGAAGTCGACGGCAAAGGTGCCGCTCTTGGCCGCCTGCGTTTCGGCAATGGCCACCGCGTCCAGGTGATTTTCCTGGATCGCAAAACTCACTTCGACGTTACTGCCGCCCTCCACGCTGACAAGCGGCTCGTTGCCGCGCCACCAGACCAGAAAACGTTCTGGCAGGCGCTCTTCTCCCGTCACTGGATTGAAGTACAGCCAGCGGTCGCCGTCGTGTACCTCGAGCCAGGCGGCCAGCGACGCACTACGCTGCCGACCTGAAAGCGGAAACCCGCGCACCATGCGTGCGGGTATACGGGCCGCAGCCAGTATTGTCGTCACAACCGCGACGAAGTCGGCGTTCGATCGCACGCCCGCCATCAGGAGCTCTACGTTCGGATCCGGTGACGGGTCGTTAACGCGACGCAACAGTTCGGTCGTAAATGACGCTGTATCAGCCGATTGATCGCGCACGTCGGATACTAGTACATCGACGGCCGTCTTCAGAGGTTCGTTAATCACGGGCAACGGTGGAAACGGCGGCGTCGTATCGGACTGGTCGACCAGGTCATCCTCATACACCGATATTCGGTAGTAGATCGTTTGTTCGCCATCGGCCCGGCGGATCGCCCACTGCGCTTGTCGACCGCCGCTGCCGTAATTCAGGCTGAAGCCATAGCCACGCGACACCGAATTTTCATTGAGCATTCGAAAGCCGGGCGTCAACGTCGGCACGTGCAGCTGCACCTTGATCGACCCGGGGCCGCTGTCGAAGTTGATTGCGGATTCGATGGTCCAGACCGGGGTCTCCTGGTTCTCGCTCACCGGGAAACCCAGCACCTGCCACTTGTAAATAAAGACGGACAGACCGATGACCGTCAGCAATGCCGCGAGCATGTAGACATAGCGCTGCTTCATGTTTCCCCTTTTGCGGCGTCAGCGGACGCCTAGCGCGACCTTGACGGCGCGTTCTCTTATCGGGCCACTGCGATTGAAAATCCGCATTCCGGCCGATCGCAGTTCTGCAACCAGACGCGAGTCTGTCGCAAACAGGCGATTCAGGCCAGTCATGAAATGCAACATGGTGGCATTCGCACCCTTTCGAGCGCGCTCATAACGTCGCAATACGGGCTCGTCACCCGGGTGCAGACCCTGCTGTAACGCGGCATCCAGGACGGCTGCAAGTTCGGCGGCATCCTGCAGCCCGAGATTCGCGCCCTGACCGGCCAAGGGGTGAATCGCATGGGCCGCGTCGCCAATCAGCGCAATGCCAGGCAATACATAGCGTCGTGCGTGCTGTGCGCCGAGCGGAAATGCACCTCGCGGCCCCGCCGCCGCGAGTTCGCCCAGGACACTGTCAGACGCGTTTGTCAGCATCGTGCCGAGCGTTTCATCGGACGCATCAAGTGCGCGCTTTGCCAGGTCCGGCGTTGTGGACCAGACCACGGAAACCCGGCCGTCGGCCAGCGGCAGCATGCCGAGTGGACCGTTGCGCAGAAAACGTTGCCAGGCTGTCGCCTTGTGCTCGCGCGCGGGACAAAGATGCGTGACGAATGCCGTCTGAGCGTATGGCCAATTCCTGGTCTCGATTGCAACCGCGCGGCGCACGAATGAGCGCGCCCCATCGGCACCCACGACCAGATCGGCGACGCAGCGTTCGCCTCCCTCCAGCTCGACCGTGTATTGCCGTCCGGATTGCTCGAGCGAGCGCATAGGGCTCGCAAATCGCAACGCGACATTCGTGGTATCGAGCTGGCGAAGCAGCGCATCCTGCAACACAATATTTTCAACAATAAACCCGAGTTGCGGCACTGCGAATTCGGCCGCATCAAATCGCAAGGCAGCTGGGCCGTCCGGCGTGTCGTTCTCATCCCAGACGCGCATGCATTCATAGGGGCTGAGTCGCGACTCGCTGATCAACGGCCACGCGCCTATCGACTCCAGGAGTCGGGCCGATCCGCTCGCGATGGCCGAAACCCGCAGCGATATGTCATCGTCGGCAAGAAATTGAGGCCGAGCGGCCGCATCCAGCAAGGTGATGCCGAGCGATGCCTTGTGTCGGCTTTGTGCGAGCAGTGCCGCAAGCGTCAGTCCCGCCAAGCCACCGCCCACGATGACGACTTCGTAATGTTGCTTCATTTGAGCGGCACGCCGCGCGACAGCCGCGGGAGATTTCCGGCAAGACCCATCGTGTGTTTCGCAAATACCGAACGAACTCCGGGGATCAGGTCGAATCCCAGCATGCCCAGGTTACGCAGTGTGCGAAATGGCCGGCGAGAACTGCCGAACAATCGAACCAGGCTATCCGTGAATCGCACGAGCTTGTTCTGGTCACTGCGACGCCAGCGTGCGTAGCGCTCCAGGAGCTGTTCATTGCCCGGATCGAAACCGTTTGATTCGGCGCGACTGTCAGCGATGCAGTCGCACAGTGCCGCAACATCACGCATGCCCAGGTTGAAACCCTGGGCCGAAACCGGATGCAAGCCATGGGCCGCGTTGCCAATCAGCACGCTTCGCGTTGCAGTAAGGCGCAGCGCCTTGCTCAACGTCAGCGGATAGGACGTGCGTTTGCCGGCGTGCGAAAAAGCCCCCAGCCGGTAACCAAACTCCTCCTGCAGCTCGCAGAGGAAGGTCTCATCATCCAGCGCCAGCACACGTTCCGCATCGTGCTCCGAAACCGCCCAGATAAACCCGGCACGGTCATCGGCAAGCGGCAGCACAGCGAGCGGCCCCTGGGGCGTAAATCGCTCAAATGCCCGGTTCTCCAGCTTGTTCTCGGACAGCAGGTTGCCGATCACGGCGCGCTGGCCGTACTCGCGCTTTTGTACGGAGATGCCCATCATTTCCCGCACGCTTGAGTTGGCACCGTCGGCTGCAACCAGCAGCTTGCAACGCAGGGTTCTTTGCTCGCCCTCGCCAGGCTCGACGATGGCCCCTGCCTCTTCGGCAGTCAGTTCGACGCGGACAATGCGCGCGGGACACATCACATCCACGCCGTCGAGCCCGCGCACTGCAGACTGCAACACGCTGCCCAGCACCCGGTTTATGACGACGTAGCCGAGCGCTTCCACGCCTTGCTCTTCGGCATCGATGTGCGAAAAACCGAAACGGCCCTGGTCAGATACATGGATGCTGTGAATCGGCGTCGATGCCGCAACAATCTCGTCCCACAGACCCATTGCTTCGAACATGCGCTGCGTACTGCGGGACAGCGCCGTGGAACGATCGTCGAAACTGGGCTGGGCGCTCGCTTTGCGCGCGACAGCCTCCACAACGGCAACGCGCAAACCGAGTGGCGCAAGCGCCAGCGCGAGACTTGTGCCGATCATGCCGCCGCCGGCAATCACAATGTCGTAATAATTGTCTTGACCGCTCGTGCTCATGAGCCCTGCATCAACGCCTCGATGTCGTCGGGGTCCTTCGCCAGGCCTTTGCTCAAAACATCGGGACCTCTGGCCGTCACGGCAACGTCGTCCTCGATGCGAATACCAATATTGCGGAAGCGCTTCGGAATGCTTCTTTTGCCAGGGATATAGATACCCGGCTCGACCGTAGTCACCATGCCGGTTTCAAGCACGCGCCACTCGTCACTCACTTTGTAATCGCCTACGTCGTGCACATCCATGCCTATCCAGTGGCCTGTGCGGTGCATGTAATATTGCCGATAGGCACCGTCCTTGATGAGCTTCGGCAGCTTGCCATCCAGCAAGCCGAGCTTTCGCAATCCTTTCGTGATGACTTTGACGGCCGCATCGTGAGGGTCATTCCAGTGGTTGCCCTTGACCGTCTTGTCAATCGCTGCGAGCTGCGCTTCGAAGACAATTTCGTAGACCGCACGTTGCTCCGGGCTGAACTGCCCGTTAACAGGAAACGTCCGCGTGATATCGGATGCGTAGTAGTCGAGCTCACAACCCGCATCGATCAACAGCAGGTCCCCATCATTGAGTTCGGCGTTATTCTCAACGTAGTGCAAAGTGCAGGCGTTTGCGCCACCGCCGACAATAGGGCTGTATGAGACCCAGGCATCGTTACGTCGAAACTCATGGCGAAACTCCGCCTCGACCTCGTACTCGAAGAGTCCGGGCCGCGTCATCTGCATTGCCCGTTTGTGGGCGTTCACGGCCACCTTGGCAGATTTCCGCATGGCTGCAATCTCACCACGGCTCTTGTAAAGGCGCATATCGTGCAGGAGATGATCGAGTGCCACGAATTCCTGCGGCGTATGCAAACCGCGCGACAAGCCGGAACGTAAAGAGTTAACCCAGTCTGCAATACGCGCGTCGAAGTCCGAATACATGCCCATTGTGTAATAGACACGGCTGCAGGACTCAATTATCCCCGGCAATATGTCATCGATATCGTCAATGGGAAATGCATCGTCAGCACCGTAGTCGCTGACGGCTCCAGCCGGCCCCGCCCTCGAGCCATCCCATTGTTCCTTGTCCGGATTACGATCACGGCAGAACAACAGAAACTCCCCGGTATCGCGGCCCGGAACCAGGACCGCCACAGCTTCCGGCTCGGCAAATCCGGTCAGGTAATAAAAGTCGCTGTCCTGTCGATAACGGTACTCGACATCACGACTTCGCGTCCTGACTGGCGCCGCCGGAAGAATGGCAATACCGCCGGTACCGACCATACGTGCCAATTGCTTGCGGCGGCGTTCAAATTCTTTCCTGTCCATTTGGCACTGCGCTCGTTTTGTTTTTGGCGAGCCGTATTCTACGCCGCTCGCGGCCATTAATGTATGGTGTCGCGGCCGCTCTCCGGCGAAGAATCGGCGCTGTGACGGATCTCAGCGAGTTCCTCGTAGGTCAACTGGGCCGCGACTCGCAGGTACTCGACCAGCTCGACGTACGCGGCTTCATTGGTTTCCTCGTCGGTCATGTCATCGAGCTCGGCCCGCGTGATTTGCAGCATGTCACGAATAATGTCTGCGAGCGGCTCGGCCGCGAGCCGGTCTCGCAGAGCATCGCCGTGCTTCGCCGAAACCAGGCCGTGTAAAAATCCCTCGCACCAGTGCGCCATGGCAACGGTTCGTTCGCCCGCATCGTTGTCGTCGTCGGGTAATAAAGGC
>CAWJCA010000057.1:0-106443 GCA_963841165.1 uncultured Gammaproteobacteria bacterium | reverse complement strand
GCTGGATCTGGATGCTTGCCGCACTGGGCTGGGGCCATCATCTGTTCAACAAGCCGATGAAATGGTTGCCGTACGCAACCGAGGCCGTGTACCCGTGGTATATCCTGCATCAGACGATCGTTATCGTTGTTGGTTACAACTTGTCGCAGCTGCAGCTTGGGCCGGTCATTGAGCCCATGCTGGTGCTGAGCGCCACAATCGGCGGTTGCTTCGTGTTGCACGAGTTCGTCATACGTCGGATCAAGGTACTGCGCCCGTTGTTCGGACTCAGTTGGGGAGGCGGAATTGTTAGAAGTTCGAAATCTGATTAAGCAATACGGGGATTTCACAGCCGTCGACAACGTCAGTTTCGACGCGTCGAAAGGCAGCGTGTTCGGTTTGCTGGGCCCCAATGGCGCGGGCAAGTCGACAACGATCAACTGTATTTCCGGCTTGCTGTCGCCGACATCGGGCCACATCAGCGTTGCCGGCGCGGACATTGTCAAAGAGGGCAAGAAAGCCAAACGCTCCCTCGGCGTAGTGCCGCAGGAACTCGCATTGTATGAAGACCTGCCGGCCGTAGAAAACCTCAAGTACTGGGGCAAGGCCTACGGCCTTCGCGGTTCGGAGCTTCAATCACGCGTCCGGGAAGTACTCGACCATATCGGCCTTGCTGACCGTGCCAGGGATCTGCCCAAGACTTTTTCCGGTGGTATGAAGCGCCGCCTGAACTTTGGCTGCGGCATCGTGCACAAGCCCAGCGTGCTGTTGCTCGATGAACCGACGGTTGGCGTCGACCCGCAGTCGCGCCAGCGATTGTTCGAAATGGTCGAAGCCGAACGCGATGCGGGCGCCTGTGTTCTCTATACGACTCACTACATGGAAGAAGCGGAACGGCTTTGTGACGACCTCGGCATCATCGATCACGGCAAGCTGATCGCCACGGGCACGGTTGATGCACTCAAGTCCCAACTCAGTGCGCGCGATGTGCTGCAACTCAACGGCGATTTTCCGGACACGGGTATCACGGAGCTCATCAGTACCCTGACTGGACGTGGCATGCATGACCTTGAGCTGATCTCGCAGGACGATGGTGTGTTGACGCTCACGCTGTCGTCAGCGTCACAGCACCTTCCGGAGATCTTCGCGGCCATCACGAAAATGGGGGGCTCCGTCGCCGAGACCAGCCTCAGGAGTCCGAACCTCGAGACCCTGTTCCTGTTGCTCACGGGCAAGGAACTCAGGGAGTAGTCATGAGTTTCCTGCTCGCCTCCTTCAAAAAGGACCTGTCGCGCTGGTGGCAGGATCCGTTGGCCGTACTGCTGTGGCTGGGCATTCCATTTCTGATCGGCGGCCTGATCACGGCCATGGTCGACGGCGGTGACGGCGCCAGCCCGACGGGCATCCTGCTGATCCACGACCAGGATGAATCCTTGCTCAGCGGGCTGATTGCGGGCGCGTACAGCCAGGGGCAACTTGGCGAACTGATTTCGGTTGAACAGGTCACGCTCGACGAGGGCACGGCGCGCATCAATGCCGGCGAAGCCAGTGGCTTTCTGATTATTCCCGACGGGTTCGGCGCCGCATTCCTGGAAGAAACGCCCGTCACGCTGACGCTCAAGACCAACCCGTCGCAAACGATTCTGCCGGGCATCATGCAGGACGTCACCGAGATCCTGCTGGACCTCGGCTTCTACGCGCAGGCGTTGTTCGGCCCGGAAATCGAGCAGATCAATAACTCGGTTAGCGACACCGTGCCCAACGATGTCTTCGTCGCCGACATTGCCGTAAAGATCCAGGGCAAGATCGATACGGTATCGCCGCTTCTGTTCCCACCGGCAATCGACCTCAAGATCGTCGAGCCGCCGCCGGCGGAGCCGCGCCCCGATATCGCGGTGTTATTCCTGCCCGGAATCGTACTCATGGCGATTCTCTTTTCGGCACAGGGCTTGTCGGCCGACTACTGGAAGGAGCGCGAGACCGGCACCTTGCGACGCCTCGTGTCGACGTCGGGACTGCTGAGCCGCTTCGTTTATGGCAAAGCACTGGCGGCCGCCGTCGTCATCGGTTTCCTTGCCGGCATCACGCTGACGCTCGGCTTTCTCTACCACGGCCTCGCCTGGACCAAGTTCGTCCCGTCCCTGGTCTGGGTGACGATCTCGGGCGTAGGCCTGTTCGCCTGGTTCGCGGCCCTGCAAATGCTGTTTCCCACGCAAAAAGCCGCCAACCTGTTGACAACAATTCTGCTTTTCCCATTGCTGATGATGGGCGGCAGCTTTTTCCCGCTCGACGTCTTGCCCGACTGGATTGCGGCCATTGGCCGAATGTCACCGAATGGATTTGTCGTTGATCGTCTGACGAAGGAACTGACCTCGGCGGCAGCCTGGACGTTCGACGCGAAAAGCTGGGCGATCGTTCTCGTAATGACGATTAGCGGCCTCGCGATTTGCACGTGGCGTCTGCAGACCGGTTTCGCGAGGCGCTAAGCGATGCGCGAAATACTTTTCATCGCCTGGAACGACGCCAGGTTTCAACTTCGGCAAGGCTCGACGCTGGTCTGGCTATTCGTCATGCCGCCGATCTTTTTCTATTTCATCGGCACGGTAACGGGCGGATTTTCAGGGAGTGTCAGTGGCGGGCAGGCAACGCCTGTTGTGGTGGTGGCGGAGTCACCCGGGTTCCTTCAGGACCAGATCAGCCTGCGGTTGCGAGAGAACGATTTCGAACCCGAGTGGGTCACGGAGCTTACCGTTGTCGAAGGTGAGGATCCGCCACGCCGCACTTTGACATTTGCGGCAAACCTGTCAGACGAAATCAATGCCGGCAACCAGGTCACAGCCAGTTTCGATACCAAAGCCTCTGCGCTGTCGCGTAACTTCGAGATCATTCGCATTCAGCGCAGCTTGTATACCGCGTTGGCCGACATCGTGGTCGCAGATGCCAACAGTGAGAGCGAACTTTCGGCCGCCGACCTGCTGGCACTCAATGCGGAGCCGCGTATCTGGCAACTCGACGTATCCCCGGCCGGGCAGCGCCAGGAAATACCGAGTGGTTTTGAGCAGGCGATCCCCGGAATTCTCGTGATGTTTACCTTGCTGGTGCTGCTAACGAGCGGTGGCTCCTTGCTGGTTTTGGAACGCAAAAAGGGACTGCTGCGCAGGCTCGCATCCGCGCCCATTTCACGAACCGAAGTGGTTTCCGGGAAATGGGCAGGCCGCATGGTGCTGGCCGCGATTCAGGTCACGGTCGCGCTCGGTATCGGCACGCTGCTGTTCAAGATGAATTGGGGACCGGATCTCGCGATGGTCATCGTGATCCTCGCCGCCTGGGCCGGTTTTTGTGCGTCAGCGGGCTTGCTGATTGGCAGCGTTGCGAGCACCGAAGCGCAGGCCGGGGGCCTCGGCGTACTGGTGGCCAACGCGCTGGCGGCGCTGGGTGGCTGCTGGTGGCCAATCGAAATCACTCCGCCCTGGATGCAGATGCTGCAGAATTTCCTGCCGACGGGCTGGACCATGGACGCGTTACACAAACTGATCAGCTTCCAGTCGGGTGCTGCGTCGGCTTTGCCGCAGCTCGCAATCATTGTGGGGGCGACCGTGGTTGTCGCGGCGCTCGCGGTGAATCGATTCCAGTACGAATAGCAGCGCCTCGCACACGCGAATCTACGTCGGACACAATTCGAGCGTACAATCACAAGTAGTGCGCAAGGCTGTAGCGATGAGGATAAAACCACTTTCGTATCTTTCCGGATTCTCGGCGGAACTGCTGCGCCGCCGCGTCTATCCTGTTGTGGTCGCCTATGCGTCTGGTGGCGTGGGTCGTGCTACAGATTGGTGAAGTGACGTTTGAGCCCCTGGGATTTCCCGGCTGGGTGATGAGGGCACTGATCGTTCGTCGTGATCGCCGGATTCCCTGTCGCCGCCATACTCGCATGGAAGTTCGATATTACTCCGTCCGGTATTCGTCGCGACTCGCGGTACGAAGGCGTCGACACGATGGCCATCGACTCGCCATCGATTGCGGTGCTGCCATTCGTCGACATGAGCGAGAAGAAGGATCAGGGCTATTTCTGCGAGGGAGTTGCGGAAGAAATCCTCAATGCACTGACAAAGATCGAGTCGCTGCAGGTCGTCGCACGCACGTCCTCATTCAGATACGCCAGCGCCGGTGGTGATGTGCAGAACATTGGCAGAAAGCTCGGTGCTAACACGATCCTGGAAGGCAGCGTCAGAAAGTCCGGTGACCGTTTGCGGATCACCGCGAAGCTGGTCAACGTAGAAACCGGCTATCACCTTTGGTCGCAAAGCGTTTGACCGCAAACTGGAGGATATATTTGCGGTTCAGGATGAGATTGCGACCAGTATTGCCGGGACTATTGCTGAATACCATCACTACTATCAAGACGACGTCGACCCGCGATGTGGTGGCCTATGACTACTACCTTCGTGGCAAACAGTTTCTAAATCGCTTTCGCAAAGTCGATATTGAATTCGCGCGGCAGATGTTTCAGAAGGCGATTGAAAAGGACCCAAAATTCGCGTTGGCCTGGACGGGGTATGCGGACTGTTTTTCGCTTGAAATCATGTACGCGGATCCGACGCCGTGGTTCAAAGACAAAGCGCGTGAGGCAAGCGATCGCGCACTGGCCCTGAACCCGGACCTTGCTGAAGCGCATGCGTCCTCGGGTCTGGCGCACCTCGTTTGCGAGGAATTTGAACAAGCTGAAGCTGAACTTCAAAGCGGCGATCGACCTCAATCCGAGGTTGTTCGAAGCCTATTACTACTTTGCGCGAACCCGTTTTCATCAGGGAGACATGGTCGCGGCTGCCGAACTGTTCGCGAAAGCGGCATCTGTTAATCCTGAGGATTATCAGTCGCGCCTATTGCGCGTGCAGATCCTGCGTGGCGCCGGCCAAATGGATGAAGCGAGAGAAGAGGCCATGCGGGCGATTGAAGTCGTTGAAAGACAACTTGAGTGGAATCCGGACGACGCGCGGGCCTTACACCTGGGTGCTGGTTCATTAATAGTGCTTGGCCAAATCGACCGCGCGGAAAAATGGTTGCAACGTGCGCTGGCAATCGACCCTGATGATTCAATCGTTCTCTATAATGTTGCGTGCAATTACGCGACTCTGAACAGGGTCGAGAAGGCGCTCGACTACCTCGAACGCGCTTTCGAACACGGCACAATCAGTAAAGACTGGATGAAGCACGACGCGGATCTCGTCAACCTGCATTCGCACCCGAGGTACGCCGCGCTACTCGAGAAAGTCGCGGCGTGATCCGTTGCGAGTGCGAACCAGGACTGGCACAAATAATATTAGTAAAGTATAATTAAGCGAAATCTAATGTATAGGTCGTGGCCATGATGCCATCGACCCGAGGTTTCGCAATTGAATCAATTACTTAGACTATATCTCCCAGCGATCGTCCTGGGGCTGTTGTTGTCAACCCAGGCCCTAACGGCCGTGCCGTTTCCGACCGCGACCGTCGCTTACGAAGTCGCACCGCGCGAGCGCATCTGGGATGGCCGCATCGAAGCGGTGAACCAGGCGACGGTTTCGGCGCAAACGTCGGGTCGCATTGCCGATCTGCCGTTCGACGTCAACGATTTTGTCGACGCGGGCGAGGTCGTCATGCGTTTCACAGACACGGAGCAACGTGCCGCGATGACGCGCGCCGAGGCTGCGCTCGAAGAAGCACGGGCGCGATACGCCGAGGCGGATCAGGAGTTCAAGCGTTTCGCAAGCATGTATGAAGACCAGACCGTTTCGCGGTCCCGCTTCGATCAGGCCAAAGCCAACCGGGACGCCGCGCAGGCGCGCCTGAACGCTGCCCGATCCGGCGTTGCAACGGCAAAGGAACAGCTGGAATACACGGTGGTGCGTGCGCCTTACGCCGGCATCGTTGCCAAGCGACATGTGGAACTCGGCGAACTGGTTTCACCGGGACAGCCACTGATTACGGGATTGTCGCTGCAGTCGTTGCGCGTCAACGTGGACGTGCCACAAAGCATGTTCCATGCCGTTCGCACGATCGGCAAGGCGGCCGTTTACATCGGCGATGAGCGCATCGCCGGCACGGAATTGACGTTCTTCCCGGTTGCCGACACGGTCGCAAATACATTCCGCGTGCGCGTTGACCTGCCGGATGGCGGCCCGACCTTGTATCCGGGCATGATTGTCAAAGTCGGTTTCGTGGTCGGCGAGACCAAACGCTTGTTAATACCGGCTGCGGCGGTCGTGCGACGCAGCGAGCTCAGTGCTGTCTATGTAGCAAAGGACGATCGCGTAACACTCAGGCAGGTCCGTCTCGGGCGCCGCTATGGCGATTCGATCGAAGTTTTGGCCGGCCTGAACGAGGGCGAATCCGTTGCCACGGATCCTGTGAGCGCCGGCATCTACCTCAAAGAAACCGCTGGAGCGCAGTAGGTGTCGACTGAACGAAAGCTCGGTTTCTCAGGATCGCTGGCGAAGAAATTCCAGGACTCGAAGATTACGCCGTTACTGGCATTGACCGGGCTGTTGCTGGGCGTGTTTGCAGTCATGGTGACGCCGCGCGAAGAAGAGCCGCAGATTAACGTCACGTTCGCCAACATCTTTGTGCCGTTCCCGGGCGCCAGTGCCGTAGAGGTCGAGAACCTCGTCGCCATACCGATGGAGCAGGTGCTGGCAGAGATCGAAGGCGTCAAACACACGTACTCGGTTTCACGGCCGGGCATGGCGGTGCTGACGATTCAGTTTAAAGTCGGCGAGGACAGGACGGCTGCCATTGTGCGCTTGTACAACGCGGTCTATTCAAACCAGGACTGGCAGCCGCCTGGCAGTGGCGTATTGCAGCCCTTGATTCAGCCCAAAGGCATCGATGATGTGCCGACCGTGACCGTGACGCTCTGGACGCAGGACGAGCTTCGAGGCGCGCACGAATTGCAACGTATTGCTCACTCTATCGAGGCGGAGATCAAACGCGTGCCGGGCACGCGCGATGTTTACACGGTAGGCGGTCCGGACAGTGTCGTGCATGTGCAGCTCGATCCACAGCGACTCGCAGCCTACGGCCTTTCGCTGGATGCGTTGCGCCACGCGCTCATCGTCAGCAACGTTGCGGCCCACGCGGGCGCTGTTGTTTCTGAAAACCGGTCTGTCCCGGTTACTGTCGGCACCTTCCTCGCAGACATGGACGATGTCGCCGGGTTGGTCGTCGGCGTCAGTGATGGCAAAGCGATCTACCTGGAAGATGTCGCGGACGTCTCGGCCGGGCCCGATCATCCCGAACAATACGTTCGCTTTGGCACGGGCGCGGCAGCCGATGAGATTGGCCTGACGCCCGGTATCGGAGCACCCGCGGTAACGCTGGCCATCGCGAAGAAGCCAGGCACCAACGCGGCAAGCATGGCGGAGCAGGTCATCGAGCGGCTCGGCGAGCTTAAGGGCATTTTCATACCCGACGGTGTCGAGTACACCGTGACGCGCAACTACGGCAAGACCGCCGACGACAAAGCAAAAAAGCTGATACAGAAGCTGGCATTCGCAACAATCTCGGTCATCCTGCTGATCATGGTGTCGCTCGGATGGCGCGAGGCCGTTGTGGTTGGGTCCGCCGTCGTTGTCACGCTGATGCTGACCCTGTTTGCCTCCTGGGCCTGGGGTTTCACGATCAACCGCGTGTCGCTGTTCGCGCTGATTTTTTCCATCGGCATTTTGGTCGACGATGCGATTGTCGTCGTCGAAAACATTCATCGTCACATGGCGATGGGTGACAAGACTTTGCTGGAAGCCATACCCCCGGCGGTCGACGAAGTGGGTGGCCCAACCATACTCGCGACCTTCACCGTGATTGCCGCACTGCTGCCGATGGCTTTCGTCACGGGACTGATGGGCCCGTACATGAGTCCGATACCCATCAACGCGAGCATAGGCATGTTGCTGTCGCTGGCTGTGGCCCTGATCATCACGCCGTGGGCCAGCCAGAAACTGCTGCCGCATACTCACGAGACAAAGAAAGAAGATGCCTCGGCCCTGTGGCTGGATCGGCTGTTTCGCAGGGTTGTCGGCCCGTTCCTGCGCGGTACCGACGGCAAGCGCTCGCGTCGCTGGTTATTGGGTGGCGTTCTTGTTGCAATCCTGCTCGCCATGGGTCTCGTCGTCGTGCAAGCCGTCGTAATGAAGATGCTGCCGTTCGACAACAAGTCAGAATTCCAGGTCGTGCTCGACATGCCCGAAGGCACGACGGTCGAGCAGACCGGGCGTGTGCTCGACGACATGGCGCAGTATCTCAGCGGGCTGCCCGAAGTCACGGACTACCAGGTCTACGCAGGCACTGCGGCGCCGATAAACTTCAACGGCCTCGTGCGCCAGTACTACCTGCGTGAAGGACCCAACGTCGGTGATATCCAGGTGAACCTCGTCGGCAAGTCCGATCGTGACCGCAAGAGCCATGAAATTGCGACCGCCGTGCGAGCGCGTCTCAATGAAATAGGCAGCAGTTTCGGCGGTTCGGTGAAAATTGTCGAAGTCCCCCCGGGCCCGCCCGTGCAGTCACCGTTGGTCGCTGAAATTTACGGCCCTGACTACGCGGGCCAGCAAATGATCGCGGGAGAACTTCGTGACCTGTTTGCCGCGACGGCGGACATCGTCGACATCGATGACAGCGTCGAAGTGTCGGCGCCGCGCCTGGTCGTTTCGATCGACCGGAGCAAAGCGGCATTGCTGGGCGTCTCGCAGGCCAGCGTGACACAAGCACTGCAAACGGCTTTGAGCGGCGAAGATGTCACGTTCGTGCGCGACGGCTATCAAAAATACCCGGTGCCCGTGCGCCTGGAGCTGGCGGTCGCGGACAAATCCGAGCTGGACAGTCTCCTGATGATTCGAGTGGCCGGCCGTGATGGCAATCTTGTCCCCCTTACCGAGATTGTCGACGTCCGTGAATCCGAATGGGAGCAGACGATCTATCACAAGGATCTGCTGCCCGTTGTTTTTGTCACGGGCGACATGGCCGGCCGCTTCGACTCCCCGCTGTACGGCATGTTCGACATGGTGGGCCGCATTGGAGACGAGGCGCTGGATGGTGAGAAGATTGAACAGCGTTTCATCACTCAGCCGGACAATCCCTACAACTACAGCCTGAAATGGGATGGCGAGTGGCAGATTACCTACGAGACCTTTCGTGACATGGGCATCGCGTATTCGGTCGGTTTGATACTCATTTATCTGCTGGTCGTGGGGCAATTCCGGTCATACGTGGTGCCGCTGATCATCATGGCGCCGATTCCGCTCACGATTATCGGTGTCATGCCGGGACACGCGCTCCTGGGCGCACAGTTCACGGCGACCTCAATGATCGGCATGATCGCACTGGCCGGCATCATCGTCCGGAACTCGATATTGCTCGTCGACTTCGTGCGGCAGGAGGTCGATGCCGGCGTCGAGTTCCAGGAAGCCGTGATTCGGGCGGGCGCCGTGCGGGCGAAACCCATCGCGCTGACGGCGCTGGCTGCCATGCTGGGTGCGTTCTTCATCCTTGACGATCCGATCTTCAACGGACTTGCGGTGACGCTCATCTTCGGCATCCTGGTATCGACTGTTCTGACACTCGTTGTAATTCCGGTTCTTTACTATGCGTTTGCCTACAAGTCGGAACAATGAGGCACAAGTTTCGATAGAATCACTGGAGAACCGACGTTGACCGACGTTTAACCTGAAGGACGAGCTTGAAAAACTCGCTGATCGCACTTTCCCGAGACGCGCTGGGCAGTCTGCGCGACCTGACGCCGATTGTCCTCGTCATCGGCGTTTTTCAGATCTGGGTCATCAAGCAGCCCGTATCCGGTTTCGTATCGCTGATATTCGGAGCTCTGCTCGTTGTTGCGGGTCTCACGTTCTTCATATTCGGACTGCGCCTGGCGCTGTTCCCAATCGGTGAAAATCTCGCGCACTCGCTGGCGAAAAAGGGCAGTGCGTTCTGGCTATTCGCCTTTGCGTTCGTGCTCGGTTTCGGTACGACCATTGCCGAGCCGGCTTTATTGGCCGTTGCGGCCGAGGCCGCTGCGGTCGCCGTTGACGCAGGTGCAATCCCGGCAACGGACGAAGCCAGGGCCAGCTATGCGCTGGGTCTGCGGCTCGTGGTTGCATTCTCGGTCGGGGTTGCGCTGCTCATCGGCGTTTTTCGCATCCTGGCCAACTGGTCGCTCCCGGTCATGATTATTGGTGGCTATATCCTCGTCGTGCTTGCGACGACCATTGCTCCTATGGAGATCGTCGGGGTCGCCTATGACTCGGGCGGTGTCACGACGTCAACCGTCACAGTACCGCTGGTAACGGCGCTCGGCGTCGGTCTCGCCAGCTCGTTGAAAGGACGAAATGCGATGACGGATGGCTTCGGTCTCATCGCGTTCGCGTCGTTGACGCCGATTCTCTTTGTGCTGTTGTACGGGACGATTCTCGAATGGATCTGATTCTCGACGCCCTGAAGTTTGTCGGCAACAGCGCAATCGATGTACTGCCGATCGCCGTTTTCCTGTTTGCGTTTCAGATATTCGTCATCGGCGGCCGAATGCCGAACGTCAGGCAGATTGTCGTCGGCTTCGTATTTGTCATTGTGGGATTGGGTCTGTTTCTTGAAGGACTGGAGCACACGCTTTTTCCGCTCGGCCGACTGATGGCACAGCAGCTGACGGATCCGGAATTCCTGCAGTCCGCAAGAATAAGCGCGGCGGGCGCACTGGTCTGGCGGGACTATTACTGGGTGTACCTGTTTGGCGCCGCCGTTGCCTTCAGCACGACGCTGGCCGAACCCGCGTTGATGGCTGTATCCATCAAGGCGAATGATGTATCGGGTGGCGCGATCGGTGTTTGGGGGCTACGGGTCGCTGTCGCGATCGGCGCTGGCGTTGGTGTGAGCCTGGGCTGTTTTAGAATAATTTCGGGTCTGCCCTTGCAACATTTCATCGCTGGCGGCTATCTGGTCGTTATTGCGCAGACAGCGTTAGCGCCGAAGGTGATCGTGCCGCTGGCGTATGATTCCGGTGGCGTGACGACATCCACCGTAACCGTGCCGTTAATTACGGCGCTCGGCCTTGGACTCGCTGAGGCGGTGCCGGGACGCAGCCCGTTGCTGGATGGATTTGGACTTGTGGCTTTCGCAGCCCTGTTTCCGATAATCTCGGTGTTGGCTTACGGCCAGCTGGCGGTCATGCGACAACGGGTAGACCATCCCGACATCGAACAAGACGAACTGCAAGAGGAACAAGACCATGCACTTTAAGCTGATAGTCGCCTTCGTCGAGGACACAAAGACTGACGACATCATGCAGGCCGCACGCGAAGCAGGCGCGACGGGATGCACCGTGATACCAAATGCCCGCGGCGAAGGCATCAAAGAAAGCAAGACATTTTTCGGGCTGACTCTGAGCTCGCAGCGCGACGTTGTGCTGTTGCTGGTAGAGCAGCACCTGAGTCGCCATATACTGGAGCATATTGGTGAGGTTGGTGAGTTCGATAAGAAGCCCGGCACAGGAATTGCCGTTCTGGTTGATGTCGAAGACGCCGTCGGCATCGTGCATCAGGCGCAGGAGCTTGTAGACATAGTGGAGGAAAATCTATGAAAATCCCAAACTGGGGTCCGGTGCGAGACTGTATGCGCACCAACGTGACGGAGGTCGATGGCTCGATCGATGTCCTGTCGGCATTGAAAATAATGAAAAAAGTCGGCGCGACGAGCCTGATCGTAAAACGACGTGACGAACACGATGAGCACGGCATGCTGCTGTTTTCGGATATTGCGAAACAGGTCATCGCAAAGAACCGCGCGCCGGAACGCGTGAATGTCTACGAGATCATGGCGAAGCCGGTGCTTACGGTGCGGCCGGACATGGAGATTCGTTACTGCGCCAGGTTATTTGAAAACTTCGGCATCAGCCATGCGCCCGTCGTTGAGAACGACAAGATCGTCGGCATGGTCAGCTACTACCTGCTCGTCCTGCACGGCCTGCCGGACCTCGACTGAGTCAGGCGATCGGCTCAAACCTAGCCTGGAAAAACCTCAGGTACTCGGGTTCGTAGACCATCTTCAGGCCGCGGATCTGGTCCCGCCGCTGATAGAGGTCAATAACGGACTCGGCGACCACATCCATGTGCGCCTGCGTATAGACCCGCCGCGGAATGGTCAGGCGCACGAGCTCCAGTTTTGGCCGACGGTTTTGCCCCGTCACGGGGTCGCGACCGGCCGATACATTGCCACGTTCCATTGCGCGTATGCCTGATTCAATAAACAGCTCGGCGGCCAGCGCCTGTGCCGGGTACTGCTCCTGATCGATGTGTGGCAAAAAGCGCCGCGCGTCGATGAATATGGCGTGTGAGCCAATTGGCTCGACGATGGGGATGCCGGCCGCTTCGAGCTTTCGCCCCAGGTAACGGACCTGCCCGATGCGGGCCGCCATGTGCTCCTCGGTCACGGCTTCGCGGATACCTTGCGCCATGGCCTCCATGTCGCGACCGGCGAGACCGCCGTAGGTATGCAGGCCTTCATAGACAACCGCGAGGTTCTTGGCCTGGCGGAACACGTCATCGTCATTGCAGGCAAAGAAACCACCGATGTTTACGAGCGCGTCTTTCTTCGCCGACATCGTGCAGCCATCGGTCATATCGCAAATTTCGCGGAGAATCTCGCGCACCGGTTTTTTGGCGTAGCCGTCTTCGCGTTCACGAATGAACCAGGCGTTTTCGATAGTGCGGGTGGCATCGAGCATGATCGGGATGTCGTGCTCGTCGCAGTAACGACGCAGCTCTCGCAGATTTGCCATCGAGAACGGTTGCCCACCGGCCATATTCACGTTGCCCTCGAGACTTATATAAGGCACACGATCGGCGCCGACCTCGTCGACCAGTGCAGCCAGCTTGCCCATGTCAACGTTGCCCTTGAATGGAAAAGTGTCCTGCGGGTCGTGAGCCTCATCGACAATGACGTCTACGAATGTGCCGCCTGCCAGCTCCTGGTGCAGGCGGGTGGTCGTGAAGTACATGTTGCCGGGTACGTAGTCGCCTTCCTTGATTAGAATCTTCGACATCAGGTTTTCGGCGCCGCGACCCTGGTGAGTCGGCACCATGTGCTTGTAGCCGTAGTATTCGCGCACAACCGATTCGAGATGGTAGAAATTTTCACTGCCGGAGTATGCTTCGTCACCGAGCATCATGCCGGCCCACTGTCGGTCACTCATTGCGGACGTGCCGGAGTCCGTTAGCAGATCGATGTATACGTCGCGACTGCGTGTCAGAAACGTGTTGTAGCCCGCTTCGCGAATTGCCGCGAGGCGTTCGTCGCGTGTTGTCATGCGGAGCAGTTCGACCATCTTGATCTTGTACGGCTCAGCCCAGGTATGTGTTTTGTGTGTTCGTGTGTCCATGAGACGAACGTTATGCCACGGCGTCGGCACTGGCGATACGTAGAATTACTGCGTAGGCACAATCAGATTCGACATACTTCAGTTGGACAGAGAGTCGAGTATCGTCCGGTAGCGCGGCTGATTTCTAAGCGAGTTGAGATCCGCGTCGTTCTCGATCCAGGCGCGTGAAATGACGGAATTTTCGAGGCAGTCAAGCGCTTTGTCAGTTTCGCCGATCCTGGCGTAGAAACAGGCCGAATTGTATCTCGTTACGGCGTCTTCGGGGTCCAGCGCGAGAGCGTACTCCGCCCATTCGCGTGCGCGTTCGATGTCGCCGAGCATTTCAATGGCTCCGGCGCCAAGATAGTAAGCGCGCTGGTTGTCAGGGTAATCCTCGAGAATCTTTCTCCGCACGTTCGACACCGATGCGGGCGAACTCCCGGGCTTTTTCTGCCTCAGCCGATGCCATCGTAGACAGCCGCGGCAAGGATGGGGCTTTCGTAGTCCTCGAGGTCACAACGGGTCGCGGTCGCGAAACTCTCAGCGGCATCTGTCGTTTTTCCCTGCTGCAACTGCGCGCGGCCAAGATGATGATGGGCGATGCACATCGTGGCATCGAGCGTGATGGACTTTCGAAATTCTTCCTCCGCTTCGGTAAACTTGTTTTTCGGCCATCAATGCATAGGCATGCGCCAGGCAGCTCTCGGCCTGCCCGGGCACAAGCTCGGCCAGCTTGTCGCCCGCTTTATTGGCGATTTCTCGCCACTCGGCCGAGTCGCCAAAAAATACGGCATGTATTGCGCACATCTCGGCGAGATTGAGCCATGCGCGCACAAACTTCGGATCAAGCTCTACCGCCTTCCTGAACATCTCTGCAGCGAGTTCAACGTCGCGGTCACTCTTGGAAACGGCGTAGCCACGGCCTCGCAGGAAATACTCGTAGGCTTTGGTATTTGTCGTGTCTTTTTCGGCTGCGGGTACTGCGCCAAGTTTGAGCTTTAGCGCTTCGAGAACGCTCGCTGCGATGGCGTCCTGAATAGCGAAGATATCATCGAGCTCGGTATCGTAAGATTCCGACCAGAGCTGGGTGTCCGTCGCGGCTTCAACCAGTTTTGCGGTTACACGAATACGATTGCGTGACTTACGCACGCTGCCTTCAAGCACGTGGGCGACATTTAATCGGCTCGCGATTTCCTTGACGGACAAATCCTTGCCCTTGAGCGAGAATGAAGAGGTATGGGAAGCGACGCGGAGGTTCGGGATTCCGGTCAGCGCGTTCAGAATTTCTTCGGTCAGCCCATCACAGAAATGCTCCTGGTTTTTCTCAGCGCTCAGGTCAGGAAAGGGGACAACGGCTATGGACTTTCTGCTGACAATATCAACGGCAGGAACCGATGTCGCCGGTGCGTCTGTACGCTTTAACCCTTCGGGCGTGATATCGAAAAGCCAGGTCAGGATCAGCGAAATGACAAAGCCGGCCGCGAGCACGGCGAGCACCCAGGAAACGGCCGTGTCGGGGAAGCCCAGGGCGGGCACGAGCACGTCGGCCAGCTGCAGTATCAGCCAGGCCGTCACGAGGTAGGCGATGCCGACCTTGATGACGCTTCGATCCCGGATCTCGCGGTAGAACTTTAACATCGGCGCATTATAAGGACGTTTGCGTCCGAAGGTTAACTTGGCATAATCGCGACTCAGCTGGTCGTTTCCGGTCAGATCGTGCGATTTGCCCAGAACCAATAATTCAAAGGAACAGACTTTGTCGAACTATTCGGCCTGCACGTCGAGTGCAGTCTTAGCCCTGATTTTGTGCGTAATTCTTGCACCTGCGGAGCAAGTCCGCGCAGAGCCGCAGGACAATACGACCATCGAGGAAATCGTCGTTTCGTCGCGCTATCGCGCGGAAAAGCTTTCGGACGTGCCGGACTCGATTACGCCATTTACGGCTCGCGGACATCGAGCGGTATCGCATTGAGCGCATAAACCGCGTTGCGTCGCTGACACCCAACCTGCGCTTTTCCGATGACCAGGAAGTCGGCGTGAGTACGCTGGTCATCCGTGGAATCCGTCAAAATCGAGGCACGGGCCAGCCGCCCGTATCGTTTCGCATTGACGGTGTCAGCGCGACCAACAACCTGCTGACGACCCAGGAACTGTTCGACATCGAAAGCGTCGACGTGCTGCGCGGGCCGCAGGGCGCGTTATATGGGCGCAATGCGATCGGCGGTGCAATCCTGATATCGACGCGACAGCCAAGTGCCGAGCCCGAGTATGGCTTCCGCCTGTCCGCAGCGCAGGGGCAGGACTATACGCTGGCCGGCAGTGCGTCGGGTCCGGTCGGTGACGATAGCGTGCTGTACCGTGCGTCTTTCCGTTACCAGGATCGGGAAGGCCAGCTCAAGAACGCTTACCTCGACAATCAGTACGTTGACTACAAGGAATCCGCGGCGTTCCGCGGGCGCCTGCTGTTCAAGCCGAGCGAGAAACTCAGCGTCGACCTGCGGGGGCAGTATCTCGATCAGGATGGCGGCTCCGGCTATTTCATGCCCGGCAGCGAGGGATTCCTTCCGTTGCCGCCACCGGCCGCGCCGATTCTTTTCGGTAATCCGACCTACGAGATTCAGTCCAACCGCATCGGCAAGTCATTCGTGAAGTCGTGGGAAACCTCGGCCAAGATTGACTACGACCTGGGGTGGGGCACCTTGACCTCGATCACTTCGTACACTGACGTGGATTCCGGCAACGACCAGGACCTGGACCAGACGCTGTTCGAAGCGATCGACATCATTGTGATCGACAAATCCGAGACCATTGCACAGGAACTACGACTGGTCTCTGACTCGGACAAGGCCTTGCGCTGGGTGGCTGGCGTGCAGTACTTCACCCAGGATCGCTTCCGCTCGCTGGCAACCACGTTCCTCGGTACGCCGGTTCCGCCAGCGGCACAGGATCTTGAACTCGAAGATTTCGCCGCGTTCGGGAATCTCAGCTACGACCTTACTGAAGACCTCGAGCTGACGCTCGCGTTTCGTTACGACGAGGAAACACCGAAAGACACGACGCAGGGCCGCAGCGAGACGTTCAGCGAACTGCAACCAAAAGCCAGCCTGGCCTACAGCTTCCGCGACGGCCTGCTGGGTTACGTGACGATCGGCAAGGGCTTCCGTGCCGGCGGTTTCAATAATCTCGCACCGGGCAGCAATTTCCTGCCGGGCTTCGACGCGGAATCGCTGGTCAGTTATGAGACAGGCCTCAAGGGTACGTCGTCCGGCGGTCGCTTCCGCGGTGGCGTTTCATTGTTCTTCATCGATTACGACGATCAGCAGTACTTTCTATTCGACCAGACCGGCACGCAGGCAAACATCAACGTTGGCAAAAGCGAGATCATGGGCGGTGAACTCGAAATCACTGCGCTGCCAACGGATGCACTGCAAATCAGCCTTCGGCCTCGGCTTTACCGACAGCGAAATCAAGGAGTATGAGGACATTCCTGGTGTACTGGTTCCGGCCAGCGCAATCGTGGGCCGCAAGGTGCCGGGCGCCCCGGTCTGGAGCCTCAACCTGGCCTTGCAGCACACGCACGCGCTGACCGCGGCATTGGACCTGGTCAGTCGGCTCGACTACGAGCACCGCGACAAGACTTACTGGACGCTCGACAACCTCGACACGCAGTCCGCCTACGATCTCACCAATCTCAGCCTCGCTCTCGAGAACGAACGCTGGTCGACGCGGCTGTATGTCGAGAACCTGTTTGATGAGGAGTACATCGAATGGTTTTTTGCCGCGCGTTTCATCGGTCTGCCGGCCGATATCGCCTGGCCGAGCAAGCCGCGGCAGTTTGGGCTGGAGTATTCGCTCAGGTTTTAGCGTGTTTGGTCAGGAAGCGGTCCAGGTTGTTGGCGAAGTCCTGGCGATCTCGCTGGCTAAGGGCGGGCGGGCCGCCCGTATCGACGCCGCTGGCGCGCATCGTGTCGAGGAAATCCCGCATATTGAGGCGCGCTCGAATATTCTCGGTCGTATGCAGCTCGCCTCGAGGGCTCAGGGCATGGCCACCTTTTTCGATGACCTCGGCGGCCAGGGGAATGTCGCTCGTGATCACCAGGTCGCCCGCATCGAGTCTCTTTACAATCTCATCGTCGGCGACATCGAATCCTCTCGGCACCTGCAGCGTATTTATGTAACTGGAATTAGGGATGTTCAGCGCCTGGTTTGCCACCAGGGTCAATTGCACGCCCGTGCGTTCGGCGGCCCGGTACAGGATTTCCTTGATGACGACAGGACAGGCGTCGGCGTCTACCCAGATTTTCATCAACTTGCGTTCTCCAGTGCTTCGCTTGCTTCCAGCCAGTGCCATTCCAGCGTCTGGATCTCGGATTTAGTGTCCGCTTGTTCCTGCACGAGGTCGGTGAGTTCGGTTTTACGTTCTTGATCGGTGTACAAGGTCTCGTCTGCAAGCCGTTGTTCCAGGGCTTCCAGTTGCGCGCGACGGCTCGCAAGCCGCTTCTCGATGTCGCGTACCTTGTCGTACATCGGCTTCAGACGTTGGCGACGCTGGGCTTGCTCCTGGCGTTGCTGTTTCTTCGTGAGTTGCTTCGGCTGAACTTCTTCTTTCGTGTTTTCTGCTTTGTTTTGCTCGAGTTCCCGTTCTTTCAGCCAGGCCGGGTACTCATCGAGGCTGCGCTTGAAACGATCAACCATGCCGTCGTGCACAATCAGCAGCTCGTCGCAAACGCTCCTGAGCAGGTGGCGATCATGCGAGATAACGACCAGTGCGCCCGTGTATTCGATGAGTGCGACGCTCAGCGCCTGGCGCATCTCGAGATCCAGGTGATTGGTTGGTTCATCGAGCAGCAGCAGGTTTGGTTTCTGGCGAATCATCAGCGCCAGTACCAGCCTTGCTTTTTCGCCACCCGAAAATGGTTCAACGGGTTCGAAAATACGCTCACCGCCGAAGCCGAAGCGACCGAGATAATTGCGGAGGTCCTGCTCACGATCAGTCGGCGCAAAGACGCGCAGATGATCGATCGGGCTCTGTTCGGGTTTGAGCAATTCCAGCTGGTGCTGCGCGAAGTAGCCGATCTTCGTGTCTTTGCTCAGTACTCGCTCGCCGTCGAGTAGCGTACTGCCAGTGGCCAACGCCTTGACGAGCGTGGATTTACCGGCGCCGTTGACGCCCAGCAGCCCGATACGATCGCCGGCCGACAAATGCACGTTAACGTTGCTGAGTACCGCGCCGTTGTCACTTCCTGCGTAGCCCAGCACAGCGTCCGTCAGGCCGAGGAGATGCTGTGGTTGTTTCTTCGGCTCGAAGAAATGAAACCGAAACGGCGAATCGACATGTGCGGGCGCGATTATCTGCATACGCTCGAGCATCTTCAGGCGACTTTGTGCCTGGCGAGCTTTCGACGCTTTGTATCGAAAACGATCCACATAGCTTTGAATATGTTTTATGTCTTTCTGCTGGCGCGCGTGCATTGCCTGTTGTTGCGACAGCTGTTCGGCACGCTGCGCCTCGAACTGACTGTAGTTGCCTGTAAACAGGTGAATGGCCTGGTGTTCGATATGCGCGATACGCGTGCAGACCTCATCGAGAAAATCGCGATCATGCGAAATGATCAGCAGGATGCCCGCGTAGCTGTTCAACCAGCGTTCCAGCCAGAGGATGGCCGGCAGATCGAGGTGGTTGGTGGGCTCGTCGAGCAGCAGGATGTCGGACCGGCACATGAGGGCGCGTGCGAGATTGAGACGCATGCGCCAGCCGCCCGAAAACGAGTCGACCGGGTTCCGGTTATCGCTGTCGGCAAACCCCAGTCCGTGCAGCAGCCTTGCGGCGCGGGCTTCGGCCGTAAATCCGTCGATGGTCTCCATGCGCTCGTACAAGGCGTGTGGCGCGGCGCCGTGTTCTTGCGCTTCGCTGGCGGCGATGGCGGCCTGTACCTGGCGCAGCTCCCGGTCACCGTCCATGACGTAGTCCAGTGCGGAGCCGCTGCCGTGTGGGCTTTCCTGGGCGACGTGGGCGATTTCGTCTGCCGCATGCAGGCCGAGTTCACCGTCATCGGGCTCCAGTTCGCCTAACAGCATCGCAAAAAGTGACGACTTGCCGCTGCCATTCGCCCCGATCAGGCCCATACGCTGCCCGGCGTGTACCTGGAAGCTAACGTTCTCTACCAGCACCTTACGCCCGCGGCGCAGGCTGATGTTGCTGAGGCTCAACACGTCAAATCTCGTCAAGCCACCGGTTCAGACGGTACACCTGGAATCCCATGAAAGGGTTGTAGCGGGTGCGCAGGAAGTAGTTCGGCGTAAGCAGCAATACGCCCCGTTCGCCGCGCGGCGCCAAGGCGCCGAGCGCGATGCCACGGTCCTCGGCGCTGCGGACAGACCCATCGCCATAAACCGGATCGTCGGCACGAAACGGCAGCGCGATATGCGATAAGGAGTAAATATCGTCGGGCCAGCTGTATGTCGTTTCTTCCACTACGGGCTCAATTTCGCCCGCCGCCAGGAACCATGAATCGACGGCAACGCTGGACGGACTGCGATTCTTCAGAATGGTCACGTCATAGTCTAACGGCGCGGCGGATCGGTAGCGACTGACCGGATCTTCTGCCGCGTTCTTGACAAGTTGCAGCAGCGTGCTCTCGCGATTGATGTCATACAACACCAACTCACTGCCATTCGCCGGCAGATTATCGTACAGCGAGCTGGTGATCGCGGGCGCGCTGACGGTGTTATCAACGACGGACTGAAACGTCAGTATTGGTGGCAAGTTTGCGGCCTGGTCCGGCTGCGATAGCGCTTTGTGTGTGCGTTTCGAAATCTTGTGGACTTCCCACGCAGGCCGTTTCGGGAATGACGTAAACTTGAACGGATCTACTTCGGGCAGGATTTCTGCCCACTCGAATTTCTCGAAGTACGGTATCCAGGAAATAGCGGCATGCCAGTTCGTCACGGCTGCAAACGGTGAAATCGCCAGGCCGGGAGACAGGAGTACCAGTCCGTCCGGGCAGGGCAGGTCGTCGATGTCATCGCAGCGCAACGCATAGTCAACGGCCAGCAGGCCACCGTTTGAATAGCCGGCGATCAGCAAGGACTCTTGGCTTGCCGCCTGTTGCGACGCATGTCGAACCGCAATGCGCACCGCCGCCGTCCAATCTTCGTGGCGGGCTTGCAAGAGGCCACTCACAGCAAAGCCGTGTCCCGGCATGCGAGGGACGACGACGTTGTAGCCGGCTCCCGCCAGCGCTTGCGCGGTTGCCAGCATCGAGTACGGAGAATCGGTCAGACCGTGCAGCAAGACGGCAACACCGCGTGGTGACGGTACCGACACTTCGTAGGACCGGTTCCAGTTGCCGCTGTAGTTGCCCGGGAAAGTCAGGCTGTCCGCCGAGTAGCGATCCACCAGGCTGCCGGCCCGCAAGTTTTTGTCGATGCTCCGGTCCAGTTCGATCTGCAGCTCGTCCTCGATGGCCAGGTAGGCAAGCCAGTCGGTGCCGGCCTCCCGGGAAGCATCGAATTCATGCTCAAATACGATGCGGTGCTCCGGGCCCAGTTCCGGCATGTGCCGGGCATCAAATGCTCGGGCAAAATACAGCGTCAACACCAGCACGGCCAGAACCGTGGCAAGCCACTTGCCAACTTTTATGAGGGTGGTCATAAAGGAAAGTCTAACAGCTCGAAACGCGATAATATTTCGCATTCGACCAGAGGAGAGCCCGATGAATCGCTTGTTGATAACAATGCTTTTGTTTTTCACCGGCGCCTGCGCAAGTGAGGTAAGCGACTATCCATTCACAACGGAACAGGTTGCGAGCTTCGATGAGCCGTGGGCCATGGCATTTCTGCCGGACGGTCGATTGCTCGTTACGGAAAAGCAAGGAAGGCTGCTCGTCGTGTCTATGGATGATGGGTCGTCAACGCCCGTGCGCGGCGTGCCGGCGGTCGACTACGGCGGGCAGGGCGGTCTCGGCGACGTGGCCCTGCACCCCGATTTTGCCGACAACGGCCGAATTTACCTGAGCTACGCCGAAGCTGGCGATAACGGCACGCGTGGGGCGGCCGTTGCCCGGGCTACGCTCAGTTTGGCCCCGGGCAGCGAAGCGCTCAGCGACGTCGACGTGATCTGGCGCCAGGATCCCAAGGTCAGCGGTCGCGGCCACTATGGGCATCGCCTGTTATTTTCCGAAGACGGCTACCTGTTCATTTCTTCCGGAGATCGGCAAAAATTCGATCCGGCGCAGGACATGGACGGCAACCTCGGCAAGATCATTCGCCTGAACGACGATGGCTCGGTGCCGGCCGACAATCCTTTTGCCGAGCGCGGCGGCGTGACGGCGCAAATCTGGTCGCTCGGCCATCGCAATCCGCTCGGCATCGCCTTTGATGCCCAAGGGCAGCTTTGGAACAACGAGATGGGTCCGCGAGGCGGTGACGAACTCAACCGCGTACTGCGGGGCAAGAACTACGGCTACCCCATCGTTTCGAACGGCAGGCATTACGACGGCAGAGATATCCCGGATCACGACACGCGCCCGGAGTTCGAGGCGCCGAAGGTCTGGTGGACACCCGTGATTTCACCCGGCGGCTTCATGATTTACTCAGGAAAAATGTTTCCTGAGTGGCAGGGCGACGGATTTATCGCGGGTCTGTCTTCCGAAGCGTTGGTCCGCATCGAATTCGATGGCGAGAACGCGCGGGAAGCGGAACGGTTTCCGATGGGCAAGCGCATTCGGGCTGTCGTGCAAGGTCCCGATGGTGCGATCTGGCTGCTCGAAGACAAGAAAGGCGGTCGTCTGTTGAAGCTGACGCCACGGTGACAGCCCGCGTATTTGTTTTGCCGGACGGCGCTACTTGGGCGGCTTCTTGTCATCGCGGTCGAATACGTCCATGACCCGATCCCCGACGTCGCCTGCCACCTCGCGCATGCGCTTCAGCCACACGCGCGCCCAGGCAAATTCGACGCCAAGCACGGCCAGTCCCAGGATGATCACGACCAGTCCGGGCCCTGGCGTTACGAGCATGATCAGACCCAGTAACACGATGGTCATGCCCACCGTCAGGATGGCCACGCGACGTGCCTCGCGGTACGTCAAAGCCGCCAGGGATTCGAGGTCGTCAACGAGTGGCGAAACAAGCTGCTTTTCTTCTCTCGGCGTCGACAAAATCGAAGCGAGCATGCCGATGCTCAGCGCTGCGCCAATGATGGACAGCGACACGAGATTGGGAATCGGATAGTGATGCGACAGGATCATTTTCACGCCAACGTAGGCCAGGATGAACACGAGGCTCAGTTTCAGGTAGCGGAATTTGTGCATCATGCCGGCAACGGCGAAGTACAGCGCACGTAGACCCAGAATAGCGAAAACATTGGATGTGAAAACCAGGAACGGGTCGCGGGTTACGGCAAAGATCGCAGGGATTGAATCGATGGCGAACATGACGTCGCTGGTTTCTACGAGTACCAGTGCGAGAAATAACGGTGTTGCGGCGCGGACGCCGTTTTCTTTGACGAAAAAATGGCTGCCGTGAAACTCGACTCGTAATCGGATAATAGCGGCGAACCAGCCGGACGAAGGGATTGCGGTCAAGGTGAATATTGTCGTGGCGAATAAACAGCATCTTCGCGGCCGACACGAGCAGCAATCCGCCAAATACGTACACGATCCAGTCAAACTGGTTAATCAGGGTCACGCCCAAAGCGATCATAATTGCGCGCAGAACAACTGCCCCGAGAATGCCCCAGTACAAGACGCGATGCTGCTCGGCCAGGGGCACGCCGAAATAGGAGAAGATCATGGCGATAACAAAGATGTTATCGACGGATAAAGATTTCTCGAGAAGATAGCCCGTAAAAAACTGCACGGCAGCCTGCTTGCCCGACAGGTCATGGGACGCGATGTCCGTCCACCCAAACCAGTTCTGGTCGTAGAGATAAGAAGACGAAAACGTTGAACGCCAACGCCAGTACTATCCAGACGCCGGTCCACGCAAGCGCTTCGGGAATGCTGATGACGCGCGCTTTGCGGTGAAATACGCCGAGATCGAGCATTACGAGCGCGAGAATAAGTACCAGGAACGCGATCCAGACGATGATCAACCGGGGCTCCCTATGACGTGGTTTGCGCTAGAAACACTAGCACGATTCCGTCAGACTGTAGACTCGATCTGACGCATAAACAATCGACTGTTTGACTTGGTCATGCGCCGAGGCGCGGGATACCATTGCGAGGAAATGATGAGAGACTATGGCACTAGCCAGATATTAGTAACCGGAGGCGCCGGATTTCTCGGCAGCCATTTATGCGACAGGCTGACGAAGGAAGGCCTGGATGTTCTTTGTGTCGACAATTTTTACACGGGCACAAGACACAACATTTTTCATCTATTGGACCTCAAGAACTTCGAGGTGATTCGCCACGATGTGACGTTTCCTCTCTACGCACAAGTCGACCAAATCTATAATCTTGCTTGTCCGGCATCTCCGATCCATTATCAGTATGACCCGGTGCAAACGACAAAAACCAGTGTCCACGGTGCGATCAATATGCTGGGGCTCGCCAAGAGACTCAGAGCACGCATTCTTCAAGCATCGACCAGTGAAGTATATGGTGATCCCGACGTTCATCCGCAGCCCGAATCCTATTGGGGTCGCGTTAATCCCATTGGTTTCCGCTCATGTTACGACGAGGGCAAACGCTGCGCGGAGACGCTCTTTTTCGATTATTACAGGCAGCACAATCTCGACATCAAAGTAGTACGAATTTTCAATACCTATGGCCCGCGAATGCACCCCAACGATGGGCGCGTGGTTTCCAGCTTTATCGTGCAAGCGCTTAACGGCGAGGACATCACGATCTTCGGTGACGGGCAACAGACACGCAGTTTCTGCTACGTGGATGACCTGATCGACGCATTCATGCTCATGATGGAGACTGAGCCTGGGTTCACTGGTCCCGTCAACGTCGGGAATCCTGCTGAATTCACCATTTTGGAGTTGGCGGAAAAAGTCCTGGCGATTGTGGGCGGATCTTCGAAGATTGAGTATAAGCCGCTGCCGGCCGACGACCCTCGTCAAAGGCAGCCGGATATTTCTTTGGCGAAGGAGAAACTTTCATGGAGCCCGAAGATTGAGATTGACGAGGGCCTGCAGAAGACTGTCGCCTATTTTCGTGACCTCCTGCATTCGTGAAAACGGCATAGGCGTCCAGATTCTTCCTGGCATATCAGTTTCCAGCGCCTCGACAATAGACAGTCAGAAAGAAGCCGGTTGTCAGACCGGTACCGAGCCCATTTCAGGTCTAATTGAGTGTAGAATTGCGGCCATACTGAAGGCCAACCATGACTTGGGGACCATATCCTTGCAAACCCCTTATATTGATAGCGATCTCGATGATATGGCGGTACTGTCCGAGCGCCTGGCTGGTTGCCTTTCCGTCCGTGAAGCACGTTTCCTTGCAGTAGCGGCTGCGACGATGCCAACGTCGCTTGGCGAGGTACTCGAGATCGGCAGTTTCAAAGGAAAATCGACAACGCTTCTCGCAAAGTCTGTCGCTTTGGTTGGGGGCGATCGAGTCTATGCCGTCGATCCTCTCTTCGCGGCCTCGGAGACCGTCCCGCCGATCGAAAGCTGGAGAGAACCTGCCCGACGTTTTCAGGGAGACAATCGAGTCCAATGGCGTGCAGCACATCGTCAAATTTCACCAGATGGCATCGCAGAAGCTCGCTGAAACCTGGGATCGCCTGTTGCGATTCCTCTGGATCGACGGTGATCATTCTTACAAGGGTGCCATGGACGATTTCGAGAACTTCGCGCCCTTTCTTCAGCCGGGATCGGTTGTCGCGGCTCACGACGTTCTGCATTGCTCCGAAGGCCCGATTCGGATGTTTTGCGAGAGATTGGCCCTTGCGGAGTGTGCGGGTCGATCGTCTGGGGCCAGTAATTGGGACCAGACGCAGACACCGACGCATACATGCCGGAAAAAATCGCGCTATATCGCAAGATGAGCCGCCTGATTCAGTTCGTTGCTCTCGGCCGTGACCTGACAAAGGCGAATTCGTTCGGCTACCAGGTTCTGCGACCACTCGTTCCGCACGGCAGTATTAACCCACACAAGTGGCGAGCGATGATCACAAATAACTTGCCTCGCAAATAAGCCGAGGGTCATACGACATGACAGACAGAAAGTTCATCGACTGTTTTATTTTTTTCAATGAGCTGTCGACGCTGAACATGCGTCTTCACGAACTCAACGAATGCGTGGACTATTTCGTGATCGTCGAATCGCCGCTGACACACGCGGGCAACGAAAAGCCGTTGTACTTCAATCAGAACAAAGCGTCATTCGAGCGGTTTGCAGACAAGATCATCCACGTAATTGACGAGGGCGCACCAAAAAGAGCCAGGGGCCTGGGCAAATTGTTTCAGCATCGAAATGCTATCGAGTATCACCAGAGGAATTTCGTTATCGAAGCCGCTGGCCGCGTGCCGGGCATCAAACCGACCGATATTGTCATGATGTCGGACGTCGATGAAGTTCCCAATCCCGAATATCTGAAACCCGAATTATTCGATGATGAAAAGATAGTCGTTCTCAATCAACGATTTCTTCTTCTATGACTTCACAACTGAAAACATGAGGGGCTGGCCCGGAACGATGTGTGCCCCGTACCGGATATTTGCCGATCTCAATTTGAACCGTATGAGGAAGTTCAAGTACCGGAACAGGGACGGGCGAGTAATCTACACTCCCGAAACAGTGTCCAGGGAAGAACATGCGGGCTGGCACTGTTCGACATTCGGCGGCGCTGACAGGATTGTTACCAAACTGGAGTCATACGCCCACCAGAAATACAACCAGCCCGAATTCAAGGACAAGGAAAAGATCCAGGAACTCATTCGGGATAAGAAGGACCTCATATTCCAGAGATGATGACGCACACCAACTCAAGGCAAATGACGAAGAGACCGACGTCAATTTGCCGAAGTACTGGAAGTTGATTTACCAGGAAGTCTGACTGCAGCCCGCGTCTCTAAATGCCGAGGCAGTTCTCGTCCCGGTAAAATATCGTTGAGCGATATGCTCGTATGCTGTTCGGTTTCAGGCCCTCGAAGTCGAGTTTGCGAAATCCCTGTTTGAGTAGAAAGTCGATGCCCTCGGCATGTGGAGGGTACATAGAATCGTCGAGAATGATCACGCCACGGTCAGTCAGTGCGGGAGGCGCGTGTTTAATGCAAGCGACTCTTTCAGCTGCATCGACCACGATGACGTCAAACTTTTCGATCCTGGTGCGCCGCGCATTCGCGGTAGACTCCGTGCTCGTCCTCATCGAATAGAACGAGATTGACGTTCGGAGGCATCGTCTCCTTAACGTACGCGTACCATTCTCCATCCATCTCGAGCGATGTCACATGCTTGACCAGCGACGCATAAAAGCATGTCGAATTGCCGCTGCCGTACTCGAACAGAGAGAGGTCGTCGGTGAGCCTGTCTTCCAGAAACTGGATGATGTGATAGTTCATCCATGGCAGTGGCGAGCCATCCCTCCTGCAGGGCCTTTTGGTTTTGGCGGATTCGATATAGCCCAGGCTTCGCAGCATGGATCGGCTCGAATACACCAGTGCGATTGCCTTGAAAAACACGGCGACAGAAGGGAATGCGCGCCTTAGTCCCGACCGGATGCGCTTCAGCCCTGAGACAATTGGTCCTTTCTCCGCCATCTTTCCACCTGACCTTTCGTTATTTGAGTTGTCGCGTTTAGAAGGGCCGTAATCTTATCAGGTCGCGGCGTTTCCTTCCTGTATCGATAGGGATTATTGGGTTCGGCCAAAACGGCAGGTACACTATTGGAAACCCTAGAATTGCGGGTGTAGTTCAACGGTAGAACATCAGCTTCCCAAGCTGAGAATGAGGGTTCGATTCCCTTCACCCGCTCCATAAGGACTAATCCCATGCGCCTTTTAAACATCGCGGTCATTGTATTGTCGTTGGCTGCTACTGCCTGCGGAAGCAATGCTAATTTGCCGGTGTCGGCCGGCACCGGTCCGGAGCCTGAGTTACCTGAGCCGCGAAAAGCGCTGATACCGCTCGTCAATATTGCGCGCGTTGAGCGCTGGGAGGAGGGCGCAAAGCCCGTCGCGGCTGACGGTCTTGTCGTCAATGCATTTGCAACCGGGCTTGACCATCCCCGATGGCTTTACGTGCTGCCGAACGGGGACGTGCTGGTCGCAGAGACAAATGCGCAGCCAAAAAAACCGAAAGGCATTGTTGGACGCGTTGAAAAAATGGTCATGTCGCGTGCCGGAGCGGGCGTAGAAAGCGCCGACAGGATTTCGCTACTGCGTGATGCGAATGGCGACGGTATCGCAGAAATAAAAACCGTGTTCCTGTCCGGCCTGACGTCGCCGTTCGGAATGAGCCTGATCGGCGACCGCCTGTTCGTTGCCAATACCGACGGCGTCGTGAGCTTTCCCTACGCCGAGGGCGAGACGCAAATAACATCGGCCGGGACCGCGCTGGTGGCACTTCCGGCCGGCGAGAACAATCGTCACTGGACCAAGAACCTGGTCGCCAGCGCTGATGGCAAGTATCTGTACGCGTCGATCGGCTCGAACAGCGATCATGCGGAGAACGGTATCGAGAATGAGATTGGACGTGCCGCGATCTGGCAGATCGATGCCGAAACGGGCGAACACCGCGTGTTTGCGTCCGGTTTGCGCAACCCGGTGGGCATGGCATTCGAACCGTCGACCGGCGTCCTGTGGACATCGGTCAACGAGCGCGACGACCTCGGCGGTGACCTGGTACCGGACTATATGACGTCGGTTGTCGATGGCGGCTTCTACGGCTGGCCGTACAGCTATTATGGCGACCACCTTGATCCACGCATCGACGATCAGCGACCTGACCTGGTCGCTACTGCACTCACACCCGATTACGCGCTCGGACCCCACACGGCCTCGCTCGGCCTGACGTTCGCCGAGGGTCAAGCGCTGGGACCCGCCTGGAGCGACGGCGCTTTTGTCGGCCAACACGGCTCGTGGAATCGCAAACCGCGCAGCGGATACAAAGTGATTTTCGTGCCGTTCGCGAACGGCACGCCGGCCGGCGAACCGATCGACGTCCTGACAGGATTTCTCGACGAGGATGGCAACGCGCAGGGACGGCCCGTCGGCGTTATCGTCGACAAGACTGGCGCGCTATTGGTCGCAGACGATGCCGGTAATGCGATCTGGCGTGTTTCCCGGGCGGAATAGACGGCTCGAGCCGTGCTGCCCATGGCCGGGGAACTCTGTGAGTGCCGCTTAGGTCGTTATACTATGAGGCATATATGAAACAGAGGACGTTGCAATGAAGGGCGCTCTATTTTTGATGTTTACGGCCGTCTTGGTTGCCGGTTGCGCAACGGAAACGCCAACGGGCCCGCTGCAGGATTACGAGGCGGTCGACGCGAAGACCATCCTCGACGCCCCGAGCGCAACGCCGGGCACATTCGCACCTGAGCATCGAGGCCGGGTTGCGAGAGGTGAATACATGGTCGAGCTTCTTGGCTGCGGCGCATGCCATACCGACGGCGCGCTGGCCGGCGACCCCGATCTTGATCGATCGCTGGCGGGTTCGCAGACAGGAATTGCGTACACCAATCCCTTGGGTGAGAAGTATCCCGGCATCATATATCCGGCAAATATCACGCCTGACGACAAGACCGGCATTGGTACCTGGACGGACCAGCAAATTGCGAACGCCATCCGGGCCGGCATCGGCCGCCACGGCGGTCGACGAATCTCGTCCATGCCCTGGCCGGGCTACGCGAGAATTTCTGACGATGACGTGGCTGCCGTCATCAGCTATCTGCGCAGCATCCCACCCGTGAGACATCAGGTTCCCGACCAGGTCGAACCCGGCAAGCGCGCGAAGCATGCATTCGTCTACTTCGGCGTCTATCGAAACAAGCAGTAACGCCCGAGTGCGTTCGTCCGTTTTCCTCGTCCCTATTCCGCCATTTTCGCTTGCATTGAGACCTGGCCGCAATCGTTTTCCAGGAAATCGATGATCGTCTCATACAACTCGATCTGGTGGTGGTAAAACAGTGTGCTAGAGAAGTGATCGGCGCCCTCAAGTTCGAGGTACTTGTAGTTTTTGTTGTTCGCGTCCAGTAACTTGCGATACTTCTTGGCGTGCTCGGGAGGCACGCGCTGATCGACATCGCCATGGATTAGAAGTAGCGGCACATTGACCTTTTCCACCTCCTTCAGTGGCGAAATGCTGTCGTCCCACATGCGCAGTTGTTCGGCGCGCTGTGCGCCGCGCATCTGGAACCGGTAGTAGTTGACCTGCATGAGCGGATCGGAAACAGCGGCACCGGCGATAACGCACTGGTAGATTTGCGGTGTTCGCGATGCGGCGACAAGCGCGGCATAACCGCCATAGGACCAGCCGAACATCGCTACCCGATCGGGGTCGACCAGACCGCGCTCAATAAGGAACTGTGCACCGTCGTCCTTGTCATCCTGCATTTTGAAGCCGCCCTGACCACCGTTTATGAAAGCGTCCAGGTAGAACTGCATGCCATAGCCGTGCGATCCACGATACTGCGGCTGCAGCACCATGTAGCCGTTGTTCGCCAGCATCTGCGACCACTCGTCATAAACAACCGTTTCCTGGACAAACGGCCCACCGTGCGGCAGCACGATGAGCGGGAAAGGTCCTTCGCCCTGGGGCACGGTGAGGAAAGCCGGAATCTGGCGCCCGTCGCGTGAGTCGTACGTGATGTACTGCAGGTCAGCGAGATTCTCGCTTTCGATGAGCGGCTGCCTGCTGCCGACCGACGTGATTTTTCCGTCCTTGAGCAGGTAGTACGAACCCGGGTCACGAGGTCCGGTGTTTAACACTGTCATCGTGTTGCCGTCGCGAGAGCGGCTATTGATACTTATGATGTGCGAATACGGGATCACCTCTTCGAGTTGTTTGTAGGTCGCGCCCTCGACCTCATCGAAATACTCGACCCACAATTTGTCCTTGAAGTAGGAAACGCCGGTGACATGGTCCGGATATGTCCAGGTGTTGCTGTGGTATCTGATGTTGTAAACGTCGGCGTCTTTTCGCCGGTATATCAGCTCGTCCAGCTTTTTGGTATTAACGTCGAAAGACCACAGGCCAATCTTGTCGTCGCCATTGTGGGCAGTGACCAACAGGTGGTCGGGCTTGGTGTCATCGATTTCCTCGACAGTAAAGGTCTCGAATTCGTCCTCGCTCATGCGCTTGATTTCGGTCCAGCCTTTTCCACCGGGTTTGCGCCAGTACCAGATGAACTCACCTTCGGCCAGGTCGAATCCGCGAGCGAGCCACGGATTTCCGTCCGCGTCGAAGTCTATGTTGCCCAAAGCGATCTTGCCGCGAATCAATAACTTCTTCGTGCCTTTGTCCAGATCGAATTCCCAGTAGGCGCGCGGCCGGAACGGTTCAGACAGCCTGTCGGCAGGTGCGTCCTCATCGTCAGGGTCACCCTCAGAAAAGGAGATAATGATCTTGCTGGGGTCTTTCCGCATGTAGTTGACGATCGTTGGGTCCGTTTCCTCGAACGTACGCATCTTCTTTTTCTTGACGTCGACAATCGCTATGCGCGTCTCGTAAACACCCTGGTTGAAGCCCCTGATCTTGTTGCGTACTTTTTGCCGCAAGGTGAACACGATGTCCTTGTCGCTGGCCCAGCTGAAACCGGTGATTTCCATCGGGTCGGCGTTCAGCCGGAACGGCTCCTTGTCCAGGTTGGCGGCTTCATAGACTTCGATAATCGGGTTGCCGTCCTTTGACGGAATCTTCATCAGGCCCAGGTACTTGCCGTCCGGCGACACCTGTGCGTTGTTGATTACCGGGCGCAGCGCCCAATAGTCCAGCGGATAGGGCTCAGGTGCCTTGGCGAGAGCTGCAGTGCCAGCGCCGAATGAGATGGCCAGCAAAATACTAGCGGCGGTAATAAGTCGTCTATTCATGTTTCAGGACTCTTCCAGTCGAATAACAGCTGATTGGATAGGCGTGTGATCCAATGGTTCAAGGCGCGGGCCGGCGGGCAGCTATTAACACAAAAAAGACCCGCGGAGCTTAACCCCCGCGGGCCCCATTTTACTCAATTATGAGCAAAAAGTGTCTCGATTATTCACCGCCACCAAAGTTGACGGCGACATTAACGAAGAAAGTACGTCCATTAAGGTCATAGCCGTAACCGATAGGCGTATTGCTGACGCTTTGGATTTCATTCTCGTCAACGATCGGCGGCTTATCGTTAAAGACGTTGCGGATACCGCCGCCGAACGTCCACTGATCGCCGAAGTAGAACATCGACAGGTTGTGCAAGAAGTAGTTTTCTGTATCCGCATAGTCGCGGCACAACTCATCGTCCGGCGGGCCGAGACAGGTATCTCCAATGAAGCCGGTGCCTTGAGAATCGAAAATATCGCTGAAATCATCGACGAAGTCAGGCTCCTGATTCACGGACGAAAGATAACGGGTCTCCCACGTTACACGGTAGTCATCGTAGTCGAATCGCAGGCCAGTTCGAACGCTCCATTTGGGGAAGCCCCATTCGCCCTGGAAAGTATTGAAATCCGGGTTGCCATCACCGTCGAGGAACAGCGTCGAGCGTTCGAGGTTGCGATTGGCCGTAATGTCGAAGGCCACGTCGATCGGGCGTTCAAATACTGTCCACGTATCGTCAAAGGCAACGTTGATGTCGACGCCACGTGCGGTCTCGTTGTTGCGGTTCAGGAAGACGAGATCGACCAGCGTAATACGCGGAAATGCCGGGTTCGAGGAGCGTTGGATATAGTCGCAATAGATGCTGGCGCCTGTGCCTGACTGGGAGGAATAGCAGCTACTGACCGCGAACTGTGCGCCGGGCTCAACGATCGAGTTATCAACAGAGATCTCGTAGTACGTTGCGCCAATTGAAAGGTCGAACGCATTCGTGAACGGCTGGTCCCAGGCAAACCCCGCGGACCATGATTCCGACTCCTCGGGATTCAAGAGTGGGGCGCCGACGGTGGTCGAACCGCGCCTGGATATTTCCGTACTAAGGACGTTGTTGCCATTGTTATTTGCGAAGGTCGGGTCAACGCCAGTCGCTAGGCAATTCGCAAGGACTTCGGGCTCACGTGGGTCCAGCGTCGGGTCGTATCCGCCGAGTATTGGGTTTATCGCGTCGGCAGGGATCAGGCATGGGTCGAAGACGTTGGAGAAACCGGTCTGCGACACCAGGAACAACTCGCGCAGGTTTGGTGCACGGAAGGCGGTGCCAAAGGTTCCGCGGATCAGCAGCGACTCGATCGGACGCCAACCTAGCTTGAAGGACCGGGTATTGTTCTTGCCGTAGTATTCATCGTCGGTCTGGCGCACCGACAGGTTGAGAGTCAGTTCCTCGAAGGCAGGGACACCGGCGAGCAGCGGTAGCTCGGCCTCGGCGAACTCACTCTTCCGTGTCCTTCTCTCCGACTGCGCCGCCATCCCGGAAGAAGCCGAATAACAGGCCGTCGTTTGCGACGTCGTCCGGCAACGAATTAATGGTGTCGTTTCGATATTCGTAGCCGAGGCCGAACGCGACAGACCCCGCAGGCAGCTCAAAGAGGTTACCCGTAACGTATCCCGAAATGAGGGATTGCTCGTACTCGGTAACAAAATCACGGCCGTCAAACACGTAGTCGCGCTCAGCGGCGGTTGCGAAATCGCCCGTAACACCACCATCCCCTATAGCTTTGTTCGGATATAGCGACGGAGCGAACAGGTTGATCGGTACACAACCGGGCGCTGCGTCAGCGGCGAGCACCTCGCCAGTGTCGTTCTCACACGGCGTGCTGGTTGTCGAGTAGACGCCCAATGCGAGGTTCGCGCGATCCTCTCGTATACCTTCGCGGAGCGACGTGGCTTCGGATGTCGTAAAGGAGTAGTAGACGTCGAAACTCCAGTTGTCGAGCGAGCCGACGTTCATAAACGGCATGTCGCCGCGCACGCCGCCAACAACACGAAGCTGGTCGCCGCCAATATCGGCGAAGTTACGGTCGCCCCGCACAGATACAATCGGCTGCGTTCCTATCGGGCCGACGGCCCCTGTGGTCAGGCCAAACGTGGCAGGCGTGCAGAACTCAAGAGGAACACCCACGGAGGTGCAAAATGCGCCGTATCGATCGGCGAACTGTACGAGGTAATTCGGGCTCGTAAACAGCACGTCCTGCGCCAACCCGCAGTCGACGCCCGTGCCCGTGATCGCGGCAGGGTTACAGAGGTTGTAAGGATTGTTAGCCGGCACACTCGGGAAATACTGACCCTCGGCCGAGTTCGACAAGAAATCGTAGTCGTTGTACATCGTTTCGAAGTACGGCGTGATGTTTGCCTCGCCGTCAAACGTGTACTCACCGAATGCCATAAAGCTGGTGGCCGACGACTCGGGGAACAGATCGGAGTTCTGCCAGGCGTCACTGCCGTTCAGATCGTAATCACGGAACGACAGATCAGCGACGCCATCGAGGTCGCTATCAACACCGAAGCCCTCGATCGATGATTCCGACCAGTTGCCCCATCCGCCGTTGCTGGAGCCTGGCGTGTAATAGATACTTCCGGTGCGCAGCGGTGCAAACACGCGAGCTGCAACTAATCCAAACTGGCACTCGTCCCACTCCATGTTGTAAACTTCGCTAAAAAAGAGGTCGTCGCTACGGATCTGACCATTTTCGTCGATCTCGTGGTTCTTTGAGCAGCCAGCCGTCCACGGGCGGTCTCTGAGGCGCACACGTTCGCTGTCGACTCGCTCAACGCCCGCACCGATGAAACCACGGTCGAAGTTCTTACCCCACGTGACGCTCAAGGTCGTATCAAGACCGCCGGTGTATTGTGGCACACGTGTATACGCTTCGATCTCGACGCCGTCAAAGTCCTTTCGCAGGATGACGTTGGCAACACCGGCTATTGCGTCGGAGCCGTACACTGATGACGCGCCATCCAGCAGCAGGTCGTATTGTTGCACGAGTGAAGCCGGAACCTGATTCAGATTCGCAGCAAAAGGAGCACCCTCAACGCCTGCGGGGGCGAGTCGTCGACCGTTAACCAACACGAGGGTACGCGCCTCGCCGAGGCCTCGTAAATTGATCGTCGAAGCGGCAGGACCGTTATCAAGGACAAATCCCTGAAAAGTGAGGTCAATTTGCTGTCCGCTGGTCGCCGTGGACTCCTGCAGAATGTCTGCCGCGTCGATCAGGCCAACTTCGCGGGATACCTGCCCCGTGATGATCTGAAGTGGCGAGATACTCGAGTACGTATCTCGTTTCAGGCGTGAACCGGTCGTTACGATTTCGTCGATCGGCGCGGCTTCTTCGTCTTCATCGTCGTCAGAATCATCCTGAGCGAAAACCTGAGGTGAAATCGCAAGCGCGAACGAAACAATGAATCCGCCCAGCAGCCGCAGCCACAGTGACTCTTCTGGTTTATCCTTCATGGTTTTTCCCCATTTACCGATTTCTGAAGTTGAGCAAATGCGCTGACTGTTGACGGAACACGCATTGCCCAGGTATTTCGGCCGCTTTGTTGTCTTATAGCGACACTTGATGGAGGCGGAGTTTAGCAATGCCTCTGCTATCTGTCTATGGTGAGAACTGCGTATGTTGCGTCAATGCAACAATAATCGGGCCGTTCCGTTGACGACGCCCGAGGCATCGCTCAATAGCTTACGACCCGCCGGAGTCAGCGCCGCGATCGCAAGTCGTGCATCGCGCTTGCTTTTCAGTGTCGTGACGATACCCGGCTTTTCCATGGGACGCAGCGCACGCGTGACCCCCGATGAGGTCAGACCGACAGCCTGGGCCAGGTCGACACGACTGGCCTGGGCGTTTGGCCGATCGCCGAGCGCCTGCAACAAACGGTATTCGGCCAGGCTGATGCCGCGAATGGCGCCAAGACTGCTGTCGAGACCCGGTAGAGAGAGGCGAGTACATGGTCGAGCTTCTTGGCTGCGGCGCGTGCCATACCGACGGCGCGCTGGCGGGCGAACCTGATTTTGACCGATCGCTGGCCGATTCGCAGACCGGATTTGCTTATACCGATCCCTTGGGTGAGAAGTATCCCGGCATCATTTACCTGGCTAATATCACGCCTGACGACACGACCGGCATCGGTGCCTGGACGGATCAGCAAATTGCGAACGCCATCCGGGCCGGCATCGGTCGCCACGGAAGTCGGCGAATCGCATGGATGCCGTGGCAGGGATACGCGAGAATCTCCGACGATGATGTGGACGCAATCGTCAGTTACCTGCGCACAATCAAACCCGTAAGACACCAGGTGCCCGACGAGGTTGCGCCTGGAAAACGCGCGACGCACCCCTACGTGTACTTCGGTGTTTATCGAAGCAATCCGTAACGCGAGGATCCTCCCACTGGTCCGGCAATCGCGGCTAACTAATTCTAATAATTAAGATTTTTTATTTCGCCGAATACGTATTCACAACTGTCTGAAGCCGGAGTAGCTTAGTCGAAACTTAGCGATATCCAGGGGGAGCGATCGATAAGTAATGTCAAAACCAGTAGGACGCGTTCGCGTCCCTACCGAAACCGATTATCTTGACTTGGCCCGTGGTCCCGATACGGCTGACGGGCAGACTACAAGGGGAATGGTGGAAAAAATGAATACAATCAATGATAACAGTGGCCCGAAATTCGTCGCCGGTATTCTCGCCACGCTGACAGCTTCATTGGCTCTTGCTCCAATTCTTTCAGCCAATGCCCAGGAGGCGGCGGATGAATCCGAATACATCGAGGAGATCATCACGACCGGTACTGCCGGTGGTGCCGAGGTTCGCAAATTTGATGCGAGCTTCGCGATCACGACGATGGACGACGAGGACATCAACAAGTTTTCGCCGAAGAGCACGGCGGATTTGCTGAAGCTCGTCCCTGGCGTGTGGGCGGAAAGCTCGGGCGGCGTTTCCGGTGCGAACGTATTCGTGCGCGGATTCCCGGGTGGCGGTGATGCGCCATTCTACTCACTGCAGGTAAATGGCTCGCCCATTTTTCCACCGCCAACGCTGTCTTTCCTGGAAAACACGACGTTGTTTCGCATTGACGAAACCGTTAAGCGGGTGGAAGCGCTGCGTGGTGGTCCAAACCCTGTCTTCTCCAACGGTCAACCAGGTTTGACGACCAACTTCATACTGCGCGAAGGCAGCGAAGACACCGAAGGGCTGATCAAATATACGACGTCGGATTATGACTTGCGACGTTTCGATGGCTACATGAGCGGCGAACTGGCGGAAGAGCTCTACTACATGATCGGCGGCTATATCACCAGTTCACCGGGGATCCGCGATTCCGGTTTTAATTCGGACGAGGGCAACCAGTTCACGATTAATCTGACGAAAGACCTCGACAATGGTTCGATCAATGTCTTCCATCGGCAGACGGACGACAGTGGTACCTGGTACCTTCCGGTTGCGCTCAATGTACCGGGTGTAGACGCCGAATATAACCAGATTGGCTCGTTGAACCGACAACGGCAAATCCTGTACGCCAACGATCAGGGCGATCAGGCATTTCCCGATCCATCGTCCAAGACTGTCGATCTGGGCGACGGCCGTGGTTGGGATGGCTCCATAACCGGCGGCTCCGTGACTTTCGAGATCGCCGACGATTGGGAACTGACCGATCGATTCGGTTATACCGCCGGTGACGCCGATACGCTCGGCCTGGTGCCGAACGGTGGCGCTGTACAGATTAGTGCGCTGTTGGCGGATCCGACCGTTGATCTGGGCGCGGTTGTCACCGGCCCGATTACTGGCCGCGTTAGTGGTCGTTCGATCGCCAATTCCGAGTACATCCAGCAATTCGGTGCCTGGGAGGTCCGCAAGGACATTGAATCGTTCACCAACGATATCAGCGTTGCGTGGCAGCAGGACTGGGGCAGCGTGACCGCCGGCTTCTATTCGGCAAATGCGTCGACAGACGAGTTCTGGTCACTCGGCAATCACAAATACGAAGTTGTCCAAACCGGTGGCGAAGTTGTAACCGGCATTGAATGTAACGACGACGAGACGATCGATAGCTGCGCCTGGAATTACGATATCGACGCTAGGGGTGACGCCACGACGACGGCACTGTATGCGGCGACCACCTTTGACATCAGTGACAAGCTAACCGTTGATGTCGGTGTCCGTTCCGAAAGTCACGATGTCGAATACACGGTCGACGAAGGCCTCGATGGGCTTGCGACGCTGGCGCTGTCGTATGACGAGACCGAGTTTTCGTGGACAGCGGCTGCCAACTACCTGTTTACGGACACGATGAGCGGTTTTGCTCGCATCAACAGCGGCAGCAAGATGCCGTATTTTGATGATTTTCGTGACAATCGCGATGCGTTTCTCAACGGCAATGACTTGATCCAGGAGGTCGATCAGTATGAGTTCGGGTTCAAGTGGGTAACGGACTACGTGAGCTTGTATGCAACCGGCTTTTACACTGAAGTCGATCCGAGCTTCTTCGTAGCACTGGCCGGCGGCGGCGCCGTGATCCAGACTCAGGAGGCAACCGGCATCGAGCTTGATGCCATTTGGGCCACGGATATGGGATTCAACCTCTCACTGAATGCGACCATTCAGGATTCCGAAATCAAGAGTGGCCCCAATGACGGCAAAGAGACAGCACGGCAACCCGGATGGCAATTGCGGCTGACGCCGAGTTATGAATTCGAAACCGCCAACCTCGAGGGAAGCATCTATGGCACGATCAGCGCCGTTGATGACCGTTGGGGCGAGCCGGAGAACGTGAATAAACTAGAAGGCTATGAAAAGATCGATCTTGGCGTGATCGTGCGGATTAACGAAGCGTTTGTTGTTCAGCTGTCAGCCGACAACATCACCGACGAGGATGCGCTGACCGAGAGCGATCCGCGTACTATCTCTGCGCCGAATGGCCGCTATATCATGCCACGCACGTTCAAATTCAGCGTCGGATATGAATTCTGATTAGCTGAACGTACTAGTGCAGGCATCCTTCCGGCCGGGCAGACAGATCGAAGTCTGCCCGGCCTAACTTGCTAGAGTCTTTTAATACCGCGTCGGGATCCGCTGATGAAGCACCTGCCCATCAAGATATCGTTATTCATAAACTACTTTGTATTTGCGATTCTGTTGAACAGCGTCGGCACCGTGATCCTGCAGGTGCAAAATAGTTATGGCGTGACCGAGTCATCAGCCGCCGTGCTCGAGGCATTCAAAGACTTATCTATCGCCTTGACGTCGTTCCTGGTCGCATCGTTCATTGTCCGGATAGGCTACAAGCGTACGATGCTGGCGTCGCTCGGATTCATAGGCGTAGTTTGCCTGGCGATGCCGCAGCTACCAACATTCTGGATGACCAAAATGATATTTGCGGCCACAGGCGTCGGCTTTGCCCTGGTCAAAGTGTCCTGCTACGCAACGCTGGGCCTCGTCACTGAGGACAGAAAAGAACACGTCAGCATCATGAATTTTCTTGAGTCGTTCTTCATGGTCGGCGTGCTATCCGGTTATTTCATCTTCAGTGCATTTGTTGACGATTCGGACCCGGGGTCGACAAGCTGGCTAACCGTTTATTACGTATTGGCCGCGCTGTCCTTTCTCGCATTCACGCTGCTGATGTTTGCGAAGCTCGACGAGTCCGCCGCAAAAAGTTCTACGCCGAAGCCGTTGCTGCAGGAATTCACTGACATGATCATGCTGTGCATCAAACCGCTGGTTTTGATCTTCGTCATCAGCGCTTTCCTCTATGTACTGATCGAACAGAGCATCATGTCGTGGTTGCCCACGTTCAACAGCCGCATTCTCAATCTCTCGACATCACTGAGTATTCAGATGGCCAGCATTCTCGCAGCGGCAACCGCTCTCGGGCGATTTACGGCCGGGATCGTGTTGAAGAAGTTTGACTGGTACCGGGTGCTGACAATCGGGCTGCTGCTCGCAGCCTCGCTTGTACTCATCGCATTACCAATGGCCCGTTCGGTATCAGCGACACAAGTGACAAGCCTGGCTGGAGCGCCACTGGCGGCATTCGTGTTTCCGCTGATCGGTTTTTGTATCGCCCCGATCTACCCGGCCATCAACTCGGTTATACTCTCAGCGCTGCCGACACATCAGCACGGATCCATGGCTGGGTTGATCGTCGTTTTCTCAGCGCTCGGGGGAACATCCGGATCAATCATTACCGGGCTCCTGTTCGAAAAAGTCGGTGGACAGACGGCCTTTTATTTCTCGCTAATACCGATAGCCGCCATCTTATTCACTCTCTATCTGTTCAAGCGTAAAGCCGAAGAACTTGGGCACGCATAGAGGTAGCCCGATGCCACGGATCCGGGGACCAGACGAGATTTACGGCGAGCTGTTCGAATTGGTGCAGGCCCGCCATATCTTCCCGGACTCGAAAACCTTCGTCGACGCCACGCCCAAGTCTGATGTATCGATAATTCTGGGGGCTTTCAAGCGTCTCGATCAGGGCAGCCCTGACGGCATCCGGTCCTTCGTGTACGAGCATTTTTCGCTGCCGGTCGACGACGAAGCCGCGGTTGAACTGACTGTGACTCCTCCGGTCCGCGATCGCATCGAACAATTGTGGGACGTGTTGTCGCGCGCAGCCGATCACGTGGATCCCAATTCGTCGCTGATTGAATTGCCACGATCCTATATTGTGCCCGGCGGACGCTTCCGCGAGATCTACTACTGGGACAGCTATTTTACGATGCTCGGACTGGCCGTCTCCGGTCGCGTTGATTTGATACGGAATATGGTCGACAACTTTGCGTTCCTGATCGATCGGGTCGGTTTCATTCCGAACGGCAACAGGACTTACTACTGCACTCGATCACAGCCACCGCTGTTTGTACTGATGGTGGAGCTGCTCGCGAAAGAAAAAAAAGACGCGGGCATTTGGGTGGAATATCTCCCACAACTCGAAAAGGAGTATGACTTCTGGATGTCCGGGTTGGACAAGCTCGGCGATGGCCGAGGCGCGGAGCGACGCGTCGTGGCGGTGCAGGATGGATACCTGAACAGGTATTGGGATGACTCCATCTCGCCCAGACCGGAGAGTTACGCTGAGGACGTGGAATTGGCAAGTCAGTGCGATCGTGACGCGGCGGGCCTTTATCGAGATATCCGATCGGCCTGCGAATCCGGTTGGGACTTCAGTACGCGCTGGTTTGCGGATCAGCGTTCCCTGGCTTCCATTCAAGCCAGTGAAATCGTGCCGGTCGATCTCAACGCGATCATGTACAAACTTGAATCCTCGCTCGCTGGAGCGTTCCGTGATATCGGCAATACCGAACGCGCGAGACTTTTCGAAGACCGCGCAAAAGACCGTAGGCGACTGCTGCAATCCCTGTTTTTTGACGACGACGTTGGTTTCTTTGTCGACTTGACACTGCCCGACATGAAGTCGAGCGGCGTACTGTCGCTGGCTGCTGCATTCCCGCTGTACTTTGAAGTTGCCAAACCGGACCAGGCAAGACGCGTCGCCGAGGTGATTCGCAAGCAATTCCTCAGGCCCGGTGGCTGGGTCACAACTCTAGTCAACAGTGGCCAACAATGGGACGCACCCAACGGCTGGGCACCGTTGCAGTGGATCGTTTACTCCGGACTGAAGAACTACGGATTTGTCGATGATGCGAATGAAGGTGCCGTCCGCTGGGTGCAAAACAACGAGGTCGTCTATCGGAATACTGGAAAACTGTTAGAGAAATATGATGTCGAGGAGGTTGGCTTAGTCGCGAAAGGCGGTGAATACACGGTACAGGACGGCTTTGGCTGGACCAATGGTGTTCTGCTTTCGTTCATGAACGAGCTCGAAGCGACGTCACGGGAGTAGGGACCGGTCGCCATTCCCCCCGCTAGTGCCCGATACTGTCAAGAACGTCAACCAGCCCATCCAGCTCGGCGACCGTTTTCGGTGAACGCGCCAGGATGTCATTCATCGTATCGTTGACGACGCCCGAGGCATCGCTCAATAGCTCACGACCCGCCGGCGTTAGCGCCGCGATCACAAGTCGTGCATCGCGCTTGCTTTTCAGTGTCGTGACGATACCCAGCTTTTCCATGGGACGCAGCGCACGCGTCACCCCCGATGGGGTCAGACCGACAGCCTGAGCCAGGTCGACACGACTGGCCTGAGCGTTTGGCCGATCGCCGAGTGCCTGCAACAAACGGTATTCGGCCAGGCTGATGCCGCGAATGGCGCCAAGACTGCTGTCGAGCCGTCTTTCGAGGCGGCTCCACGCCGACGCGAAGGCGAGGGCCAATGACTGTTCCGGGGTGATTATGGTATTCATGCGTGAAGCATAACAGGTACGTGATCAATCACGCAACGACACAAGTGTATGTGCCAGTTGCCCAATTGTGCCCAATGCGCCAAAGTACGGCCTCCCGACTTCAGGACCCTGTGTAAAGGACCGACTCTGTGCTGCAACCGCTGGAAGACATCGAAGCTCGCATCATCGGCTGCCTGATCGAGAAATCGATCGTCACGCCGGACCAGTATCCGCTGACGCTCAACGGCCTGACGAACGCCTGCAACCAGAAGTCCGCCCGCGACCCGGTCATGGCCTTGCGGCAAGGTGAGGTGCAGCACGCGCTGCGCGTGCTCGAGGCGAAACACCTGGTGCAGATGGAGGAGAACTTCAAGAGCCGGACCGAGAAGTACCTGCAACGCTTTTGCAACACGCGCTACAGCGATCTTAATTTTGACCCGGCGGAACTTGCCGTCGTTTGCCTGCTGTTATTGCGCGGCCCGCAAACGCCGGGTGAGTTACGCGCACGCAGCGGTCGTTTGCACGCGTTTGTCGATAATGCTGAAGTGCTGGCCGCATTGAAGCGCTTGATGGTGCGCGACGGAGACCCGCTGCTCATTGAACTGCCGCGTACGCCGGGCCGCAAGGACTCCGAGTACATGCACCTGTTTGGTGGCCCGATCGATCTTGAGGAATACGCCAATACCGCCAAGTCAGCGGCACCCGCCGTTTCATCGAAACACGCGTCTGTGGCAGAGTTAACGGAACGGGTCGCACAGCTCGAGGCTGAAGTGGCTGAGCTGAAAAAGATGCTGCAATAAGGCACCCCAAAGAACGGAGTTTTGCATGTCGTTGTCAGCGGTAGCACGCTATCGATGGAATACAGGTCTTCTCTTGTGCGTGGTAATGCTGTTCGCGACACCGGTCGCAGCGCAGCAGCAGTTCGTTGTTGCCGTTGTGGGCGATGGTCCCTCAGATCGCTTTGCCGAGCAGCATCAAAAATACATCGATGAGCTGCTTACGCTAACTGCGAACGAATTTGACGTTCAAATACGGCGCTCTGCCGGCAAATGGAGCAGAGAGTCGATCAACGCGGTGCTTGACAACGCCTATGCGGATCCCGAGATCGACATGGTGCTCGCAACCGGCTTCCTGGCGAACCAGATCGCGGCCATTAGGCGGGATTATTCCAAACCGACGTTTCTTCCGCAGATCATTGATACCGGGCTCATCGTCGGCGATCCGGCAATTGGTCGCTCCGGCGTGCGCAACCTCAACTACCTGAGCGCCTACGCGAATTTCGCCGAGGATCTCGACACGCTGTCGCGGTTCACTCCGTATCGTGATCTCATCCTGTTCGTCGATGCCGGCCTGCTGTCGGCGATTCCCGCGCTGCGCGACGCGGCTCTTGCCGCCAGTGCCGAGAGAGGCATCAATCTGCGCGAGGTCACCCATGACGGCGTCGACCATGAGCTGATGAATCGTGTACCGGCTGAAACCGACGCCGTCTTTATCGCCGGTTTGCCGCGCATGCCCGACGGAGGCTTTCGATCGCTTGATCCAGGCGATCAACGCCGCTGGGCTACCAAGCTACAGTTTCGCCGGTGTTACCGACGTTGAGCGGGGGCTGCTCGTTACCGATTCCGAGCCGCGCGACGTTGACCGTCAGGCACGTTTGAACGCGCTCAATATGCAGGCCGTAATGCTCGGTGGGAGGGCGGAAAATCAACCGACTGAGTCGCTACGCAAGGAGCAGCTCACCATCAATATGGCCACAGCAAGGACAATTGGGCTGTCGCCGAGTTTCGATCTCCTGACGGACGCCGTGCTCCTCAATCAAGATGTGGAAGCAAGCGGCGAGCAATTCGGCCTCGTCGAAATCGCGCGGCTTGCTCTGGACCAGAATCTGGATCTGCAGGCCGAGTCATTCGGCGTGCTGGCGGGGACCGAGGAGATTGCGAGGGCAAGGGCGAACCTCCTGCCGCAGGTTGGTGCTTCGGCGGGCCAGACTTTACGGAAGGACTCGCCGTCGGTGTCGGCAGGCGTATTCGCCGAACGTTCGAGCGATGCGGCGATCAGCCTGGATCAACTGCTTTACTCGGATGCCGCCAGCGCGAATCTCAAAATACAAAAGGAGCTGCAGCGCACGCGACTCGCGAGCCTGGACGAATTCAAACTGGATGTCGTGCAGGCCGCAACGACGTCGTACTACACGGTACTTAACGCACGCTCGCAGCTCGCCGTGCAAGAAAACAACTTCCGAATTACGCGGGCCAACCTCGAGCTGGCTCAAGATCGTGTTCGACTTGGTATGTCGACGCGCGCGGACGTTTATCGCTGGCAGGCCGAGGTCGCGCGGGCGCAGATATCGGTCTTGAATGCCCGAGCGGCGTTGAACCAGTCCTGGGAAACGCTCAACCGAATTCTGCACAAGCCTCAAGGTGAACGGCTCGCACTAAGAGAGGCGACGTTCGACGAACCCTTCGTCATGAGCCGTGAAGAATTCGATCAATTGGTGCAAAGTCCTCAGGACTACGCGCATTTCTCTCGTTTCTATATTGACCGTGCGCTGCGACAGGCGCCGGAGCTGGAGCAGTTGACTGGCCAGATCGCGGCAAAACGACGCGAGCTGACAAGCCAGCGGCGGGCCTACTGGTTGCCGGACCTCTCGGTCGGCGGCCGCTACACGAGCAACCTCGATCAGTCCGGATTGGGCGCCGGGCCACAGGCAGGTCAGGACCTGAACGACTGGAGCGTTGGCATACAAGCAACGTTGCCGTTGTTTTCCGGCGGCCTGAAGAAGGCCAACGTCTCGCGGGCGAGTTTCGAACTCCGGCAACTTGAATCGTTGCGCGCCTCGACCGAGGAACGCGTCGAGGAAGCGATTCGTAATCAACTGCATGCGGCACAGGCGGCCTACCAACAAATTGATCTCGCTGCCAGCGCGGCCGAGGCTTCGAGCAAGAACTTCAGTCTCGTGAGCGACGCGTATGCGCGCGGCACTGTAAACATCATCGAATTGCTCGACGCGCAGGATACGAGTTTGGCGGCGTCGGCGGCAGCGGCCGAATCCCTATACAACTTCCTGATTACAATTGTGTCGTTGCAGCGAGCTATTGGCGGGTATGACTACCTTTTGTCACCCGAAGACAGGGATGCGTTGGCAGCCGAATATCGCCAGACACTGACGGGATCCAGATGATGAGAATGAGCTTATGTTTCTTGCTGGCAGCAACCTTGATGGTAGCTGGTTGCGGCCAGTCTGATGACACGATGGAGGAGCGGTTGCGGCCGGTGCGTTACGTGACCGTCAGTGACGCGAGCGTTTTTCGTGACCGGAGCTTTTCGGGTACGTCCAAGTCGAGCCGGGAATCGCGTTTGAGTTTCAAAATATCGGGGACTGTCATCAATGTGCCGGTGCAGATCGGCCAACGTCTGAATGCCGGTGATCTGATCGCTGAAATCGACCCGGCAAGTTACGTGTTACAGGCGCAACAGGCGCAGGCAACGCTTGTCGAAGCGCAGGCGAACGACCGCCGCGCCGCCGCCAATTACGAACGCACCAAGGGACTTTACGCCAACAGTAATGCGTCGCTGAACGATCTTGAATCGGCGCGCGCGCAGGCGGAGTCGGCGAGTGCGGTGGTTCGTGCGGCGAGCAAGGCTCTGGAAATCGCGCGACTCAATGTCTCTTATACGAAGCTGACAGCCGCTGCGGACTGTTCGATTGCGTCGCTCGATATCGAGGTCAATGAAAACGTTGCCTCTGGTCAACAGGTAGCGGCTGTGAGTTGCGGCGACGCGTTCGAAGTCACAGTGGATATTCCGGAAAGCTTGATTGGCGGCATCGATGAATCGACGCCCGTCACCCTGCGATTCGGCTCCATTCCCAACAAGGAATTCAGCGGCGAAATCTCCGAAATTTCGGTGGCTTCGGCCGCGGGCTCGGCCGCATTTCCTGTGGTCATCAGAATCACGGATCGTGATCCGTCTTTGCGGTCGGGCCTCGCGGCCGATGTGACCTTTCAATTCGATTCAGCAGCGTCTAGTGGCGGCGGCTTCGTGCTCCCGGTTAACGCGGTCATCAATGACCCGAACGGAACATTCGTGTTTGTAGCTGAGCCTGCCGAGACCGATGGCGAAGCGCTGGTACGTCGGCGCGCTGTCATATTGGGCGAGTTGTCGCAGTCCGGTATCGAAATCGTTGAAGGCCTTGAAATTGGCGACCGTGTCATCACCGCGGGTATTTCCGTGATCCGCGAAGGCCAGCGCGTCCTGGTCCCGGCCACGGATTGAGCCGGGCGTTATCGTGAATCTCACTGCCGAAGCAATCGATAGGAATCGCATCACGCTGTCGATTGTGGCCCTGGTTGTGATTGCTGGAATATTCGCTTTTCAAAGCCTGCCGAAAGCACAGGATCCGGGCTTTGTCGTCCGTACGGCGGTCATCACGACGCGCTTTCCCGGTGCAAGTCCCGAACGCGTGGAACTGCTTGTCACGGACAAGATCGAGAAGAAAATTCAGGAGATGCCGGAGATCGACGCGATCACAAGCGAGTCGCGAACCGGTATTTCGATCATCTACGCAAACTTCAAAGAAAGCTACAAAGTCATGCGGCCCATCTTCGATGATCTGCGCCGCAAGGTAACCACCGTAACGGCAGAACTGCCGCAGGGCGCGCTCACGCCAGAGGTCAACGATGAGTTTGGCGATGTATTCGGTAGCGTCTATACATTGTCGGGCGATGGCTTTTCCTATGCAGAGCTGAAGACCGTTGCCGATGAACTGCGCGATGAGCTTCTGAAAGAACCCGATATTGCCAAGGTCTCGATCCACGGCGCGCAACAGGAAGTCATTTTTGTCGAGTACAACAACGCGCGCCTGTCTGAAATCGGACTGTCGCCGCAGCAGCTTTCCGCATCACTTGCGGCCGTCAACATCGTTTCTTCCGGCGGAGATATCATCAGCGGGCGCGAAAGAATAACCCTGGAGCCGAGCGGCAACTTCGAGTCGGTTGCCGATCTGCAACGGACTGTTATTCAGCTGCCCGGCGGGGCGCTTGTTTACCTCGAAGATATTGTCGATATCTATCGTGGCTACAAAGATCCACCGAACAGTGTCAGTCGTGTGAACGGCGAGCCAACGCTTGCTATCGCAGTATCGATGCGCGACGGCGGTGACATCCTCAAGCTGGGTGAGCGACTCAACGTTCTCATGCCGGAGCTGGTTTCCCGATACCCGTGGGGTATTACGATCGACAAGGTCTGGTTTCAGGCAGACCTTGTCGCGGACGTTGTGCAGGCGTTTTCATCGAGCCTGGCCCAGGCGATCGTTATTGTCATACTCGTAATGATCGCGTTTCTCGGTCTGCGCACAGGTGTCGTCGTTGGTTCGCTGATTCCAACGACCATCATTGCGTCTGTATTCACGATGCAGATCTTCGATATTTCGATCAACCAGATATCGCTGACGGCAATGATCATCTCGCTGGGTCTCCTCGTGGATAACGCCATCGTCATCGTCGAGTCGATACTCGTGAGGCGCGAGAAGGGTCAGGATGCAATTACAGCTGCCGTCGAGTCGGGCAAGGAACTCAGCACGCCATTGCTCATTTCGTCTTTGACGACTGCAGCCGCATTCATGCCGATTGGACTGGCAAAGTCCGCGGTCGGCGAATACACGGCAGACATATTCTATGTCGTCAGTATTGCGCTGCTGACGTCCTGGCTGTTAGCAATGACTTTTGTACCGATGCTGACGACTGTCGCACTGAAAGTGCAGCCGGCGAGCAGCAATGACGCAGAGCCGTTCGAAGGTCGCTGGTACGCGTACTACCGCAAGCTGCTGAGCCTGTCGCTGCGTTGCCAGTATCGCTTTCTTGCTGTGATCGTATTGCTGTTTATCATTGCAATCATCGGACTGGGACTGGTTCGCCAGCAGTTCATTGCGCCGTCCGAAGACCCGGTGCTTTCGGCCAAACTCGAGCTGCCGCTGGGCACGTCGATTGAAACCAGCCAGCAGGTAATAGCCGAGGTCGATGCGTTCATCGAAGCAACCTACTTTAAGCCGGCGAGCGGCGAGCCGCGCATTCACAACTGGCTAACATTTATCGGCGAAGGCGGTCCGCGTTTCAAGTTGAATCTCAATCCACCGAATCCGAATCCCGCAAATTCCTTTGTCATCGCGAACACCCTGCATGGCGAGGATGTCGATGAAGTGATTGCTGGCATCGAGGACTACGTGCTCGAACATCATCCGGATCTTGCTGCACAGGTTAAGCGCCTGGAGAATGGCCCGCCCGTGGACTACCCGATCATTGTGCGCATATCGGGCAGCGACTTTGACGCCCTTTATCGCATCGCCGACCAGGTAAGCGGTTTTCTCTACAATCTTCCGCAGGTATCGAATGCAAAGAATTCCTGGGGTTTGCAGACCAAGAAGCTGCGCGTTGAGATCGACCAGGAACTGGCGCGCCGATCGGGTGTGACCAGTGAAGATGTTGCCTATTCGTTGCAATCCGGGCTAACCGGCATCGATCTGACGCAGTATCGGGAAGGCGATGAACTCATACCGGTTACGCTGCGGACTATTGCCGCCGACCGACAGGACTTCAGCAAACTCGACGGCCTGACCGTTTACTCGCCGAGTACGGGCGCTAACGTGCCGCTGAAACAGGTAGCGAACGTCGAATTGACGTTTGAGCCAGGCATTATCGAGCGACGCGACAGGGATCGAACCCTGTCGTTGAATGTGCAGCTGCGTCCCGGCGCCACGGCCGCCGAGGTTGTTGCCGTGCTGAGGCCGTGGCTCGAAGATGCCGACGACATCTGGCCAGCGGGACATGCGTTCGAGATCGGCGGTGAGACTGAGGAGTCCGGTGACGCGAACGCGTCCATCGCCGCCGAGCTGCCTATGGCCGGAATGCTGATCCTGCTACTGCTGGTATGGCAATTCAATTCGCTGCGCAGGCCGACAATTATTCTTGCGACGATTCCGTTGGGTCTTATCGGCGTCACCTTCGGCCTGCTCATTGCCAATTCAACATTCGGGTTTTTCACGATCCTGGGCCTGATTTCTCTGTCCGGCATCATCATCAATAACGCCATAGTGCTGCTCGACCGCATTGCTATCGAGATTCGTGATTTTGGACGCACACAGGCGGATGCCATCATGGTTGCCTGTCAGCAACGGATGCGGCCGATTCTGCTCACAACTGCGACGACAGTTCTCGGCATGACGCCACTATTGTGGGGTGGTACAGCCATGTTCAAGCCGATGGCCATCACCATTATTTTTGGATTGGCGTTCGCCACCTCGCTGACGTTGCTGGTGGTGCCGGTGTTGTATTCGCTTTTCTTCCGGGTTTCGTTTGCGACGAAAGACTGACCTCGCTTTACCAGTGGCCGGTGCCCGGCTCGCCTTTGAATGGTCCGACGACGTCGGACGTGATCCAGCCACCGTAGAAACGGCCGGGCTGTGGCAGAACGCGCTCACCGTCGACAAAGCAGTCGATGCGTCCCGGATAGAATGAAACGTAGTTCTTAATCTTGTCGAATCGCGCGCGGGGCCGAGGGTAGTCCCAGGCTATTGGAATATCCGGGTTGGATTTCAGCGCCCAGTATCGCGCCGCGCCTTTCCATTCGCACAGCGAACTGCCCGGTGATTCGACGAGAGGATTCCAGTTAACCTCGTCGGGAGGAAGATAGAAGGTGGGCGGACTCGCCGTTTCCATCAAGCGAAAGCTGTTGCTGCTACTGGCAATAAGCGTGTCGCCGCTCCTGACTTCGACCAGTCGATTACAGCGTTGCGCGATCGGCGGCCTCGGGTAATCCCAAACTGATTCCTGTCCGGGTTCAGGCACGATGGCAAAATCGGGACGCTCTTTCCCTTGGTAGTTCCACATGATCTCAGCGTTATCGCCCGCAATCGAATACTCTGCTCGATTACGGCACTGTACCCGATTTTGCTGCGGGGTTGAGCTAGTCGTTCGGAAGCAGCTGGCTGATGTCGACTTTGAACTGCAGGAAGAAAAGGCCGCTGACGGTGTCATCCATCATTCGTACGTCCAGCAAGCTTTCGACAGCCTTTACCGGCAGGTAGGTGAGGTTGAGCCCCATGTGGCGGTTGCCGATGGACAAGCTTGGCACAGCGCCTGGAAACGGCCGATTGTCGTTAACGTCAGTACGCGTCATCAGGAATGCATTGATGCCGGCATCGACGTAAAAGCCGTTCAAGCGGTCGGTCGCAAACAGTGTGCGGTGCAACCCTGCGCCAGCCATGTAGGACATGTCGTCATTGCTGTCTCGAAAGCCGTTGACCATGACCTGTTTCTTCCAGCGCGACTCGGTCGCAAACTGGTATTCGAGGCCGAGGCCGACGTTGTCCTCGTTCCAATTCTCGGTCGCATCAACGTGAATCGAGCGGCCATTGATGACCGCGCTGAAGTTGCCGGCGAGCGCTGACGAGGCAGGCGCGACAATAAGTAAAGCGAGGAGGGTGAGTCTTGCGGCATTGAGTCGTTTCATGCCAATTAATGAATGCAAGGCGCATGCCGGAAATTAAAATATAATAATTTCAGATAGTTACAAAGACAGTTTAAACGACGTGTAAAGAGAATCGACAGCTGCCGCCGAGCCGCCTAGGTCAAGCTGACCGCCCATCGAGTGCTTACTGTGCGCTGGTTCCACACTGGCGTGTGACGTGGCGCACCTGCCAATAATATCGAAAGCGAAGATGGCATCTTCGATACTCGCGTCGATCTGCTCCTGTGCGGCACCGAGTTTTGCAAAACCACGAGCCATGGAGTCAGGTGGTAGACTCCGTCGCGAGTTTTTGTCACTGGGACGGGACAGTCAGTCAATGAACAAAATTGCGATAAAGAAATGGGACGATCTCAAGGACCGGGCGCCTGATTATGCGCTGGTCGCCGACGTTGATCTTGTCATTGTTCGTTACGACGAGTCGGTCACCGTGTTGTACGGCCGCTGCGCGCACCGCGGTGCTCTCATGTCGGACGGTCATGTCGATGGCGACAACCTGATCTGCGGCGTGCACGGCTGGGACTACCGTCTCGACACGGGCGTCAGCGAATACAACAACAGCGAGACCTTGCCCAGGTTCAATGCCTGGATCGAGGACGGCCAGGTGCTGGTCGATGAAGATGAAATCGCTGCCTGGGCAAAACAGCACCCGCAGCCGTATAACCGCGACGCCTACCAGGGTCTTTACCAGGACCCGAACGGCATTCCCATCGAACCGCATGTGAAGCTCATTCGTAAACTGGCGAACGAGGGGCTCACGAAACTGGGTCACCACGGACCCTCCGCTGCCATGGGCGTCCCGCGCAACAGCCTGCCGCAGTGGGACGACCTGCAGTTCGTCGTCGGCCAGTTACACAAGCTGCCTTTGCTGGATGACGAAGCGGTTGGCACCGACCTCGTCATTGGTCCGCGAGCCAAGAAGCCGCTGCGGCTGGACATTCCGTTGTTTGTTTCGGACATGAGTTTCGGTGCTTTGTCCGAAGAGGCCAAGGTCGCGCTCTCGAAAGGCGCGGAGCTGGCAGGCACCGGCATCTGCTCCGGCGAGGGCGGCATGCTGCCGGAAGAACAGGCCGCAAACTCGCGTTATTTTTATGAACTCGCATCCGCGCGCTTCGGTTTTTCCTGGGACAAGGTGCAAAAGACGCAGGCGTTTCATTTCAAAGGCGGGCAGGGCGCCAAGACGGGCACTGGCGGGCACCTGCCCGGAAACAAGGTGCAGGGCAAGATCGCTGAAGTGCGCCATCTCGAGGCAGGGCAGGCCGCGGTATCGCCTGCGCGGTTTCCGGAGTGGACTGAACTCAGTCAGTTCCGCGACTTCGCTGAAGAAGTGCGTGACAAGACGGGTGGGATTCCAGTCGGTTTCAAGCTCTCAGCGCAGCACATCGAGAAAGACATCGATGCCGCGCTCGAGATTGGTGTCGACTACATCATCCTCGACGGCCGAGGCGGCGGCACGGGCGCCGCGCCGCTGATTTTCCGGGACAACATCTCGGTGCCGACAATTCCCGCGCTCGCGAGAGCTCGACGGCACCTGGACGCATGCGATTCATCCGACGTGACGTTGATTGCGACGGGCGGCCTAAGGCACCCGGCGGACTTCGCCAAAGCCATGGCGCTGGGTGCCGACGGTGTTGCGGTCTCAAACGCGGCCATCCAGGCGATCGGCTGTCTCGGCATGCGTGCCTGCCACACCAACAACTGTCCCGTCGGCATTGCAACGCAGAAACCGCATCTTCGCGAGCGCCTGCCCGTCGACATCGCGGCGGAGCGACTGGCCCGGTTTTTCGGGGCGTCGATCGAACTGATGCAGGTCCTGGCGCGCGCCGCCGGACATCGTCACTTGAGCGAGTTTTCGTTCGATGACCTCACTACGTTCAAAACTGATATGGCGCAACTTACGGGGGTCGCTTACGGTGGCGTGACGGCATTAAGCAATGTATAGGAAGAATCAACATGGCAGACTTTGACGGGAAAGTAGCGCTCGTAACGGGCGGGGGAACGGGCATCGGGCAGGCGACGGCTATCGCGTTTGCGCGTGAGGGTGCAAACGTCGTAATTGGTAATCGCAACAGCGAAGCCGGTGAGGCCGTCGTCAAAACGATCCAGGATAACGGCGGTCAGGCCAGTTTCCTGCGCACGGATGTGTCGTTGGAGGACGACGTCAAAGCGTTGATCGAGCATGCGGTAGCAACCTACGGCCGCCTCGATGTGGCTTTCAACAACGCAGGTATAGGCGGTGCCGCGGGACCGCTCGCGGACCAGACCAGCGACAACTTTGACGCGATCATGGGCATCAACGTCAAGGGCGTTTGGATGTCGATGAAGTATGAAATTCGGGAGATGCTTAAAACCGGCGGCGGCGCTATCGTCAATAACTCATCGGTAGGTGGTCTGGTCGGCTTCGCTAGCGTCGGGATTTACAGCGCTTCCAAACATGCCGTGATGGGCTTGACCAAAAGTGCCGCGCTCGAGTACTCGGCGCACGGCGTTCGTGTCAACGCGGTGAATCCCGCGGTTATTCGCACGCCGATGGCGGAAGGTCTTGCCAAGATGAGAAAAGGCAAGCCTGATGATTTCGCCGCAGTGCATCCGATCGGCCGCATCGGCGAGCCGGAGGAGGTCGCAGAAGCCGTGCTTTGGCTCTGTTCCGATAAAGCATCATTCGTAACCGGCACGGCGATGTGCGTGGACGGCGGCTACACGGTCCAGTAATGCGCTCGCGTACCTGGCTTTCAATTACTTTGGCTTCCGCACTTTTGCTGGCTATGACCAGCGGCTGGGCAGCCGCCAACGACACCGGCACGCTCGTTGTAACAGTGGAAGGCTTGAAATCAGACGAGGGCGATTTGCGATTCGTCCTGTTTGATTCAAAGAATGATTTTCTGAAGCAGCCGGTGAGTGCCGAGATCGTGGAGATCAATGACCGACAGGGAACGTGGACTGTCGAAGATCTACCCTACGGTGCGTACGCCGTGCTCGTGCATCATGATCTGAATGCGAACGGCAAAATGGAACGCCACTGGTACGGTAAACCAAAAGAGCCTACCGGCACGTCGAATGATCCCCCCGCCAGGATGGGGCCGCCGCTATGGAAGAAAGCGAAGTTCGAGTTTGTCGCGCCCACACTGACGATAACGATCACAGTAAAATAACCAGGCCTGCTGCATTCGAACTCACGCATAGGAAAAGTCAAATGCTGGACGCAAAGATCGAGAAAAGCCGGGTTGCAGCAATTTATCGCAAGATCGCCCCATCCTACGACCTGTGGGCCTGGTTGACCGAAAGCAAAGCCCGCGACCGTTGCCTTGAATTAGCCGACATCCAGGATGGTGAGAACGTACTCGAAGTGGCGGTAGGAACCGGGCTGGCGTTCGAGAGAATTCTGCAAAAAAACCCATCGGGTGAAAATGAAGGCATCGATTTGACCGAGGCGATGCTTGAACGTGCCGAGCGGAAAGCCGCCAAATCGGGTTCTAAAAACTATCGGCTCCGGGTTGGCGACGCTTATGCCCTGGATTTTCCCGATAACACGTTTGACGTTCTCATTAATAACTACATGTTTGACCTGTTACCGCAGCAGGACTTCCTGACTGTCCTTACGGAGTTCAAGAGAGTGCTGCGGCCCGGCGGGCGCCTGGCAATGGTCAACATGACGAAAGGCGAGCGCTGGTACAACGGCATCTGGGAGCGTATTTACCGAATCAACCCGGCATTGCTCGGAGGATGTCGGGGTGTGCTGCTGCTTCCTCAGTTAGAGGCGTGCGGATTCGTGCAGATCAGGCGCGAGTACCTTTCGCAGTTCACGTTTCCGTCGGAAATAATCTGCGCAAAAACGGGCGGCAGCCAGTAGCTGTCGCCCGCTCCGGGAGCTGCCATTCAGTCTTAGAAAGCGTGAATGTTGTAGCAAGTCGAATTAGCGACCTCAAAAGAGCGAACCTGTGGCGTATCCTTGAGCACATCCTCCATCTTCTTGTGGACTGTCGGATAAAGATCTCGCGCATACTTTTCTGCGTGCTCTTTTGTATCCCAGAAACTCATTGCAATCGCTTCGTCCTTTTCTTTATCAAAGAACGAAAGCTCGTCGCGGAATCCCTTTTGTTTTTGCAGCATCGGGATGACGTCCTTTTCAAGCCGTTTATTCAACAAATCAAACTTCTCGGGTTTGAAATGAGCTTTTACCTGTCTGATAAACATGATTGTTTCCTCTACCTTTTTTCCTCAAACGCATCTCTATCGCCCGGCGACGAGCGGACGCGCAGAACTCGCCGCAATAGCTATATGACCATCGGTCGGCAAGCAGTGCATTGACATTTGTCGGGCAATCCTAAGTAACTTCCACGATTTGCAGACACATTGCGCGCCCTTAGAATCAGAAGGTCATTGAGGAGTCGCGTCTTGGGTGCCTCGGCCGAATCGTCCATGGCGAGCGTTCCTGTATTTCGCCATGCCTGCGGGCTTTGCTCGCTGCAGGGATGGTGCTGGCCGCCAGGGCTACAGGACAGCGACCTGAATTGCGTGCATGCCATCGTCAGGCACGTAGGTCCCCTACCGGCGGGTACACATCTGTTTCGCGTCGACGACCCGTTCACGGCACTCTATGCGGTGCGCAGCGGCTGTATAAAATCCTACACGCTGGACCTGCAAGGACACGAGCACGTGCGCGATTTTCACCTGCCTGGTGAGCTCGTGGGATTTGATGCGGTGTACCCGGAGCGGCATCATTTCAATGCGCAGGTCCTAAAGGCCGCTTCGCTGTGCATCATCCCCTACCGGGATATTGCGGGGCTTTCGCGGCAGATTCCGGGCCTGCAAACCCGGATCCTGGCCCTTATGAGCCGGGATTTCGCCCGCCAGCAAAAGTGTGCCGAGGGTCTCGACGCCACGCAGCAAATGGCGATCTTCCTGTTCGACGTTGAGGCGCGACTGCGGCGCGACGTCGAAGTCGAATACGAGTTCGACCTGCCAATGTCGCATGAGAGCATTGCAAACTACCTGCGGTTTTCACCCGAAACCATCAGCCGCATCATTTCGAGACTGCAGCAAGCAGGCGTCATCCACATCGATCGCGAGCATGTCCGTATTCTGGACGTCGCGCGCCTGGGCCTGATTGCCCAGGGCGCTGATCTGAAGAAAAAATCGGCCCGCGTTTGACAAATATCATGGACAGGCCGCAATCCGGCACGTTGCCGACAGAGTCAAATACTACTTCGGTTTCTTCCAGCTTTTCGCGAATTCGAGTGGCGCCGCAGCCTTGGTGCCCTTAACTTTGTCGCCGCGGTCCGGCGTTCCACTCAATGACACGGGCCGTGCGATCGAGAACTTTTCCTGCACCTGACTGACTTCAATTTCACCGATCGAGGTGGTGCTGCCACCCAGCGAAATCCCGGTTTCCGGATCGATCAACTCCTCACCCTTCTTCAACACCTGCAGGCGATCCCCTACGGCGACAGCATCGTTGCCGAGATTCGTGTAGATCTGTGCAGCGTCGGCCTTGACGATCGAGCCCTCGGGCGGTTTCGCACCCACCTCTTTGATCAGCTCAAAGACGGCCTGGTTGATACCGGCAATCACTGCCTGGCCGACGGGAGTCTTGGAGTATTCGGACATAAAGCCGCCAAGCCCGACATCGCCGATCAGGCCAGCGCCGCCAAAGGCAAGATTGGTTTCCTTGATGACGGCTTCAATCTGTTTGGTGAACGTTATTTCGCTGGTCTCCGCGTCGATGAGCCGTATATTCAAGCCGACGCGTCCGGTACTGCTGCCGGCTTTTATGCCGCCCAGCAATGGGACTTTGCGTGTCAAAATACCGCCCACGCCTTTGTCTGTGCCTGACGTTTTGGATTCGTAGTCAGTGACTACGAGCTGCACCAGGTATTCCGCGCCCAGTACGTTGCCCGTCTTCGCACCTGAAGGTTTCGCTATACGGCCCGAGGTCGCCAGGTCCTGTTCGGCCAGCACATCGCCAAGTTCGGTTCTTTCAACCAGCCGAAAGCGACCCGTTTGCGACAATGAATCGATCACTATCGCTTCGATCCCGTTCACGGGCACGCCAGCTGTCGACGCCGAATAATCGACGCTACCCATCATGGTTGAAACGGTGTAAGAACTCGTCGAGCTGTTGTTATCGACTTCCAGGACACCAAGCCTCGCCTTGCGGCCGGCATAGTCCCCCCATTCGATATTCAGAAGGTACTTCGTATCGACCTTGTCGACTCGCTCCGGTAACGGTGATTTTTCGTTTTCGCCAACGGAATACGCCACATAATCGGCGGCATGCATTCTGCACTCCCGCCAACGCCAAAACGAGTGTCAGAAAAACCGAAAACTGTCTGAGAATCATCTTCTTGTCTCCGTTTGCATAAGGCCGTATGCCCTTATTCTTGTTGGTATTAAGTCAAGACAATAGGAAAATGGTACTCCCTCTTCGGCCGCTTTCCCAGTCACAGAGCCTGCACGCCGCTAACGACCAACGGTAAGCGGTTTGAGGAGTATCCCGTTTATACTGCCGGAATCCGGAAATGCGCACGTATCGGGGAGTAAAACATGAGTTACAGACGTTATGAGCCGATCGATCCGCGCGATGCGTTCGGCGTTGCCGCCGTCGAAGCAGAGTCTGCAGCGGCGTCGCAGGCCGCGTTCTTGCTGGCCGTTCGCGCCGGTGTTCTGGGTTACACATCGCCGACGGAAAAGCTGCCGGAGTTTCCGTTACCGAATCTCAAAGCGCTCAAGACCGATCATCACGTGAAAGTTGCAACCGCGTGCCAGCACCTTGGCGTCAGCGAAAAAGAATTGCAAAAAGAAACCCGGCCGGCACTCGAGCAGGAAATGACCAAGGTCGCTCGCGAGGTTTACAGAAAACCGACGATTGAGGCCGCGGCTGCGTTATTCGAAGCGGCGATGATGAGCCCGCATCCGCTGGTCGCGGTAGCCGGGGCAGCTGGTGCTCGCGAAACGACTCGCCTGCGTCCCAGGATTCGCAAGACGCTGGAAACGGCGTCGCGTAGCAGGGACCGGCTGGTGTCGAGGCTGGCATTGGCCGCCATGAGTCATATAGGACCGATGGAGTCGATCGCCGACAAAAAAGTCATCCAGCAACCCAAATCACGAAAACGCCGACGTCAGTCGGATACAGCCGTGGTGACGCACGGCACCTTTGCGGCGAATGCCCGCTGGTATCGACCGGGCGGCGACTTTTACGACGCGTTGAAAGCAAAACGCCCCGATCTCCACGTACACGACCGGAGCTTCAAATGGACCGGCGCGTATTCGGACAAAGCGCGACGAGCAGACGCCGAGCTACTCAAGCAGTGGATCCCGGACCAGGGGCTGACCGCGCCCGATTTCTTCGCTCACAGTCACGGCGGCACGGTGGCGCATCTGGCGACCCGGAAGGGAGTGCAGTTTGATCGACTGGTGTTGATGGGCTGGCCCGTACACAAGAAGTGGTACCCGGATTTTTCAAAAGTAAAACGCATCATCGATGTGCGTGTGCGGCTGGATCTCGTCGTGCTGCTGGATGGCGGCGCTCAACGCTTTCGCACAAAGGACTTCACTGTCGAAGAGCACCGCAACGGCTGGTTTGATCACGGCTCGACGCACGAACCCGATTACTGGGACGACCATGGCCTGTGGGGCGTCATCTGACAAGCCCATGAATCAGCGCATTTCTCCTTTCAGGATCATGGCCGCGGGCGCATCGTGGCGCATGTTCGGCTCGCGCCGTGCCGCCGAAACTCTGCTGCAGGCGATGTCCGCGGATGACGAGCAGAGTCGCATGCTGGCCGGCATGTCGCTGGTCAAGGCAGGGCAGCGCTCGTTCGAATTGATCGAGGAGAAGATCGAGGCAGGGGAGGCGTCGGCACCCGTTATCCGGCTGCTGCCGGACATTGACGGGACGAAAGCGCGCGCCGTGCTGGAGAAAATCGCGGCCGGTGAGACCGGGCGAACTGAAGGAAACGGCCGAAGAATGCATCGATTTGCTCGATCGCATGGATGCATTGGAGCCGGATGAGAGCTAGTTGCACCGACCTTGGCATCGTGATTCGATTAGCCGCTATGACTAGCTCGGCAAGACTTCCATATCGCGCGGCAGGCACGCTCCGCCTCCTCGTGTGCGCAATGCTGCTTGCAGCCTGCTCGCCAACCACCGCGCCCAGGTCGGAATCGGCGTCGCTCGTGATTACGAATGCTCGCGTCTGGACGGGGGACGCGGACAAGCCGTGGGCGGAGGCTGTTGCCAGCAAGGGTGAGAACATCATCGCCGTGGGCTCGTCAGCCGACATTGCGCCTCTTATCGGTGACGACACCGAGGTCATCGTGGCGGACGGCGGCATGCTCGTTCCGGGCTTCATCGATCCGCACGTGCACTTTCTTGTCGGCGGCAGTTCGATCGCGTCGGTGCAGCTGCGTGATGCAAACAGCCCGCAGGAATTTACGCAACGCATCGCGGATTTTGCAAAGAGCTCCCAACCTGGCGAGTGGATAACCGGTGGCACCTGGGATCATACGAACTGGGGCGGGGAGCTACCTCGCCGCGAGTGGATCGATGCGGTGACGCCGGATAACCCGGTCTGGGTCGCGAGGCTCGACGGTCACATGGCGCTTGCCAATTCCGTGGCCCTCGACCTCGCGGGTGTGGACGCTGATACGCCCGACGTGAGCGGGCGGGGAGATCGTGCGCGACGAGGAGAACAGGCCAACGGGCGTTCTGAAGGACAATGCCATGCGCCTCGTCATGAAAGCCATGCCCGAGCCGACGGAAGCGCAGCTGGACCGCTACCTTGACGCTGCGATGCGCTATGTCGCAGAGAACGGTGTCACCACCGTTCACGACATGTTTGCCGACGATTTCGATAGCTGGTTGAGTCTCGCGACGTACCGGCGCGCAGAAGCAAACGGGGCGCTGATCACTCGAATCTACTCGGTCACGCCGCTGATCGAATGGCAAAAGCTGAGCGACGACATTGCAGCACACGGTCGCGGCAGTGAATGGCTCAGGACCGGTGGCGTCAAGGGATTCATGGATGGATCGCTCGGTTCACATACGGCCGCCTTCCTGGAGCCGTTCACTGATACCCCTGACGACAGCGGTTTTCTGCTCGACCCGCTCGACGATCTGCGCAACTGGATCACGGCGGCCAATGCGGCCGGCCTGCAGCCCATTGTGCACGCCATTGGTGATAAGGCTATTCGCGACCTGCTGGACATTTACTACGAAATTGAAAGCAAAGAAGGAGACCGGAACCGGCGCTTCAGGATGGAACACGCGCAGCACATTCACCCGGATGATATTCCGCGATTCGCGATTCAGAATGTGATTGCAAGCATGCAGCCCTACCACGCGATTGATGACGGTCGCTGGGCCGAAGACGTGATCGGCAAAGAGCGAGCAAAAACGACCTATGCGTTCAAGTCGCTGATCGATAGTGGCGCACATGTTGCTTTCGGCAGCGACTGGTACGTTGCACCTGCGAACCCTCTCTACGGCATCTACGCGGCAGTCACGCGACGTACGTTAGACGATGCTAATCCCGATGGCTGGGTGCCGGAACAGAAGATCACGGTTGAACAGGCGCTGCGTGCCTTTACCTACGAAGGTGCGTTCGCCTCATTCGAGGAAGATCGCAAGGGAATGCTGAAGGTCGGTATGCTAGCGGACATGGCGTTGATCGACCGTGACCTGACGGCAGTCGCGCCGGAGACGATTCGGGACGCTAAGATTCTCAAGACCATAGTCGGTGGTCGCGTCGTGTTTTCCCGGCAAAACGATTAATAAGGTGGCCTGCGTAGCAGGTGAACTGCCTGCCGAATGTAAACCGCCGCGCAACTAGTCCGCTACGGCGTACTTCTTGAAATGCAGTTCCTTGGCCTGGCCGATCCAATCGTCCTGTTCCATTCGGCCTTTGAATTCTTTTAATTCAGCATTGACCCTTGCGATGTCAGCTACACCGAAGTTGGCAATCTGCTCAAAGGTGTAAATACCCAGCTCGTTCAGGGTTTGCTCGAATACTTTGCCGATGCCGACGATCTCTTGCAGATTGTCCGCTTCCTGCTTGGGCGGCGTGTGACCGTTCAGACTCGACTTGTCGGTCGCCGCCCGAGCTTCTTTCAGCGCCTGGCGTTGCTGCTTTTCCATGTCCGAAAAATGCTTTTCCACTTCATCCAACTGCATTCGCAGAGTTTCGGAATGTCTTTCGTACTCGTGCGCATTTTCGCGATAGCGTTTGGCGTCGTCTTCGTGCTGCCGGCGGCTGGTCTCCATCGACTGGAGGCAGTGCGACAGTTCCTTGTTTTGCACCCTGAGTTCTTCGAGCTCCGCGACGTCCCGCAGCAAGCCTTCATTTTCCTGCTTAATCCGCATGAAGTCATGATTGAGCTGGGCGTTCTCGGCTTCCAATGCGACGACGTTCTGTTCGAGCGCGTCGAGATTCGCCAGTCGGTTACGGGCCGAATCCAGCATCTTGTTTACGGATTCCTGCTCGGATCGTGTCGCCTGCAAGAGGTTACTGAAAGACTCGTGCTCTAATTTCGCATTGTCGATTTTTACTTCGAGGGCTTTACGTTTTTCGAACGCTTTCTGCAGTTCGCGTTTGTAAACCTCGCCCGACTTCACAAATTCGTGCTGCAGCTCGGCAGATTGCTGTTTGACGGCAGTTAGTGCGTTTTGAAAAGCGGCCATCTTTTCCTTGAAACCCTCACGTTCTGCACGGAGGTTAAAAAGGTCCTTGGACATCAGTTTTTCTTTTGCGTACGCGGACTCGAGGTCGGTTCGCGTTTTGGCGATCGTGATTTCGTGTCGATTCACAACGCCTTGCTGCGTCTCTATCGTGGAGCGCAGTTTGTCTGTTTCGGTAGTGAGTCGGTCTCTTTGTCGGACAACGTCGTCGAGTTTTGTCTGCCATTGGTCGTTCAGCTGCTCGATAGAGCGTTCGCTGTTTGCGCCGCGAAACAACCACCCGAGCAACACACCGACAACCCCGGCGGCAGCGAGATACAGCGCGATTTCAGACGTGAGGGCTTCCATCGGGGCAGTATGGCGGCCACGGACATTATGGAATATGACGAATCGCACAGAATTGACACGAAATTCGCCAGAAATAGCCAAAAATGGGGGTTGTGCCCCGGTGGGCCGCTAGCGGGCCTCTTTTTTCTTACGCCGCGACTTCAGCGAGATCGGCGTCGATTTCTGTTTCGGTTTCTTCAGCGGCCGGCCGACGAAGAAGCCCTGCGCGAGGTCCACGCCCAGGTCTGCGAGCAAAGCGAGGGTTTCGGCGTTTTGCACGTATTCCGCCACTATCTTCATGTTGGCCTCGCGGCCGATCTCTGCGATGAGTTTGATCATCTTTTGATCGACCGGGTTGTTCGGCAGATCCTTCACGAACGCACCATCGATCTTGATGTAATCGAAATGCAGCTTTTGCAGATAGCTGAAGGAGCTGTAGCCGGTGCCGAAGTCGTCAAGTGCCAATTCGCAGCCGAATTCCCTGAGTTCAGCGATTTGTCGTTCGACGTGAATCGGCCGCCGGACAGCGAGGCTCTCGGTGATTTCAAATACGATGTTGCTGGGCGGCACACTGTGCTTTTCGAAGATTGCAGCAACGTAGGAGGTCAGGTCCTCGTTTTCGAAAGCGTTTGCCGACAAGTTGATGGCAAGCTTCAGGTTCTTGTTCGATGCCGACTCTCTTTCGTACGCTTCCGCGGCATTGCGAATCATCCAGAAGTCGATTTCCGACATCAGCCCGAAGCGCACGGCAGACGGCAGGAATACGTCCGGCAATATCATCTTGCCGTCGTCACCGGGCAGTCGAATCAACACCTCGTGATGTGTCGTTTCGCCAGTGTCAATCCGATTGATCGGCTGGAAGCGCAGCTCGAACTCGTCGTTGTCCACGGCTTTTCTCAGGCGGTTCATCCAGCCGATATCCGCCGATGCCTGCTGCTCGGCTTCCACGGACTGTTTGAACACGTGCATGCGGTTGCGGCCCGCCGTCTTGGCTTCCCGGCACGCGATATCGGCCTGGTTGATCAACTCGTCGTGGAGGATGTTGTCTTCGGTCACCATCGTGACCCCGATGCTGCAGTGAACGTGGAATACGCGTTCGTCCTCGATGTGCGCCATGCGTCGCATGTTCGCGAGTATGGTCTCCGCAGCCAATCGCGCGCCGGCCAGGTCAACACGCGGCACAAGGATGGCGAATTCGTCGCCGCCAAAGCGAGCGACGATGTCGCCTTTGCCGACGCTGCGCAACAATTCATCGGCGACTTTGCGAATCAGGCGGTCGCCGGCCGGGTGCCCACACGCGTCATTGATGTACTTGAACTGGTCGAGATCGACAAAGAACAACGCGCTTTGGTGGCCCTTGTGCATGATGTTCAAGATTTCCTTGCGCAGTTCTTCGAGAAAACGTCGTCGGTTATAGAGCCCAGTGAGGCTGTCGTGGTTGGCCAGTTGCAGCAGCTCGGCGTCACGCGCATTAAGCGCCGATGCCGTGGTTTCGAGTGCTTCGACGATCTCTGCGATTTCACGGTGTTCGGCGGGCTGAAACTGGACCTGCAGGTTGCCTTTGGCGAGTTCTTTGATTGGCTCCTGCAAATTGGATATCGCTTTCAACGCATTGCGAAGCGCGTGCCTGCCGTAAAGCGCGAAAGCGACCAGCAGTATCAACAGGATCAGGATGGCACCTTTGATGTTGACCAGCAGGCGATCGTGAAAAATAACGAAGTCGAGATTGATGCTGACGAAGCCGAGCAGTTCGGTTTTGACGGGCTGTTGCTGCAAGCGTCGGATCGAAATCGAACAGGCCATCCTCGGGTATCGACTCCTTCCAGACCGGCGCCAGTATTTCGAAGCGTTGCGGATTGAGGATGCCGGTACTCATGAGAAAGGGCTTCTTGTGTCCGACAACGTTGACGGCCTCATTCAGGGCATCGGACGACAGGTCGGTGACGGACTCGACGCCGTCATCGTTGCCAACCGTAAACAGCGCCGTGCCGTCCCGACCAAAATACGCGACCCGGTCGATTTCGGGATAGCGGTTGACGAAGCTTTCGAGCTGGAGCAACGCTTCGCCGTCATCGGACAGGAACAGCGGCGCTCCGAGTTCGTTGAGTTCCTGGGTCCATTGCAACGCCCAACGGCTGTAGTTGTCCTGCAATACCCACTGACCGCCCCAGTAGAGACTGGCAATCGCGAGCACACCGGCCAAAGCAGCGCTGAAGACCTGGATTGACAGGATCTCGTGCACGAGAACGCGACTGCCGCTTTTTGCGTCAACGCGGGCAAAGGGCGCACGCATCCGATTCGCGAAACGGCTCCAATTGATCAAACCTGCCCAGTTCTTTGAGCGGACCCTGTTGATAATGGTTTCGACAGCCGCCTTCATTGGTCGGCGACCTGGATTGCTTCGTTCGTCAGAACACGGATAGCCGATAGCGGGCTGATCGGCGGCACCATCGCGATATCACCGGCCTGAATCTGCCGAACAACTTTGGTGATCGTGGCCGCAATGTCAGACGCCACGCTGCTGATGCTGATACTCGCGCCCATTTGCAGCATCGATTCGCTGGGCACGAGTACCGGCACATGCTGACGCTGTGCGTCGTCCATGATTTGTTGCAATGCGCGACCGCTCAGTACGCGGTTATCGGGAAACAGCCAGAAACCGTCGATGTCAAGGATCATGCGTTTGAAAAAATACAGTGTTTCCTGGTCCGAGTGCGTCACGTGCACGACCAGTTCGACACCGTGCCGTGCTGCCGCGATTTCGGCTTCGGTGATCAGTTCATCATGGCCCTCGCCAATGATGGCGCCGATGCGCGATAGCGTGGGATCGACTTCCTTCCATGCGGCGAGCTGCGCGTCGAGTGGCGGGACCGCTGCAACGCCGCGCGTGTTTTCATTAAGGAGACCGTGATCCTGGTAATTGAATACCTGGCTGAAGACGACGGGTTTGTTCGACATCGCGACCGAAGATTTCGCAGCGCGCAAACCGATTGCCACGACGATGCCTGAATCAGAATCGTTGATCATCCGCAGCACGGTGACCGGCGGACGACTGCGGTCGCTGAGGTCATAGACTTCGTGATTCTCGAACTGCTGTGCCAACGCCGCTGGCAACATCGGCATATGCGGCCTGGCTGCTCGTCAGCACGATTGCGAGCGGTGGCAGTGGCGCCGGCTCGGGTAGCTTGACCTTCGCTTTTGGCTTGGTGGCGGGCGGCGGTACAACGATGACGGGCTCGGGCTCGGGCGCCGGGCTCGACGGGTTCCGGTGGCGGGATCGGCTCGACAGGTGGCGAGAGAAAAGAGCAGCCGGACAGGCCCACCGCTGCAAGCACGAGCGCGGGGAGCAGCGATCTCCAAGCCTGCTTTCTTAACTTCCGCATTCCATGCGTCCTTGTCGCCTTCTTTTTGCGAGGGGGTTATTTCTACGCAAGGCGGGGACATTATTCTGTGCGTTAGGTCAAAATTTTCTGTGCGTTAGCTCAAAATAAGCGCCGCGCGTACAATTACGAGCGTAGCCGGTATGCTGTTTTTACTGGCATTTCAGCTATATGGGACTAGAGGACCAAAAGGAAAACGACTCATGAGATCATTCATCGCGATCCTGGTTGCAGTGCTGCTGGCGACCGCCAGTTTTGCGGACGACAGATCGTCCGAGCACGCGCAGAAGACGCTGGAAATCTACCGGACGATTATCGAGATCGATACGTCCAAGAACCGCGGCAACGGACCGAAAGTGGCGCAATACCTCGCCGATGAATTGCTGGCGGCCGGCTTTCCTGCCGAGGACATCGAGGTCGTGCCAAAGCCGCCGTTCGCCGCACTCATCGCTCGCTATCGCGGTGCGCTGGGCTCCAACAAGAAGCCGATACTGCTGCTCGGTCACATGGACGTTGTCGAAGCGAACGCCGAAGACTGGGAGCGGCCGCCGTTTACGCTGACCCAGGACGACAAGTATTTCTACGCGCGCGGTTCCGACGACAACAAGTTTGGCGTCGCACAACTGACATCCACCTTTATTCGTTTGAAGAAAGAAGGCTTTCAGCCGAACCGTGACCTGATTATTGCGTTCACGGGCGACGAAGAAAGCGGCATGACGACGACGCGCATGCTGGCTTACGAACGACCCGACCTGGCGAATGCGGAATTTGCGCTTAATTCGGATGCGGGCGGCGGTGCCCTGGATAAACAGGGACGTGCAGTTACCTACAACATCCAGGCTGCGGAAAAGACCTACGCGACCTGGGAGATGACCGTCCACAATCCCGGAGGCCACAGTTCCCGGCCGCGACCTGACAATGCAATTTACGACCTCGCCGATGCAATCATGAAAATCGAAGCGTATCGATTCCCGGTGCGCTGGAGCGAGATGACGCGCGACTACTTCCGCGTAACCGGCGAGAAGCTCGGCGGTGAACTGGGCGAGGCCATGATTAGCTTTGCCGATGATCCCGAGGACGAAGCAGCCACCGATCGGCTGGCGCTCGAATCGTCCTACGTGGGTACGACGCGAACCACTTGCGTTGTAACGATGCTGAAAGCCGGACATGCAGAAAACGCGCTGCCGCAGTCGGCAACGGCGACGGTCAACTGCCGCATTTTTCCCGGTATTCCGGTTGCTGAAGTCGGGCAAACGCTAAGAGACGTTGTGGACAATGCCGAGATTGAATTCGTGTTGCTCGAAGAACCCACGGAGAGCCCGATATCAGAGCTGCGCGAGGACGTGGTCGCGGCCGTGTCGAGTGCGGTGCACAGCCGTTATCCGGACGTACCTATTATCCCGATCATGGAATCGGGTGGCACGGATGGCATGCACTTTCGCAAAGCGGGCATTCCAACCTGGGCCGTCAGCGGTCTTTTTATGGACCCCGATGAAATGTACGCGCACGGCCTCAACGAACGCGTGCCCATCGACGGGTTTTACGGCGCGCTCGATCACTGGAGCATCATCCTGCGGGAGCTGGCTGGACGTGATTAGTCCCGACCAAACCGGTGTCGAACCGCGGTTTTATTAGCACAAAGCGCCGGAATCGAATACCCTTGCGGGCAAGTTCAAAGCCGGCAGACCGTCGAGCGGTGCCTATATCTACTTTTTACTGAAAATGGAGTAGCAATGAAATTTTACTCACTTTTGATCATCGGGCTGGTTTTTGGCCTTGCGGGTTGCGCCGAGAAGGAAAAAACATCAGCACCGCAGGGTGTTGAGGACGCAACGACCGCTGCTGAAACGACCGCTGCTGAAACGGCCGAGGCCGAAACGCCGGAGACCGAAAAAGAGGAAATGGGAACCGCGGCATTCATATCGCACATGCACCATCACGCGAGCCAGCTCGAGCGCCTGAACGCGGCGCTGGAGGCGGGGAGTCTTGCAGCGGCGCAAAGGCCGGCGTACTGGCTGTCCGGGCATGACGACACCATTATCGTGCCCGATGAATGGAAGGTGTATGTCAACGGCATGCGCGGCGGTGCCACCGCCGTTTCTGAGGCGCCCGATCTTGCGGCTGCACGGGCTGCGGCCAAACGTATCACGGACAACTGCCAGGGTTGCCATAAGGCGGCCGGCATTGACCTGGTCACGTTGCAGCCGGAATAGGCAAGCGTCGAAACTCCGTGGCTGCGACTAGCCCGGATACATGCGGTACTGAAAGTCCGGTGCCACGACCTTGTAATACGGTTGCAGGAACATGACGAGATCGACCAGCTCCTGGACGGTCATGTATTCGTTGTAGATGTACATCCTGGATACGCCGTCTTCCGATACGACCTGTTTCGCATAACCCGTGGCCAGTTTGTGTGACGGATTGATGATCGAGGTTATCAGCTGGCCATAAGTCCGGACCTGCGTTACCGAGCCGCCCAGTTCCACGTACGGCGGTGGCTGACCCGGTATACCGGCCAGTTGCTCACCCTTGATCGTGTGGCACTGGTGACACTGCATGTAGAGGAAGGCCTCGCGTCCGGCCTCGGGGTCGCCATCCGGCAGCCGAAAGCCCTTTTCTGACATCCTGGCCTGCTGATCGCAGCCGCTCACTGCGACAAGGCTGACCAGGAGTAGTGCCAATACAGAACGCATTTTCATGACAGACCTCCTGATCGAGTAAGCTCGAACAATTGCCAATTATTTTTAGCACGAAGAAGCACTTACGAGAATCCGGGAAAACCGTATTGGAAGTGACGAGCTCTGCGTGCAGGACCAGACACTCGCAGAGAAGATCTGTATTGGCAGGCGGCCGTTTCCGGATTATGCTGAACACTCACCACGGCGAGCAGGTGATCAGTCATGCATCGAAGTCAGTTTGCAGGAATCATTATCGATTGTGAGGGCGCGGATCTTGGCGCAGCCGCGCAGTTTTGGGGTCAGGCGCTGGGTTACAGCCCCAAGCCGCTGACCGACCCGGAGGACGCCAAATATCGCGGCCTTGATACCGGAGCCGATGAACCTTACATCGAAGTACAGGCTGTCGAACATCCGAGTCGGGTGCATATCGACATCGAGACAGACGACATCGAAGCCGAGGTGCAGCGGCTGGAAGCACTCGGCGCCAAACGAGTCGAGCAAGTCCGGACCTGGTGGGTGATGGAAGCGCCAACCGGGCATCGTTTTTGCGTGATTCGCGCCGGCCGGCGCAATTTTGAGGAGACCGCGAACGAGTGGTGAATGTACCTGACGGAGCTGGGTGCGAATTCCGAGCTGACCCGCGATGTCACCCGCATTCACAAATTCGCCCTGTCGAGCACCGAAGTGCGTTATCGTGGCTCGGCCGACATCGACGGCACCGTCTGGCGCGGTGGCCAGGCTGACTTCCGCATGAGCGAGAACGCGGGCGACCTGCGCGTACTCGCGTCGCAGTTTGACTGGACCAACGAAGACTTTGTCGATCACACGCTGTACATACTGCGCGAGGCGAATAGCACTGCCCGACTCGATCTCGACATCGTGTCGACGTTGCCGAACGAGGCGCGACCTGAGGAAATCGGCAAGCCGAACGAAGCGCTGTACGGCGTACGCTTCCTTGCAGACAGGGCGTACGCCGTGACCTTCCTGCAGATAGATCCGCTGTACGTGCTCGACCTGGCCAATGCGACGGACCCGTACATCGCCGGCGAGCTCGAAATCACGGGATTCTCGGATTTCCTGCACCCGGTCAACGATGAGCTGCTGCTCGGTCTCGGCAGGGGCGGCAACGGTGGTGTCAAGCTGGAGCTTTTTGACGTGTCGGACATCGCGCAACCATTGTCGCGCGGCAGTGCAACGCTCGGCGGCCCCGGTTCGTGGAGCGAGGCAATCTATGATCGTCACGCCTTCACTTATCAGGCGGACGTTAACGGCCTCGATCGACTGGCCATTCCGGCGAACCTCCACAGCCCGGACGGCAGCTTCGGCGATTACCAGTCGGGGCTGTACCTGTTCGAGATTCGTGACAAGGATGCGCCGCAGATTGCATCGCTCAACAGTATGGGTTCGATCTTACCGCCGGTAGAAGGTACGACGAGACCTTTCTATTCCGACCGCAATCGGGCCTTCATCCACGACGATACCGTGTACTACGTGCGTGACGAGGATGTCTGGGCCGCTTACTGGGATACGCCGACGATAGTTAGCGGGCCGTTCTGACGCGAAAGGGGCGTATAATCAACAAGTGAACTACGACCTGATCGGCGATATTCATGGCCACAGCGAGCCGCTGGTTGAGCTTTTGGAGAAGCTCGGCTATCGCCTTTCTGACGGTGTGTATCGGCAGCCGGACAGGCAGGTCATATTCCTCGGCGATTTCATCGACCGCGGCCCCAATCAACGCGAGGTCATCAGGATCGTCCGCCCCATGATCGAGGAGGGCGCGGCAATGGCGGTCATGGGCAACCATGAATTCAATGCCATTGCGTACTTCACGGAAGACCCTGACGATCCTGGCCAGTACCTCAGGCAGCATACCGACCGGCACCGGCGTCAACACCAGGCGTTTCTCGATGCCTACCAGGGAGCCCTTGATTACGCGGAGCTCATCGAGTGGTTTCGCTCCTTGCCGCTGTGGCTGGACCTGCCGGGTCTGCGTGTCGTGCACGCCTGCTGGGACGATGCCCTGATGCAGGATCTGGAGGTGTGCTTTCCGTCGATCAATCAGTACCTGGACGACAACCTGCTGATGCGCGCATCACGGGAGGGCCGCAGCGAGCACGACGCGATCGAGACCTTGTTAAAGGGCAAGGAGATCGAATTGCCCAAAGGGCACATGTTTTTCGACAAGGACGGCCATACGCGGCACGAGGTTCGCATTCGCTGGTTCGACGGCGACGCTCGCACCTACTATGAAGCGTTCCTGGGGCCTGAAAAAGCCAAGAGCCATATCCCCGAGGACCCGATCGGGGCCGACCACCTGCTGCAGTACTCGCACGACGATCCGCCCGTGTTCATCGGGCACTACTGGCTGGACTCGGAACCCGAGCTGCTGGCGCCCAATGTGGCCTGTCTCGACTACAGCGTGGCGGCGAAAAGCGGTGGCAAGCTCGTAGCGTACCGCTGGGACGGCGAGAGGGCCTTGAGCAACGAAAAGTTCGTGTACGTAGAGAGGAAGTCATCCCAAGTGCCCGCGGGCACGTGATAAACTCGCCTTTCGATTAACTGCATTATGGAATCTCGGCCACGCGACACGGCGCATTAGCGCCATAATGTGACCAATAAGAGAATAAGAAAAAACCATGCAAGCACATGATTCCATATTAGGTAGCAAGGCGTTCGGGGAACACGCCGATGATGCCGGGCTCGTCGTCACCTACCAGTCGCATCAGGATGCGTTGCGATTCCTGTCGTCGGCGCTCGACCAGGCGAACGGCGTCGCGCTGCTGCAAGGGCCCACGGGCTCGGGCAAATCGACGGTCATCAAGGCGCAGCTTGCCTGGTTCGCACGCGATGCCGCTGTCGCTCTCGTCGAGGGCATGCACCTGAGGCCGCGCCGGCTGCTAACCGACATGCTGGCACAATTTGGTGTCGAAACCGCCAATGATCATGACGAGCAGTTGCTGCACAAGCTCAATAACTTCGTGACCGAGCAGGCGCGCTTCGCACGGCCCCCCGTGTTGATTATTGATAATGCTGATCTTGCGACATCAAGCGCACTGCGCTTGCTGAACTGGCTCGCGGCGCTCGATAGTCGCGGCAACTATGCGCTGCGCATCGTTCTAACGGGCAAGGAGGGCTTGTCTTCATTGCCAAGGCAGGACGGCATGCGCAGCCTCGCCCGACGCCACCCGGCGCTATATTCGCTTAACCCGCTGACCGAACAGGAGACAATGGTTTATCTCCGTACACGCCTGATCGCGGCGGGCGGCGAGCACGGCGAAAAAGTGTTCCCGATGGATGTCTGTGAGCGGCTGCACGAGTGGTCGCGCGGCTGGCCGGGCGCGTTGAACGAGCGTGCCATCGAGGCCATGGAAGGCATGACGGAGCTTGAGCCAAGCGGGCCGATACCGCGCGTCATAGTCACCCGCGACGGCGAGACTGTGGCGGAGTATGAACTGACCGAACGACAGTATGTCATCGGGCGTGCTGAAATATCCGATATCCTCGTCGAGGATCCGTATGTCAGCAAGATGCACGCCATGCTGCAGGTCTATGCCAACGCCATCGTACTGCTTGATCTCAACAGCACCAACGGCACCACGGTCAACTCCCGCATCGTCGTTAAGTCAGTTCTACAGAGCAACGACATTATTTCGCTCGGCCGACATCGGCTGAAGATCGAAAACGCACCCGCGATCAGCGAAGAAATGGACGAGCGCATCAAGGCATCGGACACGATGACGATGGAAAGCCTCGAAGACCTTCGCCGCTCGCGCGCCCGGCGGACCCTCACGATGCTGAAGCACAAGTAGCGGATTAAACGCGACTAGCGCACAGCGTTACCTCAACTGACTGTCCTTGCTGCCACGGCGGTTATAGCCGCTGACAGTTTTCGCTTCGGCGTCGTGTTCGGCCTGGCAGGCGACACACAGGCGCACGCCGGGGACTGCCTCACGGCGCGCATCGGGAATCGCTGCGTCACACTCTTCGCAGTGGCTGAGGCTTGCGCCACGCGGCAGCTGGTCACGGGCGCGCTTGACAGCATCCTCTACGGTTGCGTCGATCTGATCCTGTACTGCCCCGTCTTTTGCAAAGCCGCCGGCCATGGCTGGTGTCCTTGTTTTTCCGTCCCAGATGCTATTGTATGCGACACTTTTTCTACTGACAAAAAAATAAGCCAGACACTTAATCCGTCACTTTTTCACTTTAGATTACTGAGATGCCAAGAGACAACCATTCCAAGCGGCCTGGTCGGTTAGATGCTCAAGCGATATAACAAACAAGGGGCGTCAGCCTGGGATCGAAAACTAACTCTCGTGCTCGGGGCTTTGTTTGGTATCACGCTGCTTCTTTTCGCCGTCTATGCGGTTACTCTTTTCAGCAACTGGGCCGAAGTCGACGATTGCCTGGACAGGGGCGGGAGCTACGACTACGAACAAGGGCGTTGTGATTTTGAAGTGAATCACCCGAGCCCGGAAAACCCAACGGAGCCTGACGCCCGGTCTGCTCAGGCCACGTCCGCCACAGAGTCATCACGCTCGGCCGCGGGCTCCTCGTTCATTTCATAGGCGCCGTGCAAGGTGGCAACGTGTTCGTTCCAGACCTTGTCGAAGCGCGCGTTGTCGACCACCGGCCGTTTGATCATGCGGCGCAGGAGCAGCTGCTGCCGCTTCGTGGTGACCGATTTGCCATAGAGCTGCAGGGCGTAGCGCGAGAAGTCACGCACCATCACGTCGAAGATCTGGTCCAGCAGGTCGTCATCGATGGCGTAGATTTTGGCGTTCTCGATGATCAGCTGGCCGTACACGACCAGCGTGAACAGCTCGCCGAGGTTGAGCAGGAAATCGATGTCTTTGGCCTGCTCCTTTGAGGGCCGCGCCACTGCCAACAGTATCTTGAGATAGCGGATCTGTTTCTTGAAGACGTTGGCGTTCGGCAGATCGACGCTGGCGTAAGTCTCTTTGTAATCGTGGAAACGAATCTTGCCGAGGCCCTTCGTCGGACCCTGGTCGAAAAGAAAGTCGTCGTTGACCGGCTCGTCGCGCTTGTCGATGACCGGGAACTGCACCGGGCTTGAAGAAGTAGTTGCCCATGAACTTGATGATCAGGGCCATGTTCACGTGCACGGTGCCTTCGAGCTTGGGCAGCGCACGGATATCGCGCGCCGCCATCTCGAAGAACATGTCCTTCTCGAAGCCCTTGGCCGCGATGACGTCCCAGAGATGGTCGATGACCGCTTCGCCCTGGGTCGTGACCTTCATCTTCACCATCGGGTTGTACAGCAGGTAGCGCCGGTCCTCGCTCGATGCAGAGCGCATGTAGTCGGAAGCCCTGAGCGCGAACAGCTTCATCGAGACCAGGCGAACGTAGGCATCGACGAACAGCTGGCGGATGTGCGGGAAGTCGGTCACCTGGCTGCCGAACAACTGCCGATTGCTGGCGTGATCGATCGCCTCGTAAAAAGCGTGCGTGCACATGCCGATCGAGGCCCAGCCGAGGTTGTACTTGCAGAAATTGATCGTGTTGAGCGACGCATCCCAGGCTTCCGTGCCACGCGAGAGAATCTCGGCGTCGGTGATCGGGTAATCGTGCAGGGCGAACTCGGCGACATAGTTTTGCGAGTTGCAGACGTTCTTGACGCACTCGTACTTCTCGTGCCGCGGGTCGACGACGAAGAAAACGTAATCGTCCGTGCCGTCGATCTTGCCGAAGGTCGAGACCAGGCCCGCTTTGTTGGCGTTGCCGATGTAGTACTTGCGGCCGCGGGCGAGGTAGGTGCCGTCGTCCTGCGGGAACAGCGTCATTTCCGAGGAGTAGATGTCGGCGCCATGCTCCTTTTCCGACAGCCCGAACGCGAAGATGTGGCCGTCTCGCAAGAGCTGCGCGGCTTTTTTCTTGACCGCTTCGTTATCGGATATCCAGATGGGCCCGAGGCCGAGCATGCTGACCTGCCAGGTGTACCAGTAGGCGAGGCCGTAGAAACCGAGGATCTCGTTGAATTCGCAGTTGCGCCAGCTGTCCCAGCGAACGTCTTTGGCGCCGTCCGCGTAGGCCGGTGGCGTCATCAGCTTGGCGAAGATCTGTTCGCGGGCGACGAACTCGAGGAAGTCGGCGTACCAGACACGCTCGTGGTCATCTTCCTTGATGCGGCGCCGGCCCTTGTTCTCGAAGAACTCGATGGTCTTGCGCATGATCTGCGTGGAGGTTTCGTCGTGATACGGCCGATTGTGTTCGTGAGGATTGAGTAGCATGAGACCCCCTTGCAGTGACGCCGTTTTGGTCGCCCGGCGTTGTCGGTAGCATCATCACGCAGCATGCCACGCGTCCCGGGCATTGACTATAGGCATTTGTTCGACTGACTCGACCGGTTTCCGGCAAGCGCCTACTCGCCTGACAAGCAATCGAGGTTAGCCGTCATGCGACCCATTTCCACGGGTTGCACGCTATGAAAATGTAACTCCCGCACGGTCTCGAGATTTCCCCAAAGAACATCGTTCCCCCGCGTCCACTTGAGCAGTCGTACTCTTCGCCGCCAGCGGGATTTTTCTTCCGGCGTCGATGCGCGACGCTCGCCGGCCTTGCCAAGCAGCCGAAACGCGGGTGGATAGCTGAAATGACCCGTTATGAGGGATCGCAGCCATAGGTGAGAACTCGATATCACGCCCAGAACAGCAACCGGACTGCCGTTGTCCAGGTTCCTCGGTAACTTTCGTGTGAATACCTCAAAAAAGTACGCTTTTCCCGGATCCGTGAGGATGAGTGAACCAATCGGTGTGACGTGAGGCGTCCCGTCGGGGTTGATCGTCGAAATCGCGAAGTGCAGTGAGCTGCCAATGACCCTGCCCGCGAGGGGCTTCAGTTGATCCCAGTGCGCTTGTTCTATTTTCATGGCCAAGTCTCCTGGCGGCAAAGGACCGTTCATTTTCCGGTTAACGCGACTCCAGATGCTGCTTCATCGCATCGAGCACGTACCCCCACGCGCTGTCGAAATACGCCCAGCCGCGCTGCCACGGTTCGCCGTCCTGCCAGCCGTGTGCGTGCAGGCCGACGTGTACCACTCCGTCGCTGCCTTCGTTGAACAACACGACGACCTGCGTGCGTTCGTCCGCGTACCGTAACTCCGGAACCTCGGGCGGAAATGTCCACGAAAAGGCAATCATTTTTTGTGGAAGAAACGCGAGCACGTGTGAATCTTCGCTGCCGTGTTTGCCCTGGTCATCGGGCTCGCCGTGGAGGAACCACTCGTAGGGGCCGCCGATGCGCAGCTCGATGTTGGATTTCGGCGAGAGGAACGCCAGGCCTTCGTTTGTGGTCCAGGCATTCCACACCGCATCCAGCGGCGCTCGTATCGAGACTTCTTTTTCCAGCATCGGCATCAGTGCAGTTTACGCGAATGGCCCGGTTTCTCGCTATACTGAAAAAAACAAAAAGAGACTCACGTCCATGCAGACATTCGCCGATCCCCTGTTTCGCGCCATACAAGTTGCTGGCGACCACACCGCCGTGATTTCCGAGGGCCGCCACTTTACTTTTCGGGAATTGAACTCGCGCTGTCGCCGGCTCGCGGCCGTACTGAAAAGCAAAGGCGCCGAGCCCGGCGATCGCATCGCAGTGCTCGCTGCCAACACCAACCACCACCTCGAAAGTTACGTCGCGATTCCGGCGGCCGGCTTCGTCATCGTGCCGCTCAATACCCGTCACGCCGGGCCCGAGCTCGCGTACGCGATCAAGGATGCCGAGGTGAAAATTCTGCTGACCGACCGCGACCCGGGCGAATTGTCCGAGCTTGTCGATACCGTCGTGATGATTCCCGAGGAGTACGACGCGTTGCTCGAAAGCGCCGACGAGATGGAGCTCGGGGTCGGCATCACCGAAGACACGCTGGCCGGCCTGTTTTACACGGGCGGCACGACGGGTGCGTCGAAAGGCGTGATGCTGACGCACAGAAACCTGATTTCAAACACGTTTCACTTCATGACCATGGCGCCGCCCGCGGCGAACAGCGTTTTCCTGGTCATGGCGCCGATGTTTCACGCCGCCGGCTCGAACGGCATACTCGGCGGCATCTGGACGGGCGGTTGCCAGATTCCACTCAAAGTGTTCGATCCGGCGATCGCACTCGACCTCATCGAAAAGCACAAAGTCACGCACACGCTGGGTGTGCCGACGATGCTCGCGGCCATTGCCGAACTGCAGCATAAAGAACCGCGCGACACGAGTTCGCTCACGATGGTGGCGCACGGCGGCTCGCCGATCGCAACGGAAGTCGTGCGGCGCGCCGCCGAAGCGTTTCCGACGGCCGAGTTCGTGCACGTGTACGGCATGACCGAAGCATCACCGCTGGTCACGGGGCTGCGCAATGAGCAGGATTTGCTTACCGTCGATCGCAGTCGTTCCTGCGGGCAGTCGTTGATTGGCGTGCAGGTGAAAATCATCGATAACGCCGGCAACGAGTTGCCGACGGGCGAGGTCGGCGAACTCGCGGCCCGCGGCCCGAACATCATGAAAGGCTACTGGAACAAGCCCGAGCAAACGGCCGAGGTACTCGTGGACGGCTGGTATCGATCCGGCGACATGGGTTACATGGACGACGAGGGTTTCGTGTTCCTCGTTGATCGCGCCAAGGACATGATCGTCAGCGGCGGCGAAAACGTTTATTGCTCGGAAGTGGAGGAGGCGCTCTACAAGCATCCCGCCGTGCTCGAAGCGGCGGTCTTCGGCGTGCCGGACGAGGCCTGGGGCGAAGCCGTACACGCGGTGGTCGTGCCGCGCGAAAAAATAACGCCCGAGGAATTGATCGCTTTTTGTCGCACCCAGATCGCGGGCTACAAGTTGCCCAAAGCGATCACACTGTCTGCCGAAGAACTGCCAAAATCCGGCCCGGGTAAAATTCTCAAGCGCGAGTTACGAGAGCCGTTCTGGAAAGGGCACGAGCGCAAAGTCAACTGACGTTACGGTTGGTGCCGCCGCATGAAAGCAATAATCTGGACAAGATACGGGCCACCCGACGTTCTCGAGCTCAGAGAGGTCGAAACACCGACGCCTGCGAACGACGAAGTCCTGGTGCGAATCATCGCGGCAACGGTCTTTGCCGGCGACTGCGAGATGCGCGCTTTCGACTTCCCGGTCTCGTTCTGGCTGCCGCTCCGACTCATGTTCGGTCTCATAAAACCCAGAAAAAAAGTGCAGATACCGGGCCAGGAGCTGGCCGGCGTGATTGAAGCCGTGGGTATAGACATCACGGGGTTCAAAAAAGGCGACGAGGTTTTCGCGCCGCTCGAGAAATTCGGCGGCTGTGCCGAGTACCTCTGTCTGAGCTCGAAAAATGCACTGGCGACAAAACCGGCCAACATGAGCTTTGAAGAAGCCGCTACCGTTCCCGTCGGCGGGCTCAATGCACTGCATCTTGTCAGGAAAGGGAACATCGAGAGCGGAGACAAAGTACTTATCAACGGCGCGGCGGGCAGTATCGGTACGTTTGCCGTGCAGATCGCCAAAACGCTAGGGGCGCACGTAACGGCTGTCGACAGCACGAAAAAACTCGACATGCTGCGTTCCATCGGTGCGGATAAGGTCATCGATTACACGCAGGAAGACTTCACCCAAAACGGCGAGACCTACGATGTCATTATTGATGTCGTGGGCAAAAGCCCGTATTCACGGAGTGTTCGCTCGCTCAATGAAAACGGCCGCTATATCCTTGGCAACCCACGGTTTTCAGGGTTTTTCAGAGGGCTATGGACGTCGATGACGAGCAGCAAGAAAGTCATTGCGGCGTTGACCGGCTATCGGACCGCGGATCTCGTATTCCTCAAAGAACTCATCGAGGCGGGCAAGCTAAGAACCGTCATCGACAGGCACTACTCGCTGGAGCAGATTGCGGACGCTCATCGCTACGTCGAAACCGGGCAGAAGACGGGCCACGTCGTCATTACCGTGGCTCACTAATCCGCGGTCGATCAGTTCCGTCGATGACGACGAGAAAAGTTTCGGCAGCGGATTGAATCGAGATACCAGCCCCGGTTGCAATGTTTTCACGAGTATTTGATCGAGCCAGTTGACGATCGGCTCCATCGCTTCAATGTCGTGTTTCACTTTGTGGTACGGCAATTCATAAATGCCGAGGCCGCGGTCGGCGGCGTGCACATAATTCTGGCTGTCGCGCAGGACGGCAATGGTCGGCGTCTCGAAACTCTTAAGTACCTGCAGCAGCATGGCGAGGCTGCGCGTGTTTTGCCGCGTGCGGTTCGCGACGACGGCGACCGGCCGCTCGAAATCGGTGAGCTGCAGCAGCCTCGCGATGAAACTGGCCGTTGCATGCAAATCAAACGCGGAGGGCAGGACAGGTATCAGGATGCAGTCTGCGTCGTGTGTGAGTTCAGTAATCTCGCGGTGATTCATAGCCGCGGGCGTATCAATGATGACCGCACCGGATTCCTTTGGTTTGTGAAACGGCCAGCTGCGCTCGCTTCGCGGTGCGAGCTCGTCGATGCCGATGCCAGTTATCTCGGCGCGCTCGGCCGGCCGCCTTTCCAGCCAGCGCGTCGTGTAGCCGATGGGGTCGGTGTCGATCAGCGTGGGCGGCGGTCCACGCAGCGCAAAGTAGCTCGCCAGGTTGGTTGCCAGCGTGGTCTTTCCGCAACCGCCCTTGGGGTTCAGAATGACGATCTTGTTCGCGTCGTCTCGATATACAGCTGTAGTCATTTTCAGCTCGGAGCGTAACCTTCTTCGTGCCCGCTCTTTCTTTGATTGTTACAATAGACCATATGTCAAAAGCAGCTCTCAGTAAAACCCCCGGCGATATGGGCTTCGAGGCGCGCAACCGCAGCTTCGACCTGCGTGAACCGCTTGCCGGCGACTGGCACGGCGGCCACGCCTTTCAGACCGCGTTTTTCAACGCGCTGTCGCTGTCGTTCCCGTCCGGCGAGAAGTTCTTCGTCGACAGCGTGAAGCACTACCTGCCGCGCATCGATGACCCGAAGCTCAAAAGCGACGCCGCCGTTTTTGTGCAGCAGGAGTACATTCATCGACGCGAACACCAGCGATATAACGAGGTGTTCGCGGAGGCACGCGGCTTCGACCTGGAGAAACTCGAAGCACTTTATATTCGTGAGATCGAACGGGCGAAAAAAGAGCCACCCATCGTGCAGCTGGCCGCCACCGTCGTGCTCGAACACATTACGGCCATGTTCGCGGCCGGTTCGATGCGCAACTCACGCTGGATGGACGGCGCGCATCCCGCGATGGCCGAGCTATGGCACTGGCACGCGATCGAAGAGACCGAGCACAAGTCGGTGGCTTATGACGTGTATCTCGCCATCGGCGGTGAGCGAAAGCTGCTGCGCCAGATCATGCGCATCGTGCGCATGCGTTTTCCGTACCACGTGTTCCTCTCGATTTGCCAGATGCGCCGGATGGAGGGCAAGCCGGTTCTGTCGCTGTCGTTCTGGCGCGAGGGTTATGCTTTCCTGTTTGGCAAGAACGGCATCATCCGGGAAGTCGCGAAGGATTTTCGACTGTTCTACCGCGACGATTTTCATCCCTGGATGCTCGACAACCGCGAGTTACTGCAGAAAGACCATCGCAATGCAGGGCTGAGCCACTATCTTGACGCACCTGTTCACAGCGTGTTTTCCCCAGTCTGCCCTTGACTCCGAAAGCCGATCATTGGATAGTTGGACGGTGAGATTGTTGTTGTAGAACAACAACTTGATGTGAGATTCGGTGGATTGGTCTGTCAGCTCTTGCCGTGTGTCGGCGAATGCTGTCATTTTAATCCCCATTATTCAATAGGTTATATCCAAACAAGCTTACTCTCGACCTTTATTGGAGAATCAACAAATGAATACGACCAAGCACAAACTTTGCTGCTGAGCATGCTGTTGCCGCTATCTGTTGCCGCGCCGCAACAGTCATTTGCACAAAGTAGCGACGAAATGATCGAAGAAATCGTGACCACGGGTACACGTGCCCGCGAACGCTCGGTTTCCGAGTCCATGGTGCCGATCGACGTCATTAGCGCCGAGGATTTCAGTAACCAGGGCGATACGGACCTCAGCAACCTGCTGCGAACCGTTGTTCCTTCTTACAACGTGAACTCGCAGCCGATCAGTGATGCGGCCACGATCGTGCGTCCTGCCAACCTACGCGGACTGGCTCCCGACCACACGCTGGTGTTGGTTAACGGCAAGCGGCGTCATCGTGCGGCTGTCATTTACTGGCTCGGCAACGGCGTTTCAGACGGTGCACAGGGCCCGGACATCTCGGCGATCCCGTCGATCGCTCTGAAGCAGGTTGAAGTGCTTCGTGACGGCGCGTCCGCTCAGTATGGTTCGGATGCCATCGCCGGCGTAATGAACTTCATCCTGAAAGATTCCAGTGACGGTGCTTCGATTGAAGCGAAATACGGCGAGTACCAGGAAGGCGACGGCGGTGCGTTCTCAGTAATGGGTAACCTCGGCCTGCCGCTTGGTAATAGTGGTTTTGCCAACCTGAGCTTCGAATACGGTGAGTCCGATCCGACCGATCGCAGCGTGCAGCGTAACGACGCAGCCGGCCTTATTGCCGCTGGCAATACGGCTGTTGCGAATCCGGCACAGGTCTGGGGTTCGCCCGAAATCTCCGATGAAATCAAGCTTTGGGGCAACTTCGGTATCGAACTGGATAACGACGTACAGCTTTACGGCCATGCCAACTATGTGTCGAAGACGGTTACGGGCGGCTTCTATTTTCGTAACCCGAACAACCGAAGTGCTGTTTTCGGTCCCTCCGGTGCCCTGAACGGCTAGCGAATTGCTCATCGGCGATTTGCTTGATGCCGCGGACGGTGTCCTGGACGGCTCGGCTGGCTGCCCGACCGTTACCATTACCAACAATGTTCCGGACCCGGCAGCGCTGGCTACAGTGTTTGCTGATCCGAACTGCTTCAGCTTCCAGGAAATATTCCCGGGTGGCTTTACGCCGCAATTCGGTGGCGATCTCGTCGACTACTCGGTTGTCGCCGGCGTCAAGGGTGAAACTGCCGGCGGCTGGTACTGGGATGCGAGCGTTGGCTACGGACTTAACGAAGTGGACTTCTTCATTTCCAACACCGTGAACGCGTCGCTCGGTCCTGCAACGCCGACAACGTTTGACCCCGGCTTGTATGAGCAGGAAGAGTTCAACGTGAACCTGGACGCCTCCCGCGCCCTCGGCGACAACGCCAACCTCGGTGTCGGTGTGGAATATCGTGACGAGTCGTTCAAGATTGGCATCGGCCAGCTTGAGTCCTACCAGATCGGCCCGCTGGCCGAGCAGGGCTTCAGTGCGGCTTCCAATGGCTTCCCGGGCTTTGGCGACATCGCTGCCGGATCCTGGAGTCGCGGCAACTTCGCGGTTTATGCCGATATCGAGCTGCAGCTGGCTGACAACTGGATGGTCGGTGTTGCCACCCGTTACGAAGACTTCGATGACTTCGGAACGACGATGAACGGCAAGATCTCGACCAACTACCGTGTAAGCGACAACCTCGCTCTGCGCGGCAGCTTGAGCAGCGGTTTCCGTGCGCCGACACCGGGCCAGTCGAATGCGTTCAACGTATCGACCGAGTTTGACCTGGTGATCATGGATCTCGTTAATAACGGCACGATTCCGTCATCGTCTCCTGTTGCTGCCCTGCGTGGTGGTGAGGCGCTCGATCCTGAGAAGTCGATCAACCTCTCGGTCGGTGCAATCTTTGATGTTGGTGCCGTCAGTGTCACGGCGGACTACTTCAACATCGATATGACCGATCGCATCACGGTATCGCAGAACTTCTCGCTGACGCCACAAGAGGTTATTGACCTGATCGCAGAGGGCGTAACGAGTGCCGGCAACTTGCAGAACTTCCGTTTCTTCACCAACGACTTCGATACGGAAACATCCGGTGTTGATATCGTCGCGACGACGGCCATGGATATGGCTGGTGGTTCGACGGACTTTTCTCTCGCGTTCAACTACACCAAGACTGACGTAACCAAGGCAAACCCGGATACAGTCGACGCAACCCGTATTCGAGAGTTGCAGGACGGTCTCCCGGATATTCGTTACTCAATCACGGCAAACCACACAAACGGCGACTTCCGTGTGCTTGGCCGTATTAGCTACTACGACGACTGGTTCGACTCTGAAGATGGCAATGACTACGGCGGTGAGTTCCTCGTGGACCTCGAAGGCGCTTACCATGTCACCGACGCGTTGACCCTCGTGCTGGGTGCCCAGAATATCTTCGACCAGACGCCCGAAGACAACCCGGGTGCCGCAAGCGGCGTTGGCAACAAGTACAGCCAATTCTCGCCGTTCGGCTTCAACGGTGGCTTCTGGTACGCACGCGCCAAGTACGACTTCAACTAGAATCTAGCTAAAAGAAAAAAGGAAATACCCGCACCTCGGTGCGGGTATTTTTTTGTGCGTGTTATCCGTTGCGGTAAATGTAACTGTAGGCATTGATCGCCGGCACACCGCCTAAGTGCGCATACAGCACTTTGGCGCCTGCCGGGAAGAAGTCCTTGCGTACGAGGTCGATCATGCCCTGCATCGATTTTCCTTCGTACACCGGGTCGGTCATCATGCCTTCCAGGCGGGCGCAGAGCCGAATCGCGTCGTTGGTTTCGGCCGATGGCACACCGTAGACGGGATACGCGTAGTCCTCGTTGAGCACCACGTCGTCGGCCGTGATCTCCCGGCCCAGTTCGACGAGCTCGGCCGTGTTTTGTGCGATGTCCAGCACCTGTGCGCGGGTTTGCTCGGGCGTGCACGAGGCGTCGATGCCGATCACGTTGCGGGCGCGGCCGTCCTTGGCAAAGCCGACCACCATGCCGGCGTGCGTCGAGCCGGTCACGGTGCAAACAATGATGTAGTCGAACTTGATGCCCATCTCGGCTTCCTGCGCGCGCACTTCTTCCGCGAAGCCGACAAAACCAAGGCCGCCGTACTTGTGCACCGAGGCACCGGCCGGAATCGCATACGGCTTGCCGCCTTTGTCTTTGACATCCTGGATGGCTCGTTCCCAACTCTCGCGAATGCCGATATCAAATCCTTCGTCGACCAGGTCGATCTTGGCGCCCATGACACGACTCATCAGGATGTTGCCGACACGGTCGTAGACGGCGTCTTCGAACGGTACCCAACTTTCCTGGACGAGGCGGCACTTCATGCCGATCTTCGCCGCAACTGCGGCAACCTGGCGCGTGTGGTTCGATTGCACACCGCCAATTGTGACCAGCGTGTCGGCGCCGGCTGCGATGGCATCGGGCACGATGTACTCGAGCTTGCGAATCTTGTTACCGCCGAAGGCCAAGCCTGAGTTGCAATCTTCACGTTTGGCATATAGCTCGACCTTGCCGCCGAGGTGCTCGGACAAACGACCTAGTTGTTCGATGGGCGTCGGGCCGAAGGTGAGTGGATAGCGTTCGAATTTTTCAAGCATGGGCGATCCTCCAATCCCATAATAGTCCGTGGACGATCCTGACGGCCAGCCGGTGATCAGTTCTTAATTTCCCTTCTGCCATCAAAAAATGAGAACATTCGGCCCTCAGCGAAACCATACAGCGCCCGTAGCTCAGCTGGATAGAGTACCTGGCTTCGAACCAGGTGGTCGGGAGTTCGAATCTCTCCGGGCGCGCCAAAAAAGACAAAGGGTCCCCTTGTGGGGCCCTTTTTCTTTTTCAGCTCCGGATAACATTCGAACTCCAGAGTTCGATCCGAGGAGGACGTTAGCCCGACGACAGGCCGACCGTAGGGAGGCCCATCTCTCCGGGGCCGCTCTCGGCCATCCATGGTGTTGGTTCGGGCCTGCGGCCCTCAGCCCTTCGGGCCAACGCGCAAGGCGTTGCCCAAGACACCTATTGTGGCTACGCTAATTCGACAACTGCCCGTCCAATTTTTTTTGCGAGGCAATGTCACCGTAACGGCGATGACAAATTCCGGCCCGGGGCTATATAAATATCGTCATACCGCACACCGCCATTGCCATACGGTGCTTCGTGTGGCCCGGTATTGGATATTGCCATAAAGGATGTTAGCGGCAACGTGCGTTGCATTCTGAATACAGCGCGACTGAAGACGCGCCGTTGAGCCGCAAATTCTCCGCCGCGCACATAAAGATCATAACGTTGTCCGCCCGCTTCGGGCTTTGCATTATTCACCACGCACCAAATCTCATACCATTCCCCTGTCTCCATTGGATTTGCGGCGTCGCCGGTCGAGGGATCTATGATCCTGCTATAGGTTTTGTAGCCGCTCAGGACCATCAATGTTCCATCATTTTTTTGCCCGTCGGACTCCGCCTTATCTGTTATCCGGATCATTGGCTCAAACGCATCGTAATCGTAATCGGGAATGTCGGAGGCTGGGGCATTGCTCAGGCCGAAGGAATGATTGTTTGGGAAGTACTCGACATTAATACGCGTATAGAGCGTATAGGTTTCGCCAACCTGGATGTTCACAGGCAAAGGTTTGAACCCAATCGCCTTGCGGTTCCCGACGACCCCTTCAGCGGCGGGTTTTCTCAGCATAAACTGGTTTCCTGTTTCCGGTTCGATGCGAACATCGGAAATCTGCGGATTGGGGACGAAAGGGTCAGTGTCGTTTTGAACGTCGATATTGGTCCACCCTTGCAACTCCTCCGCTGCTTCGAAATTGTCCACCAGGAGCCAGCGGGTTGGGATTCCGTCCGTATCTGTTTTCGATTGGTACGTACACGCCGCACACACCAAGGCCGCAAGAAGACCTGCAATACGTAAAATAATTGTGAACATAGTTGGATGCCCGGGTTAGTATTTGATTATCTGATTGATCGGAATTGTCGAACAACGTCGATGCCAATGGCAACTATGTATCGGTTGCGTTCTGCCGAATTCAGGCGTTCTACAGATGAGTAATGCAAATATTTTCAATCTCAGCGGCAAAGTGGCGCTGGTAACGGGCGCGACGCACGGGCTCGGAATGGCGATGGCCCATGGCCTGGGCGCGGCCGGCGCGCGTCTCGTAATCAACGGCAACTCGTCACAGGACAAAATCGACAGCGCAGTGGCCGCTTATCAGGACGCGGGGTTCGATGCGTCCGGCTACCGTTTCAATGTGACGGATGAGAATGAAGTTGAGGCTGGTATTGAAGAAATTGAGTCAGTCCTTGGTCCGATCGATATTCTCGTCAACAACGCCGGCATCATTCGTCGCGTGCCGCTGCTGGACATGCCGCTCGACGAATGGGAGTTGGTCGTCAAAACGGACCTGACCAGTGCTTTTATCGTATCCAAGTCCGTTGTGTCGCGAATGGTGAAGCGGGGCGGAGGCAAGGTCATCAATATTTGTTCGATGATGAGCGAGCTGGGGCGCGATTCGGTCGGGGCATACGCCGCGGCCAAGGGCGGCCTGAAAATGCTCACGCGAAGCATGGCGACAGAATGGGCCCGACACAATATTCAGGTCAACGGCATCGGTCCGGGCTACTTCGCCACCGAACAGACAAAGCCTGTCCGGGTTGACGGGCATCCGTTCAATGAGTTTATTGTCGGGCGTACGCCGGCAGGCAGATGGGGCAACCCGGAAGACCTGCAGGGCGCCGCCGTGTTCCTGGCATCGGCGGCCAGCGACTTCGTCAACGGGCAGATCATCTATGTCGACGGCGGCATCCTTGCGACCATTGGCAAGCCGGGCAACGAGTAACGAACGGATTATCTTTTCAGTTTCAGAAAATAATCGAGGATTTCAGGAACGTTACCATCGCCCATGCCGGCATCCACGGCGGCCTGGAGGTTTGCTGAGGTGCCTTCAGCAATCTGTGCCCGTGTATTCAAATCCTCGACCATCTTGAGGAAGTACCCCAGATCCTTGTTGGCATTATTTATTGAGAAGCCGAGGTCGCTGACGTTGTCCACCGCGTAGTTCTTGCAAAAATGCATGAACGGCGAGTTGGACGGGCCGGTCGACATGATCTCGAACAACTGCTGGCGGTCGACGCCAGCGAGATCGGCAACCGCGAAGGCCTGTGACATCGCACAGACGGTGGTCATGCCCATAAAGTTATTGATGAGCTTGGTCGTGTGGCCGGCGCCAAGCGCTCCCAGGTAGAAGACGTTCTCGCCTTGCATGTCCAGGACCGGTTTCACCTTGTCGAACGTCTCCGGATCGCCGGCTGCCATGATGTTGAGCAGTCCATCCTTCGCATGAGCAGGTGTACGGCCGAGTGGAGCATCGATCATGCCCGCGCCTTTCTTGGCGAGGTCTGCTCCAATCTTGCGAGTAGAGGAGGGAATCGACGTTCCGAAGTCGATCAATACAGCGCCTTCTTTTACGCCGGCGAGGATGCCATCCTCGGCATAGACCAGCTTCTCAACCACGGCAGAGGTCGTGAGGCAAAGCATGATAATGTCGCTGGCCGCAGCAAGCTCGGCCGCTGATGCGGCCTCAGATCCGCCGCGTGCAACAACGGCGGCAACGGCATCCTTGTTGAGGTCCATTACAATTGGCTCAAACCCCTTTTTCTGCAGGTTTTCAACCATGTTGCCGCCCATGAGGCCGAGCCCGATGAAACCGATGACGGGTTTTGTCATTACTGTGACTCCTTATGAATTAGTGTTGTGTTTGCCCGGGATGCGGCACCAGGATTCTTGGCCTGGCTAGTAGAGTTCTTCTGCGTCTGGATCTAGAAAGTCTTCACGAACCGGACTGAAAACGTCGATCAACACACCGGCCTTGCGACATACCGCGCCGTGGTCGAGATTGGGTTCGACATAGAAACTGTCGCCCGGTCCGAGTCGCGTTTCGACCCCGTCGATGATGACGTCGAATTCACCACTCTCCACGTAGGTGGCTTGCGAGTGCGGGTGTGCGTGTACCGCGCCAACCGCGCCAACGTCGAATTCGACCTTGACCATCATGATGGAATCGTTATACCCGAAGATCTGGCGAATAAGCCCTTCACCAGCGGCCTCTTTGGGCGTCTGGGCGCCCATCATAAATGCCTTGCTCTGTCGTTTCATCAGCCCACCCCATTGTTCTTCAAAAGCCCGTAAATAATGTTCGACTTGTACGCACGACCCCGCGACTCGCTGATTGAATCGTAGATTGGCCAAGTCAATATATCAACCAATATGCCATATTAGCTTAGAAATTGGTCTGATAAATTGGTAAGAAGCCCTATTTCAATGGCCTTTGGCTCGCGGATCTTCAGGGTGATGCGTTATCGGGGAGCGTTGACCTACCGATTGGTAAGGTCAAGAGGTAACTATAAATCTAGACAAATGGTCGACAGGTGTGTAAAGATTGGTCTGGTAGGGCGGCTGACAGGCCACCAGAGTCGATAAGAATTCCGAGGGGAGAAACAGAATGAATTTTCAACGCAAACTCACTGCGCTGGTAGCGGGTGCGATATCGCTGGCCATCGCGCCGGCAACCATGGCGCAAGATGACGAACCCGTCGAAGAAATCATCACTATCGGTATCCGGGGATCACTTCAACAAGGTCTTGACCAGAAGCGAAATTCGGACAAGCTGGTCGAAGTCATTATTGCGGAAGATATCGGTAAGCTGCCTGATCAAAACCTGGCAGAGGTTCTTGAGAATATTACTGGTGTCCAGATTACCCGTACGGCCGGTATCGGTACGGGCGTTCAAATCCGTGGTACTAACGCAAACCGAGTCGAAATTAACGGTGTATCCACCGTGGGCTCCGGCTCTGGTCGTAACGGTATCAATTTTGAAGATGTTAATGCGTCAATTATTTCATCTGTCGAAGTGGCCAAATCACCTGACGCTAAGACCGTTGAGGGTTCTGTTGGCGGTACAGTTAACCTGAAAACGATACGTCCGCTTGATCTGACAGAGACTTTGGGCTCGGTCAGACTTCAATTCGAAGACAGCAACCTAAGCACTGAAAGCGCGAAGCCAAGATTCTCAGGTGCTTACGGTGATAATTGGGACACTGATGCAGGTAGTTTCGGTTTCATTATCAGTGGTAGTTATACTGAACAAGAAGCTGTGTCATTCCGTCCTCGTACCGACCGGGATAACCTCTCTAGTGTTGCTGGCGGCCCGCAAGATTTTCTTGGTATTCAGTTCCTGCTTCAGGAGCAGGAGAATGATGATTATGAAACCACTAATCTTGCGACGACCTTTGAGTGGGCACCTAACGACGAACTGAAGTTTCATTTCGATGTCATTCTTAATGAGCAGGAGCGCAGTCGAGACCAATACAGAGTTCAGGCATCGGGTGTGAGCTCGGTAAGAAACATTCAGGCGCCTTCCGCTTTTGAAACAGTCAATTTTGGTATAGGTCGCGATCTTGGTGCAGGTATCGGGGTTTACGAGGCGGCGCTTCGTGGCACGATTGAGCCAGATCTGGCTAATGACGACGACGATCCAAACTTGCGTTTCACAAGTGAAACAGGCTCTCGTATCACAGATAGTGGAATATATGCTATTGGCGGTGAATGGCAACGTGATAGATTGTTTGCAAGATTTGAGCTTGCGCACACAGCTGCGGAGACGAAAAACCCTACCATAAACACGACTCTGAACTTTATTAACCCTAATTGTCCGCTCGATGGGACTAGCAATGATAACTGCGTGCCATTCATCTATGATTTGAGTGGTGGCTCATTATCATTCGGTATCAATTTTGATTCGCCATTTGCACCATCAGTAGCGGATCTAACGAATCCAGCCAATGTTGTTCTGGATCAGGTGCAAGTGGGTCGCAACGTTCGTGACACCCAAGAAGACGCATTCCGATTAGACTTCACTTATGACCTTGAGTGGGAGGGTTTTAACTCCGTCGATTTTGGTTACCGTTTCAATGATTCCTCAAATAGGTTTTATGATATCGACGACAACATTGGTGGCTTCAGCCAAATGGTAGATAGCCCGAATGGTATTCTGTTCTCAGAGCTTCTTGTTCCAGGCCCTACTAATTATGGTAGTGCAGATGGTAGAGCGCTGGCTGTCCGTAATTTCCTTCTCGTCGATCCAGATCGCGCCTTTTCTGACCCACAGGGTGTGATCGACATTCTGCAAGCTGCCGTTATCGCACATGATCCGACTAGCCCAGATATTCTCAATATTCAATCTGATCAGAATGCCTTCTATGATATTAGTGAAGAAACCCACGCTTTATATGGGCAACTAAATTTTGAGTCCGGTATTTTTCGCGGTAACCTTGGTGTGCGTTATGTAGATACTACAATTGATTCAACCGCGTTTGGCCCCGAGGACGCTAGTGGAGGTAGATCACTAGTGACAACAAGCGGTGATTATAGCTTCCTGCTACCACGTTTGAACTTGGTTGCTCAACCGACTGACGAGGTGATCGTTCGTTTTGGCTGGGGCAGAGATATCAGACGTCCTGATTTTGACGACCTAAATACCGGTTTTACATTTGACACTAGTGAAAATTCTGCTGTTAATTTTGGTAACCCCGGCCTGAGACCTGAGGAAGTTAACTCTTGGGATCTAGCGGTTGAATGGTATTTTGCGCCTGCAGCGGTAGTGAATATCGGTTACTTCGAAAAGGATCGCACAGACATATTTGGTATCGATTTCGAGGGTGCTTTGCTGATTCCCGATCCAACTAGTGTAAGTGGTTTCAGGCGTGAGACAGATCCAAACTGTCCTGGCGGCGGTACCTACAACCCAGAGGTTGTACCTAATGTTTTGGGTGATCCAAATACTTTGGGACTATGTGTTGACTTCACGATACCTGGAAATGATCCATCAGTTACTACGCAGTCAGGTATAGAGATTGCCTTCCAGTATGATCTTGCAGAGTGGGAGGATAAGCTTGGTTGGGCATCTGGCTTCGGTATTCTAGCAAACTACACCATGCAAGACTTCAGCGGTGGTTCAATTGAGGATTGCACTTCGGGTCGAGGAGAGGCTGTCCTTGGCGCCGATGTCTGTCAACTTCGAGGCCTGCTTGATTTCTCTGAAAATGCGTACAACTTCACTCTGTACTACGAGAAGTACGATTTGTCTGCAAGAATGCGTTACACATGGCGTGAAGGTTTCCGTACAAACGACTTCGCTGGCGGTGCTAACACAAGCGGCAGTAGTACATTCAGTTTCCCTGTTCATACATTGGACAGAGGACAGCTGAATGCCAGTGTAAGTTATGATGTGCCTCAGCTTGAGGGTTTGACCCTTGGTATTGAAGCTGTGAATCTTACCGAAGAGGAAATTTATCAACATTGTGTTAGTGAAACCGGACCGCTGTGTTTCGTGGGGCTCCCTGACAGAAGAATCGTTTTCGGTGCTAGCTACCGTTTCTAGAAAACGAAACATCGAACATTGCCATCCATGATGGCATTTAAGTTCAATAAAAAGCCCCGGCAACTGCTGGGGCTTTTTTTATTTGCACGACAAATTCTGCGACACGAAAAACTCTTGAATCTCATCCAGGCTTGCGAAAGTCTTATGCGCAGCGGCTACGGATTTATCGCCCTCTGCCGAAATCAATCCAAGAACCGTCATGTTTGCCGCTATTCCAGCGCTGACGCCGACGAAACTATCTTCGACAACGATACAATTTCTTGGCGCAACTCCGAAATGATTCGCCGCAGCTAAGAATAGACCCGGATCCGGCTTCCAGGATTTTACTTCGTACGCACTGAATATTTTGTCAACGAAGTGCGGGTAGAGGTTGGTAGTTCGCAGGTTTTCCTCAATCTTCGTTCTTGGGCCGCTTGATGCAACACAAAAGGGGACTTGCATTGACTCAACGAGTCGCAGCGCCCCCTCGACAGGTTGCAGCTGCTCTCTAAAAACCGATGACATGCGCAGCCTGAAATCGGCTTCGAAAGATTCGGGTAGCCTTATTCCAGTTTCCTGCTGAAGAATTTCGAGGCATTTCGCAAATTCGAATCCCCGGAATCGATCCTTTGATTCGTCACCGGAAATCTGATGCCCATAAGTGGCCAACATCTCTGCAAGGAAGTTGTTGGCTAACTTTTCGCTATCGACTAATACGCCGTCACAATCAAATATGACTAACCTGGAAGCCAAGAGTCAGGCCGCGACGATTTGCCAAACACCGCGGATGCCCATCGACGTGGTGACGAGGGAAAACAGCAGGATCACGGTGAGCACGACGTTGGTCGTTACCGTGTTTCGATGCTCGCCCATGAGATCTCGCCGATTGCCGAGGTACAGGATACAGGCGACCGTCACGGGCAGGATGACGGCATTGAAGGCTTGGGAGATAATCATTACAAATATGGGTCGCGCCTCGAAGATCGGCACGACCAGCCCGAGCAATGAAATTACGAGGACGATGATGCGATACCGCGGCAACGTCATGTCCCGCTCTGACTGGTTAAAATCGCACAACAGCCAGGGCAACATCAGGACATTGGGGAATTGCGACGAAACGCCCGCGGCGACGATGCCGACGACGAATATCGTCGTAGCGAACGAACCGGCCAGGGGCTCCAGCAAGCCGATCATTTGCGACACTCTATCGAGGCCCAGTCCTTCCACGTGCAAAGTGCCGGCCGCTGCCGCCATGATCGATCCGCTGATGACGAACATCATGGCAACGGCAACAATCGCGTCATTGCGCTGCTTCTTGGAGTCGGCAATCGTCCAGCCCGCTTCTTTTACCAACGTGGTTCGAATAATGAACAATCCTGAAAAGACCGTTGTGCCGACCATTGATGCGATGACGAGAAATGGACCTCTGCCTTCGTCGAGCGGAACGTCCGGAAGCGACGGTATCAGTCCTTTCACGATCTCAACGGGCGGTGGCATCAAGATAAAAAAGTTGAGAACGAAGCAGGCGGCCATGATGGCGACGACGACCGCCAGGCTGCGTTCAAAAAACTGCGTCGTGCCATTCCAGAAAATGAAGTAAACCAGCGCAACAAAAAACGCGGCGAACCAGATTGGTTCGATGCCACCTTCAACCAGGCCCTTCGACCACTCCGAACTGATCTCCGCAACGATGCCCATCACGCCCATGACGCTGCCGCTTACGCCGGCGGTCAGGGCGACGATGAAAAAGAGGCCGACCAACGGATGAATGTGTCGACGGAAGGCTTGCAGCGCTGTTTCCCCGGTCACCAACGTCAATTTGCCGTAGGCGTTGATCATGAAATAGGTCGCAAGGCATGAAGCTATGATGGTCCACAAAAGGGACATGCCGTAGGTCGCGCCTGCTTTGGCCATGGCTGTAACGCTGCCAGTGCCGATATTGAAACCCAGCAGGAAAATTCCGGGAAGAAACAGTGCCAGTGTTCTGGAAAATCGGTTGCTCATAGCGCATCACAATACCAGACTTGGTAAGCTGACCTGAACACCCTGCCAAACGATGCGCAGGGTTGAGGACTTACTGCAATGGAAGAAACCTGGCGCTGGTTTGGGCCCAACGACACTGTCACGCTCGAACAAATCCGGCAAACCGGTGCCACCGGCATTGTCACCGCGCTCGATCACGTGCCGACCGGCGAGGCTTGGCCCGCCGTCGATATTGAAGAACGCAAACGCGTGATCGAGGATGCCGGTCTGACCTGGTCGGTCGTCGAATCGGTACCGCTGCACAACGACATCAAGACGCGTTTGGGCGAGTATCGCCGCTACATCGACAACTACAAACAAAGCATCCGCAATCTCGGTGCCGCCGGCATCCATCGCGTTTGCTACAACTTCATGCCGGTCGTTGACTGGACGCGTACCAACCTGACCTACGAATTGCCGAACAAGTCACAGGCGCTGCGTTTCGAGATGACGGACTTCGCGGCTTACGACCTGTTCGTTCTTGAGCGTGACGGCGCGAAAGACGGCTATAGCGACGTCGTCGTCTCGCGGGCAACCGCACGATTCGACGTAATGTCGCCGGAGGCACGTGCGGCACTCGAGAGAAATATTATCGCCGGGCTGCCGGGTGGCGAAGGAAGTTACGACCGCGACAGTATCCGTGCCGCGATCGAACGGTTTTCGACGCTCGGTCATGACGCTTATCGTGCCAACCTGATTGCGTTTCTTGAGGCAATCATTCCGGTGGCCGAAGAGGCCGGTGTTGTCATGGCGATCCACCCGGACGACCCGCCGTTCTCCCTGTTCGGCCTGCCTCGTGTCGTATCGACCGCCGACGATGCTCGCGCGCTGCTCAATGCTGTGCCGAGCCCGGCGAACGGCCTGACGATGTGCGCCGGTTCGTACGGTGCGCGCGGCGACAATGATCTTGTTGCAATGATTCGCGAGTTCCACGACCGTATTTATTTCGTGCACCTGCGCAATATCAAGCGCGAGGATGACGGTTCGTTCTACGAATCCGATCACCTCGACGGAGACAACGACATTGTCGGCATCGTCAATGCTTTGCTCGACGAGGAAGCGCAGCGACAGGAACTGCCGCCCGGACGTCGCACGATTCCAATGCGGCCGGACCATGGCCATACGCTGGGCGAGGAAAAATCCGACAACCGCGTGCGGCCGGGCTATTCGTATGCCGGCCGCATGAAGGGACTGGCCGAATTGCGCGGCGTCATTCACGCGCTCATGGCTATCCGCCGATGAACATTGTAAACACCATTCTAGAGAGGCTATGCAGCGAATGAATTTGAGAAACAGAATCGCTTTGTTTTTAGTGTTCCTGGGACTGGCTGTCCCGGCGATATCGCAGGCAGGCGAACACCCGAACCTGATCATGACCAAAGCCGGCGTCGAGAAGATTCGGGCGGCACTGGGCACGGTGCCGCTGTTTGACGCCACTGTGGAGAGCGTCAGGGCGGAAGTGGATGCTGAAATCGAACTCGGGATCGATACTCCGGTCCCGAAAGATTTCTCGGGTGGCTACACGCACCAACGGCACAAGCGAAATTTTTTCATCATGCAGAAAGCGGGCGTTCTGTTCCAGATACTGGAGGACGAAAAATACGCCGTCTACGTGCGCGACATGCTGTTTCAGTACGAGGCAATGTACAAAGACCTGCCGCTTCATCCACAGACAAGATCCTATGCGAGAGGGAAACTGTTCTGGCAGTGCCTGAACGATTCCAACTGGCTGGTGTACGTGAGCCAGGCATATGACGCAATTTATGATTACCTGTCGGCGGAAGAACGCAAGACGCTGGAAGACAATCTCTTTCGGCCATTCGCGGATCATATTTCCGTTGATAGTCCACAGTTCTTCAACCGGGTGCACAACCACAGTACCTGGGGCAACGCGGCCGTCGGCATGATCGGTCTCGTCATGGGAGACGACAAACTGGTGGAGCGAGCGCTGTACGGTATTCCGTTTGACGAGATCGACGCCGCCGCCAAAGATAACGACGGTGGCTTCATATACGACAAAGACGGGAGAGCCGGCTTCCTGGCCAACCTCGAGGAGCCGTTCTCGCCGGATGGCTACTACACCGAAGGTCCTTACTACCAGCGGTACGCCATGTACCCGTTCCTGATCTTTGCGCAAGGCCTCCACAACGTGAAACCGGAGCTTGAAGTGCTCCAGCACAAAGACGGTGTGCTTCTGAAAGCGGTGGATGCGTTGATGGCTCTGTCGGATGCCGACGGTGAGTTCTTCCCGCTGAACGACGGACAAAAAGGTATGTCGTATCACACCGGCGCACTCGTAACAGCGGTCGATATCGCTTACCACCTGGGGGGACAGGATCCGCGACTCCTGAGCGTCGCCGAAGAGCAAGGCCGCGTGCTGCTCGATGATGCAGGTTTCTCCGTTGCGTTGGCTATTCGCGACGGAAAAACGCAGCCCTTCGAAAAGAAATCCATCAACCTGTCGGACGGGCCCGACGGCCAACAAGGTGGTATAGCGGTGTTACGTTCCGGCAACGAGGATCTGACACTCGTATTCAAGTATGCCGCGCAGGGCTTGAGCCACGGTCACTACGACAAACTGTCTTACTCCCTTTACGAAAAGGGCGACGAAGTCCTGCAAGACTACGGACTCGCGCGCTTTGTCAATATCGAGCAAAAAGGTGGCGGCAACTACCTGAAGGAAAATACCACGTGGGCCAAGCAGACCATCGCGCACAACACGGTTACCCAGAACGAGACGTCACATTTTCAGGGCAAGTACGAAATCGGCAGTCAGCACCATTCAGATCTCTACTTCTATGACGACTCCAACAGCGATGTACAGGTAGTTAGCGCAACGGAGGCCAATGCCTATCCGGGAACAGCGATGAAACGGACCATGGCAATCATCAAGGATGAGAACTTCGAAAAACCATTCCTGCTGGATATTTTCAAAGTCGTGTCGGACAAGGAGAATCAATACGATGTGCCGTTCTATTTCATGGGGCAGGTCATCAAAGTCAACTTCGAATACGACGCGCCGTCAACGTTAAGCGCCCTGGGAAAGAAGAACGGCTATCAGCATCTGTTTGTGGAGGGACGGGGCAGTGCCGGCCCTGATGGCACGAAGTTCTCATGGATGGGCAATGGCAAGTTCTACACGTTGACATCCGCGACCGATGATTCCGATGAAATACTGTTCACGCGAATCGGCGCCAATGACCCGGAATTTAACCTTCGCCGGGAGGCTGCATTCATGATTCGCAGGCAGGGTGCCAGGGACACGGTTTTCGTAACCGCTTTAGAGCCTCACGGTAGCTATAGCCCGGTATCGGAGACTGCGGTCAATTCCAACAGCAGTATTTTGGATTTGCAGGTCGTCTACGACGATGAAAATTACACGGCTGTCTCAATAGAGGGCAAGGCAGGGCACACGAGTGTGTTCTTTCTGTCGAATTTGGATGCGTCCCCATCCAGGCAACATCAAGTGGAAATAGGCGGCAGGCGATATCAATGGACAGGGCCTTATCACTATTTTGACAAGGAGTGATTCAGGATTGATCAAGGACTACGCGACTTGGATGAACACCTTCAGTGACCTTCGCCAACTTCAGCGTCAGTGGTGTCATGCCGGCAAACTAAACTGGTTTTGCTCTAATTCCCAGCCAGGTGATTGAGCGAGAATCGCTCGCGGCTTTCCAGTGTCTTGCGTCTGATCTCGTCGAATTGCTGTTGTTCGTCGGCCACGATGAGCTTGTCGAGTATCCGTGCGAAGTGGTCATGCATGGCCTTGCGAGCAGCTGACGGGTTGCGGTCCTTGATTGCCTGAAGGATCTCCATATGTTCGTCGACACGTTTCTCGCCGTCCATCTCGCAGATGGCCTGATACGATCGATGAACCATCGGCGAATTATCACGTATGGCCCAAAGATTCTTCGCGATTGCGATCAGCATCCTGTTTTCGGTCGCCTGAGCGATGATTGCGTGAAACTGCTTGTCCGAATCCTCGGAAGTCAAACTGCCATCGGCTGATTCGTCCACCATTTCGTGCAGGGATTCCTCGAGCGCCCGAAGCTGTTCGTCACTAATCATGATTGCAGCGAGAGCGGCCGCCTCTCCTTCGATCAATGCGCGTGCCTCGGTTAGCTCAAAAGCACTGATCGACGGATCGTAACCGTTCGCGCTATCGGCATCGTGTGCCAGCACGTAAACGCCGGAGCCGGTCTTGACCTCGACGCGATCGAGAACCTCGAGCGCGATGATTGCTTCACGGATCGTCGGACGGCTGACGCCAAAGCGCTCGGCCAGCTCGCGTTCCGGTGGCAGTCGTCCGCCTACCGGGAAGTCACCGCTGTCGATGAGTAGCAGCATCTGCTTCAGGATGCGTCTGTACAGGCGTTTTTCTTTTGCCATCGTCCGTCTCTTCTCTGAATTTGCTGCCTGAGTGTAGCACAATAACAGTAATTGGTCATATAAGCGTTCTACCGAGTTGAGTGGGCCCTTTGGGATGCTAAATAGATGAAAACTCGCCAGGTTGCTATGGGCGGCGGGTTTCCATGACTGGCTGCGTAGAAGTGCGTGGCGAGCGTCGGCCGCCAAGAGACCTGACCAATTCACCGGCAGGTCAGACCATTTTGGTCATTCAAAATGGTTGACCATTTACCCAATGGTTGGTAATGTCCATTGCTTACCAATGATAACAATTGGGGGAACTGTAGCGAGTCGCGTTAAGCCAACTCCTACGGTGCACGTCTTCGTTGGTGCGAAGGCGGCGCTTTGACCTTGGTGCCCCCCGAAACCAGGACCCAGTCGGCGTCAACGCCGGGCGGGCTTTTGCTAGCGTAAGGGGAAGTGATGTGAGGCTATCACCTGCAAATCGGCCATGGCTGACAGTTTGTTCTGGTCGTATTGGCCGGTTGTGCCTCGCAGGCAGCCGAGATCAAAGTGAGCTCGCAGCAGGAATTCCGGGATGCGATCAAGGCCCTGCAGCCTGGCGACACTGTTGTCCTGGCGAATGGCGAATGGCGAGACTTTGAAATCCTGTTCCTTGGCGAAGGCACGGCTGAGCAGCCGATCACGCTGACCGCCGAGACGAAAGGCGAGGTTATTATCACCGGCCAGTCGAACCTTCGTATCGCCGGTAAACACCTGGTCGTATCCGGCCTCGTTTTCAAAGACGGTCACTCACCGACGAACACCGTCATCGCGTTTCGTCGCACCAAGGGTGAGCTTGCCCACCATTCACGCGTTACAGAAGTCGTCATTGACCACTTCAACAACCCGGAGCGCTTTGAGCCGGATTTCTGGGTGATGATGTACGGTAAGAACAACCGCTTCGACCACAATCATCTTGAGGGCAAGAGCAATCAGGGTGTGACCATGGCGGTACGGATGAATAGTGTCGAGAGTCAGGAAAACCACCATCGCATCGACCACAACTACTTCGGACCACGCCCGGTTCTTGGTTCCAACGGCGGGGAAACGCTCCGCATCGGTACCAGCCACTATTCGCTGACCAACTCCTACACCGTGGTCGAGAATAACTACTTTGATCGCTGCAACGGCGAGGTCGAGATCATCTCGAGCAAGTCCGGCATGAACACGTTTCGCGGCAATCTGTTTCAATGAATCACGTGGCACGCTGACGCTGCGGCACGGCAATGGCAGTGTCGTCGAGAACAACGTATTTCTCGGCAACCGCGTCGATCACACCGGGGGCATTCGTGTGATCAACAAACGCCAGACAATTCGTAACAACTACCTGCACGGCCTTACAGGGCACAGATTTGGCGGCGCCCTGGTCATTATGAACGGTGTGCCCAACTCGCCGATCAATCGCTACCATCAGGTCGAAGATTCAGTCGTTGAGAACAACTCTGTCATCGCGAGCGATCATATTGAGCTGGCGGCTGGCGCCGACGACGAGCGCTCCGCGCCGCCCATAAGCACTCGCTTCAAAAACAACCTGATTCACAATCCTGACGGCGCCGACTCGATCGCCGTGCACGCTGATATCAGCGGCATCGAATTTTCCGGCAATGTTCTGGATGGCGTTTCCGCTCCTGCCAACACATCCGGTTTCACGAGTGCGTCCGTTGCACTCGAGAAAGCGGCAAACGGCCTGCTGTACCCGGTAGGAATGGACGTCGGGGCAGGGCGTGACCTGAAAGTGCTGGACAAGGCGTCAACAGGTGTGGCCTGGTACCCGAAACCGGGTCCGGACGATCGCTTCGACACCGGCAAAACTATTGCGGTCACAACAGGCGCAGGGGACATTGTCGGCCGCCAGTTGATCAGGCGGAAGGTGGAGACATTATTGAGTTGTCTGCAGGCACACATCTGGCTGAACAGGTGCTGGTAATCGACAAGCCGCTCAGTTTCAGATCTGCAAGCGGCGCAACCGCCAGGATCGAGTTCGAACGGACTGCGCTTTTCGAAATCGCGGACGGTGGCAGTTTGAAAATCAGCGACCTGGAAATCTCGGGGGCCTCTTCAATGGACATCGCCGGCAATACCGTCATTCGTACCAGCCGCTACTCAATGCTCAATAACTATGTGCTGCTCGTCGAGAATGTCGTCGTTAGCGATCTCGACACCAATCATTCTTTCAACTTCTTCTCGTTGGCGAAGCATACCTTCGCGGACCGTATCGAAATATCCGGATCCGAGTTTAAAAACATCACCGGCCACGTTCTGTTCATGAACAAGGAGTCGGAAGATCTGGGTATCTACAATGGTGAGTACGTTTCGATAGTGGACTCGAAGTTCGTAGACATCGAAGGGACGGTCGCTGACATCTATCGCGGCGGCACCGACGAAAGTACCTTTGGTCCGCATTTCGAATTGCGCGGGTCGACACTGGAAACCGTCGGTCATGGCAAACGCAACAAATCGGCCGCTTCGGTAGCTTTACACGGAGTGCAGGCCACAAACATTCAAGACAACGTATTCGTAGACAGCAAGCCGATACGAATTGCCGAGACTGTAGGCGAACCCGTCACGACAGTGCTCGCGAACCACTTTCACGGAACTGATGCGCCGATAATCGACACAACACTGCGTCCATAGCAGAATGCATGATGAAGAACGAAAACAATGCACATCTAGCGGGGTTGGAGAGACCCAGGGGGAATGTAAGTGAAAGGTAATCTAAGGTGGCTCATCGTCAGCCTGGTCGCGCTCGCGACGATCATCAACTACATCGATCGGGGCGCGCTCGCGGTTCTATGGCCGGAGATCTCCGGCGATCTGGGCATGACCAAGACCGACTACGCCATCATTATCAACGTCTTTACGTTCGCCTATGCATTCGGTCAAACCTTGTTCGGCAAGATATTCGACTGGATCGGTACGCGGCTGGGCTTCGTCCTCGCTATTGGTGTGTGGTCGCTTGCAACGATCTTGCACGCCTTCGCAACATCCTTGTTGACGTTCTCGATCTTCCGCGGTCTTTTAGGCGTGTCCGAAGCAGGCAACTGGCCCGGCGCGACCAAGGCCAATGCCGAATGGTTCCCGATCAAGGAACGCGCGCTCGCGCAGGGTATCTTCAACTCCGGCGCGGCCATCGGCGGCATTGTCTCCGCGCCGATCGTAGGCCTGTTTTTTATCTGGTTTGGCAGTTGGCAGGCCACCTTTATCATGATTGGCGTGCTCGGCCTGCTCTGGCTCGTGCCGTGGCTGATCATCTACAAGTCCGGACCGGAATCCCATCCCTGGCTTGACGAGGCGGAGCGGGAATACATCCTGACCGGACAGCGCAATACCGAGACGCACCAGGCCGCCGAATACGCGCCAACGTCGCGTGAAATCCTGTCCCGCAAGCAAAGCTGGGGCGTCATTATGGCCTCTTTCTTCCTGGATCCGATCTGGTGGCTCTTTGTCGGCTGGCTGCCGCTCTATTTGTACGAGACCTATGGCTTCGGCGTGGCAGAGATTGCGCGTTTTGCCTGGATACCGTATGTCGGAGCAATGTTCGGCGCCTGGTTCGGCGGGCTATTGGCGCAAAACCGAATCAGCGCCGGCTGGACAGTCAACAAGGCACGGAAATTCGTCATCACTTTGGGTGGCCTCATCATGCTCGTGTCACTGTTGATGACCATCAAAGCGGCGACGCCGATTATCGCCGTGTTGCTGATGGCCGCTATTCTTTTTGGATTCCAGACCGCTGTTGGGAACATCCAGACACTGCCGAGTGATTTTTATAGCGGTAAGTCCGTTGGCTCGCTCGCGGGGTTTGCAGGGACGGCCGCAAAACTTGCGGTAGTCCTGCTGAATTTCCTGATTCCCATAATCACAGTGAATAGTTACGGCCCCGCGTTTGCTGTCGGGGCAGGACTGGCAATCATGACGGTCCTTTCGGTCTGGATTCTCTGTGGACATATTCAACCGCTTAGTCCCCGCTCGGCTAAATCTGCCTAACGCGGTTAACAGAAGGAAAATGTAATGAGCTTGGAAAACAAAATTGCCATCGTTACCGGCGGGTCCCGAGATATCGGGCGGGCGGTATCCGAGACACTTGCTGCCCACGGGGCGAAAGTCGTCGTCAACTACTTCAACAACGCGGCTGAAGGCGAGGCGACCGTCGCCGCGATCAAGGAGGCAGGCGGTGAAGCCATCGCTGTAAAGGGCGACATGACGAAGCAAGCTGACGTCGATAACCTGGTGGCCGAGGCTCGCAAAGCCTTCGGCGACACGATTGATATTCTCGTTAATGTAGTTGGCGGGCTCGTTGCTCGCAAGCCTCTGGCCGAGATGGACGAGGAATTCTTCGAGTACGTCATGAAGCTCAATGTGACCAGCACATTTCTGACAACAAAAGCCGTGGTCCCGCACATGGGCGACGGCGGCTCGATCGTCAATTTTTCGTCGCAGGCCGGACGCGATGGCGGCGGGCCCGGAGCGATCGCTTATGCCACGTCAAAGGGCGCAATTATGACGTTCACACGGGGGATGGCGAAGGAACTCGGGCCGTCCAATATTCGTGTAAATTGTGTCTGCCCCGGAATGATCAGCACGACGTTCCACGATACCTTTACCAAGGACCAGGTACGTGCGAACGTCGCTGCGGCAACGCCACTGAGGCGGGAAGGGCAGGCGAAAGAAGTGGCTGACCTCGTAACCTACCTCGCGTCACCGGCCGCAAGCTTCATCACCGGTGCCGGCGTGGATATCAACGGCGGAATGTTCTTCTCGTAGCAGCTATGCTCGGTTCTCAGAAGGACGCTACCCGCGTGCAAGCGATTATGTGTTCGGTCATGACGTCGAGGAACTCTTTGTATGAATATCACTGAATTACTCTCGAATAACCCGGTCGTGCCGCTCGTGCAGGCCGACGATCCGGCCATTGCGGTCAAGACTTCGCGCGCGCTGGCCGCGGGCGGTCTCAAGGTAGCGGAGGTCGTTTTCCGCACCGATCGCGCACTCGAATGCCTGCAAGCCGTCGCCGACGACGTGCCGGAAATGATTGCTGGCGCCGGCACGGTGCTGAGCGCGGAGCAGGCTAACGCCGCGCTGGACCACGGCGCGAAGTTCATCGTGTCCCCGGGGCTCGACGACGGCGTCGTCGGAGTCGCAAAGGAACGCGGCGTGCCGGTCTACCCGGGCACGATGACGCCGAGCGAGGTCCAGCATGCGTTCAATCTCGGTCTCGACACCGTCAAGTTCTTCCCGGCATCGATTGCGGGTGGCGTTCCGGCGCTGAAAGCGCTGGCAAGCGTATTTCGCACCATGAAATTCATGCCGACGGGCGGCGTGAGCCCCGGCAACCTTGCCGATTTTCTTGCGGTACCGGCGGTACTCGCATGCGGCGGCAGCTGGTTGACGCCGGCCGACAAGATCGCCGCGGGCGACTACGATGCGATCACCAAGCTTGCGGCCGAAGCCGTCGCAATTGCGCGAAAAGCGAGAGGATTAGACAAATGAGCAAATACGTATCACTCGGCGAAATCATGCTGCGCCTGAAAACCCCTTCACATGAGCGCTTCTTCCAATCGCCGGCGTTCGAAGCGACCTTTGGCGGCGGCGAGGCGAATGTCGCCGTGTCGCTGTCGAACTATGGCTTTGACGCGGCGTTCGTTTCGGCACTGCCGGCTAACGATATCGGCGATGCGGCGCTGCGCGAGCTGCGGGGATTCGGTGTCGACGTGTCACACGTGCGCCGGTCGGGTTCACGCGTGGGCATCTATTTTCTCGAAACCGGTTCCAACCAGCGAGCCTCGAAGGTCGTTTACGATCGCGCGAATGCATCGATCGCCGAGGCGGGCCCCGGCGACTTCGACTGGAAGGCCATATTCAGCGACGCGAAGTGGTTTCACATCACGGGAATCACGCCCGCGCTGAGCCAGAGCGCCGCCGACCTTTCGCTCGAAGCGGTCAAGGCGGCAAAAGACGCCGGTGTTACGGTCTCCTGCGACTTCAACTATCGCGGCAAGCTGTGGAAGTACGGCAAAACCGCGCCCGAGGTCATGAACGAACTCGTCAAATACGTCGACGTTGGTATCGCCAATGAAGAAGATTGCCAGAAGTCGCTGGGTATCGAAGCCGACGTACATGTCGAAAGTGGCGAGCTCGACACCGGCAAATACGAAGCGCTGACGAAGAAGGTCCTGAAGACGTTCCCGAACATGTCGACTATCGCCGTTACGCTCCGGGAATCGAAGAGCGCGGACCGCAACGGCTGGTCGGCGTGCCTGCGTGACGCCGGTGGCTTCCGCCTGTCACGCCACTACGAACTGACCGACATCGTCGACCGCGTCGGCGGTGGCGACAGTTTCGCATCAGCGCTTATCTACGGTCTCAATGCCTACGACGACCGGCAGCAATCGCTCGAATTTGCCGTCGCGGGAAGTTGTCTGAAACACACGATCCAGGGAGACTTCAATCGCGTTACCGTGGCCGAGGTCGAGAACCTGATGGGCGGTGACGGGTCGGGACGCGTGCAGCGTTAGTTATTGGCCCCATGCCGACCTCAAACCGCTCACATCTTTCGGATCTCCGCGGCGCCGCGCGCATGACCTTTGATGCGGCAGAGGCGACAGCTGAGGTTGTCGAGAAGATGCACCGCACCATACAGATGCGGCCGGGTCCGCTTGGCGTTTCCGAGGCCGATCGCACGGGTGGCATTACGGGCTTCGTCTATCGTTGTGTTCGAGGTGGAATTCGCCTCGTCGGTCAGGCCATCGATGTCAGCCTCGCGCCGATCACGGCGCTGCTGCCGGAGGGCGAGTCCTCGCCGACCCGGGACGCATACCGATCTGTGGCGAACGGCGTGTATGGCGACTACCTTGCACGCACAGGAAACCCGCTCGCAATCGACATGAGTCTGCGTTATCGCGGCCGACGGATCGACCCCAGCGATCCAGCGAGCGTGTTCGAGCAGCATGGTAATGAGACTCTGCCGAGCAAGCTCCTCGTGCTCGTGCATGGATCCTGCATGAACGATCGACACTGGAACCACGACGGGCACGACCATGGGGCCGCGCTTGCCGGTGATCTCGGATACCTGCCGCTGTACTTGCGCTATAACAGTGGGCTGCATATCGCGAGCAACGGGCGTCTGCTCGCAGAGCTGCTTGAGACAACGATCGGGAATTGCACGACACCGGTGGAGGACCTCGCGATCATTGGGCACAGTATGGGAGGGCTTGTCGCTCGTAGCGCCTGCCATCATGGTCGCGCAGCAGGACACAGCTGGCCGAAGGTTCTTCGCAAGCTCGTATTTCTCGGCACGCCGCATCACGGATCGCCGCTGGAGCGCGGCGGCCATGGCCTCGATCGTGTCATGGAATTGAGCCCTTACTCAATGCCGATCACACGCCTGAGCAAGGCACGCAGCGCGGGTATCACGGACTTGCGCCACGGTGTTATTTCGGCTGGCGAACAGGTCGTGCCATTGCCTTCGGGCGTCAAGTGCTATGCGGCGGCTGCAGTGCGCACGGCCAAGCGCGGTGCGCTGAGCGATCGATGGGTCGGCGACGGCCTGGTGCCGCTCGACAGCGCGCTTGGACGGCATCGCGATGCCGAGCGGACACTGGCAATTCCGAAGCATCGGCAATGGGTTGGATTCAAGATGGGGCACCTCGAACTATTGAATCATCCTGACGTGTATTCGCAGCTTCATGCGTGGCTGAAGCAACCAACCTGACTATTTATTTTGATTCGATATCCAGAGTTCGATCCGCGCGCGCCGACGAGGTTGCGGATCTGGTTGCTTATCTTGCGTCGGATGAGTCAAGCTTCCAGACCGGTACCAGGATAGACATCAACGAAGGATTATTCTTTTCCTGACATGAACGAACTTCTCGAAAAAACCGGCGTCGTGCCTGTCGTCGTGCTAGAGGACGTGAAGGACGCTATTCCGGTAGCGGAAGCCTTGCGTGACGGCGGCTTGCCCATTATCGAAGTGACGCTGCGAACGACGGCGGCAGCTGACGCGATCGCGCAAATAGCCGATAACGTCTCTGACGTTATTATTGGTGCGGGAACCGTGCTCAACGCCGAGCAGGTAGACATCGCCGCGCGGGCCGGAGCCCGGTTTATCGTGTCACCCGGACTGCATGAATCTGTGGTGGGCACTTCGCGCGCCCTGGATCTGCCTGTCTATCCGGGTGTTGCGACTGCCACCGAGGCGCAGACGGCCTGGAACATGGGTTTAAAGACCTTGAAGTTCTTCCCGGCGGGCCAGGCGGGTGGCACTGCGATGCTCAAGGCATTCGGCGCCGTTTTCCGTGACTTGCGATTCATGCCAACCGGTGGCGTGTCGCCAGCCAATCTTGCTGACTACCTGAATCTACCGTCCGTCATCGCCTGCGGTGGCAGTTGGCTGACTCCGGCGAAGGCCGTCGCGGCCAAGGACTATCAGGCGATTACCGAACTGGCTAAAGAGGCCTGCGCGCTGGTACGACAGGTTCGAGGATAAATTATGGCTGACTTTGGTGGCGGTGAGGCGCATGGTGCTGGAACATCTGGCTACGAACCCAGCATTTCTTGAGGCGTCCGCAACGGCTGGCGATCGTGCGCCGTCATCCGACAGCGCTGAGGTCGGCGACGGCCCGACTACGCGATTCGACCTCCTGAGCCCGGGAGCAGATATGCGTGATGCCGACATTGCAACATAATTGCCAATCCTTGTTAAAGTCGCTGCTTAACTCAGAAATGATTACCGTCCCTCTGTCACTTGCGTATCGTTGAGCCAGCGCCTTCAAAGTGGAGAAACGCCATAAGAAATAAGAACGATAACGCCGCCGATGGCCATGTCACTGGATTTGGCAGCCAGGGTTATCGCAATTACGTTCTGCTCACGCTCATGGTGGTGTACACGCTCAATTTCATTGATCGCACCTTGATCGCCGTTGTCGCTCAACCGATCATCAATACCTTCGGCTTGACAGATAGCGAATGGGGACTGCTATACGGACCGCCGTTCGCCATTTTTTATGCGGTAATGGGACTGCCCATCGCACTCTGGGCCGATCGCTCCAATCGCGTAAAAATTATTGCCGTCTGCATTGTGCTTTGGTCGGCGATGACCGTGCTATGCGGTTTCGCAGCGGGTTTTCTCACGCTGCTGTTATTTCGAGTTGGCGTTGCCGTTGGCGAGGCAGGCTGCACCCCTCCGGCAAACTCGATTATCGGGGACTACTACCCGGCCAGAAACCGGGCGAAAGCGTTGGGTATCTATTCAATGGGTGTAACTATTGGCAGCATATTGGCCAACCTGTTCGGCGGCCCAATTGCCCAGATGCAGGGTGCCGACGTGGGTGCCTGGGTCGAGCGTATCGGTTTGGGTGGTCTTTTTTCTACATTGAACTGGGAGTTGATTGAAGGCTGGCGAATTGCCTTTGTGGTCGTCGGTGCGCCAGGCGTCTTGATCGCCCTGGTTTTCTTGATGACCATCAAGGAGCCGCCGCGCGGGTATTCAGATCCGCCTGACGCTCAGCCGAAGCAAAAGCCCGATATGACCGAAGCATTTCGGGAACTCAAAGGTAAGCCCGCTTTTTGGTGGATGACCATCGGCGCATCATTGGTGGCGTTCGTTGGTTATGGGCTGGTTAGTTTTCAGGCACCGTTCCTGCAAAGGGAGCACGGCATAGGCGTACGCGATGCCGCAATTTTCTACGGTGCACCGCTATCTTTTCTGGCTGCGGTTGGAACCTTCATGGGGGGCTATATCACTGAGAGATTAACTTACCGATTTTCGACAGCAGCAGCCTGGGTTCCGGCAATGGGTCTGCTGATTGCCGTACCCGCTTACATTAGTGCGTTCTATGCCAGTGATTTACGCGTCGTGTTTGCATTGTGGGGCGTGGCTGCGGTTTGCCATTACGCCTACCTCGGCGCGCAATACAATATTGGACAGGGCGTGGTCAGCGCGCGCTCACGCGCAACAGCTATCGCTATTCTGCTGCTTGCAGTGTCGCTGATAGGGAATGGTATCGGCCCGTACTTCGTTGGCTTCTTTAGTGACCTGTTTATGGGCATGCAATTGTCTGGCAGCGAATTTGCGGGAGAACTCACGCCAGGACTCTGCAAACATGGCGACAGCGCGCTGACTGAAGGACAGATTGCGATTTGTGATCTGGCCAGTTCAACGGGACTCAAGCAGGCCATATCGCTGACGGTGTGTTGGTTTGTCGTTGCTGCGGGCTGCTTTCTTATGTCGGCCAGAACCTTGAAACGCGACTTTGTCGCTAGGCTGGATACTTACTAGCGTCTTGGCGATCCGATGGATGGCCGCGGGACTTTTGTCGCCCGTCCGTCAAAAATTTTCGATCGATTTTAGAGTTTAGATTTGGTCTAATGTGCCGGTATTCCGTGCTTCTTGCCAAGGGGAAAAATCCAATGCTAAAGAAAAAAATGACTTTTCTTGCCGCTGTAGCGGCAGTAATGACGCTTGCGATTCCGCCCAACCCTGCTTTTGCGCAGGGTCAGCCGAAGTCGAGCC
>CAWJCA010000056.1:0-12179 GCA_963841165.1 uncultured Gammaproteobacteria bacterium | reverse complement strand
TCGAATACCGCAAGAAACATGGTCCATTCAAGACGGCCGATGATCTTTCTTTGGTGAAGGGCATTGGCGAACGCACGGTAGAGCTAAATCGAAGCGATATCCAGGTGTCGAGCGCGAAGAAAAAGTAGTCGTTTATTGTGTCGGCTAATCCGAAGTCGCGCTGGCCTCAGGCTGGCGCGACTTGGTTCGCGCGTTGGTACGTGATGTTCGTCATGACGCGGTTGGCAGCTTTTGGCTATGATTCGGTCTTAGTCACCTACGATGGAGTATCGACTTGGGACATAAAGTCAGAGCAGCCGTTTTTCCTGTCGCGGGCCGAGGCACTCGTTTCCTGCCCGCAACCAAGGCCAGCCCGAAAGAGATGCTGCCAATTGTCGACAAGCCACTGATTCAATACGCGGTCGAAGAAGCCATTGAGGCAGGCGCGACCAAGCTGGTATTTGTAACGGGCAGTTCCAAGCGCGCGATCGAGGATCACTTCGATACAGACACGCAACTCGAACAGGCACTGATCGAGTCCGGCAAGGACGATCTGTTGGCATCCATCCGCGGTATTGTTCCGCCTGGCGTCGCCTGTATCTACATTCGGCAAGGGGAACCGCTTGGGCTTGGTCATGCCGTGCTGTGCGCTCGTCCGGCGGTCGGTAATGAGCCGTTCTTCGTACACCTCGCTGATGACCTGATTGCAGGTAGCCCGGGTTGCCTGGCTCAGATGGCCGCGGAGCACGCGCGCCATGGCGGCAGCGTAGTTGCGGTCGAAACGGTCCCGCCGGAGCATACATCGAGCTATGGCATCGTCGCCGTGGACGCCTCCGACCAGGCACGAATCACGGAGATTGTCGAAAAACCGGCGCCAGAGGACGCACCCTCCGATTCAGCCGTAGTCGGGCGATATCTGCTGGCGCCAGGAATTTTCGACAAGCTCGAGAAAATCGGCCAGGGTGCCGGCGGTGAGATACAACTGACCGATGGCATCGCCAAGCTGCTGAGGGAGGAGGGTGTTTATGCTTATTCGTTCGATGGTGTGCGCTACGACTGTGGCAGCAAGCTTGGCTACCTCCAGGCGACGGTTGCATACGGACTTGAACACCCGGATACAGGGGCGGCTTTTCGGCAACACCTCCGCGATTTGCTTGACGAGTAAGCACATTCCCGCCGGGTTTCACGGTGCGCTTAGCTGGTTTGTGCGGGCTTATTGAGAAAAGCCACGACAGCGCCAAGTAACAATAAGACGATGCACTCACCAATGATCTGCTGAATCGCCAGATTCGCAGGCATGGGCTGCACGACAAAATAGATCGTATATGTTGGCACAGCCGTCAATAGGGCGATCGCGACGCCGAAGCGCAACCCCTGGGCGAGCCACGGTTTGTCTTCCTGGCCGCGCTGGTAGACCCAGACGAATGCCCCGGCCATAACGAAATGTGCAATGAGCATCAGGTAGAAGTACTGCTGAGTATCGTCTTCCGTTCGGTATAAGTTGGGGTATTGCGCATACAGTTCACTCAGCCAAAAGCCGTGCACCGCAAAACTGCCAGCCATCCAAACGACAAAAGCAACAACCCAGGAAACAAGAAATCTATTACCCATGAGACCTCCCGTGGCCGGTTGCTAGTTAGAATTTTTAATCCGGCTCACTTGTCTGATAATTGTAGCCTAAGATTCGGTCGGTAGAGGCAAACGAATTGCGCTAGACTCTCAGCACATAAGTCCCTGTCAGGAAAGAATAAACTTGAACTATCGAGCCTTTTTACCCGTTTTGCTTTTGCTTGCCGCAGGGAGTGCAGCTGCGCAACAGACCTATCTCGTCGATTGGGATGAGGTCACCGAGGAATCGATCGAACATCTCGTCAATCTCATTCGCATCGATACCTCCAACCCGCCTGGCAACGAAACCCAGGTCGTGAATTACCTCAGAACAACACTGGCAGCCGACGGAATTGACTCACAGGTCTATGCGCTCGAAAAGGAACGCGCCAATCTCGTCGCCCGCCTGAAGGGAAACGGTTCAAAGCGACCGCTACTGATTATGGGCCATACGGATGTTGTCGGCGTGCAAGCGGACAAATGGTATGCAGATCCCTTTAGTGGATTGCGCCAAGACGGTTTCATCTATGGGCGGGGTACCTTGGATGACAAGGACAATGTCGCCGCGGGCCTGATGGTGATGATGTTGCTCAAGCGTTACGACGTTGAATTGGATCGGGACATTATTTTCCTGGCCGAATCAGGTGAGGAAGGCACCCCGGAAGTCGGCATCAATTATATGGTCGAACATCACTATGATGTTATTGATGCCGAGTATTGCCTCGCCGAAGGTGGGCAGAATGTGATCGACAACGACTCAGTAAAGACAGTCGGCATCGAAACCACAGAGAAAATGCCACGGCGCGTCACGCTTGTGGCGAGAGGTACGCCAGGACACGGCTCGAAACCGACACTCGAGAACGCGGTCGTGATTCTTGCGAATGCCGTCTCGAAAGCGGGTGCATGGCAGACGGAAGTCCGGCTAAATGAGACGACGCGAACCTATTTTCAACGCATGGCCGAGATTGCCGGACCCGAGGATGCTTATCGGTACAACAACGTCGAAAACGAGGAAGAAAGCGACGCGATTCAGAGGTATTTTCTCGAGACCTTTCCCTATCACTATTCGATCTCCCGTTCTTCAGTTGCCCCGACAATCATCGACGCCGGTTTTCGACGCAACGTCATCCCGTCAGAAGCATCGGCAATGCTGGACATCCGCATGTTGCCGGACGAGAACGTTGAAGGCTTTTATCAGCAGCTCGCGGCCGTAATTGACGATCCACGTGTTGAGATTGTGCCGGAGCACATCTACCGGCCGGCAGCACCACCTTCAAGAATCGACAATGAAATGTTTCAGACTTTGGAACGCGTTGCGAAACGGATGTACCCGGAGTCGACGGTGCTGCCCATCATGCAAACAGGCGCCACCGACATGTCGCAGGTCAGGGCCCGGGGCATGCAAGCGTATGGTATCGGGCCAGCGAGATCGGTCGAGGAGATCAACAGCGGTTTCGGCGCGCACGGCGATAACGAACGTATATCAGAAGAAGCTTTTAGCGACCTGGTGAGGTACTTGTGGAACGTCGTTATTGAGGTTGCGGCCACCCGGTAGCTGATTCTCGCCGGTTGGTGGCCGGAACGATTATCGGCAGGCCTCTGGGAGATGCCTGTTGTTGATGACACCCGCGCTGGCACAAATCCAGCTGACGCTGCCCGAATTATCGACACCGGTGAGCGTAACGATTTGGCCCGAGATATCAGTATGAGCGTCGTACCCGTACTCGATTTCTATGACGTTGTCGATGACTTCGACCTGCGCCGTATAACTGCCGAATATTTCAGTCGCGTCCGAGAGGCCGGCTTCGACGTTTCCCGACGGCCACACACCTCTGTCCATAAAAAATTCACTGACAGCGCTTTTTGCAGCGCTGGAGAGATTCAGCCCTTCAGATACCTGGGTGCGGATTAGATAACGTTGGTACATGGGAATCGCGATTGCGGCAAGGATGCCGATGATCGCCACGACGATCATGAGTTCAATCAACGTAAAGCCGCGCTGGTTGCTAACGCCTGGTTCTTTCACCAACCCCGACACGGGTTTAATGGTTGATATTCGCATGTTCGCCGGCGTTGCCCGGCTCTCCTTTTGCCACATGGCGTGGATTATCGCTGTTCCCGGTGTGGAATTGAATTGTCGCCTTTTGCCGACAGGATGTCCGCCGCTGTCATCACAGGAAAAAGTGTGAACTGCGTCCCAGTTTATGCAAGGTAGCAGTGTGGCAGAGCTGATTTGAGCCCAGGAGGTAAAGCATCGTTTTGTCCCGGTTAGCGCAAAAAAAAGGACCTTCAAGAGAAGGTCCTTTCCTGAATTTGGCTCCCCGACCCGGACTCGAACCAGGGACCAATTGATTAACAGTCAATCGCTCTACCAACTGAGCTATCGGGGAATACTCCGACACCTTATCGCAATGCTATCGGGTGCGGGCCGGGATTTTCGTCCAGCACCCGTCCGAAGTCAAGCCGCCAGGACGCGTTTCATGCGTTCGATGGCTTCCTCGAGCATGTGCATGGAACAAGCGAACGACAGGCGCAGGTAATACGGCGCGCCGAACGCAGAGCCCGGTACGCAGGCGACGTCGGCTTCCTTGAGTAGCAGCTCAACCAGCTGGACATCGGTCTCGAGGCCTTTTTGCTTGAGTGCGCCACTCACCTTCGGAAACGCGTAGAACGTCCCCTCGCCGCGACGGCACTCGCAGCCCTCGATATCGTTCAACGCGGCGACAAGAAAGTCATGGCGCGCCTGGTATGCCGCCGCCATCTCGGCCACCGGCCCCTGGTCGCCGTCCAGTGCCACCTGCGCGGCGGCTTGCGAAATGCTGCAGGGATTGGACGTACTTTGGCTTTGCACGGTCTTCATCGCGCTGATGAGCGTTCGCGGTCCCGCCGCGTAGCCGATGCGCCACCCGGTCATCGCGTAAGCCTTCGAGACGCCGTTTGTTGTGACGATTCGATCTTTGAGCGCGGGGCAGGCCGTCGCGAAGCTGACGAAGGGCTCATCGGCCCAGTGAATGTGTTCGTAGATATCATCCGACACCGTCACGACCCCGGGGTGCTTTTCGAGGACGCTCCCCAATGCCTGAAGCTCTGCCCGGGTGTAGCTGGCGCCCGTAGGGTTCGAAGGGCTGTTCAGGATGAAGAGTTTCGTATTGTTGCTTATCGCCGCCTCGAGTTGTGTCGGCGTGATCTTGAAATCCTGTTCGATGCCGGCGGGAACAAGGACGGGTTCCGCGCCCGCCAGCCGCACCATGTCCGGGTATGAAACCCAGTACGGCGCGGGAATGATGGACTCGTCGCCGGGTCCGAGGAGTGCGATACAGAGGTTGAAGAGCGCCTGTTTGGCGCCACTCGTGACGAGGATCTCAGCGGGTACGTAGTCGAGCTGATTGTCGCGGGCGAACTTGCGCTGAATGGCTGCTTTGAGCTCAGCGGTGCCATCGACAGCTGTGTACCTGGTATTGCCGGACCTGATCGCCTCGATTCCGGCTTCTCTAATGTGCTGAGGTGTATCGAAGTCGGGTTCACCGGCACCGAGACTGATGATGTCGCGGCCCGCAGCCCGCAGTTCGGTAGCCAATTCCAGGACGGCGCCGGTCGGAGAGGGCCTGACGGCTGCCATCCGTTTGGAAACTGATAAACTCACTCGATTGCCTCCGACATATTGATGCTCATGGTACGTGAATCCAAGGCCCTGCCCAATAAACAACATGAAGAACGCGATCGGCTCACGCTGGTGTCCGGGTTTGAGCCGGCCGGGGATCAGGCTGCGGCAATCCAGGGTCTGTGTGAAGGGTTGAATGACGGCCTGGCTCGCCAGACGCTGTTGGGCGTAACCGGCTCCGGCAAGACCTTCACCGTGGCGAGCGTCATTGAGCGCCTGCAACGTCCCGCTATCATCCTTGCGCCCAATAAGACGCTGGCCGCGCAACTGTATGGCGAGATGCGCGAGTTTTTCCCGCGAAATGCGGTCGAGTATTTCGTGTCCTACTACGATTATTACCAGCCGGAAGCGTACGTCCCGAGCTCGGACACGTATATCGAGAAGGACGCCTCCATCAATGAGCATATTGAGCAAATGCGCTTGTCGGCGACAAAAGCGCTTATCGAACGGCCGGATGTAATTATCGTGGCAACCGTATCGGCTATTTATGGTCTCGGAGATCCCGAAGCCTATTTCAGCATGGTGCTGCACCTTGTGCGGGGAGATCGAATCGATCAGCGATCCATTCTGCGACGGCTCGCCGAGCTGCAGTACCAACGCAATGAAATCGATTTTTCTCACGGCACCTACCGGGTGCGAGGGGATGTCATCGATGTCTTTCCCGCCGACTCGGATCGCGACGCCGTCCGCATCGAGCTATTCGACGACGAGATAGAGTCGCTGTCGTACTTCGATCCGCTGACGGGCGAAGTCGTGAGGCGGGTGCCCCGGCTGACGGTCTTCCCGAAGACCCATTACGTGACCCCGAGGGAGCGGCTGCTGGAGGCCTGTGAGCACATAAAAGTGGAACTCAAGGAGCGCTTGAAGTACCTCAGAGAAAATGAAAAACTGCTGGAAGCTCAAAGACTTGAACAGAGAACTTTATTTGATTTAGAGATGATCAGAGAGCTCGGTTATTGCTCCGGCATCGAGAATTATTCGCGCTACCTGTCAGGGCGAAATCCCGGCGAACCGCCGCCGTGCCTGTTCGACTACGTGCCCGACAACGCCCTCCTTATTATCGACGAGAGCCACGTGACCGTGCCGCAGCTGGGTGGCATGTACAAGGGCGATCGATCGCGCAAGGAAACACTGGTCAAGTTCGGTTTTCGGTTGCCCTCGGCACTCGATAACCGGCCGCTCAGATTCGATGAATTCGAGAGCCACTCGCCGCAAACGATCTATGTTTCGGCGACGCCCGGCAAGTACGAAAACGCGCACTCAGACAATGTCGTAGAGCAGCTTGTCAGGCCGACGGGCCTGATCGATCCAACGGTGGAAATACGACCGGCAAAAACGCAGGTGGACGACGTACTCTCCGAGATCGGCCAGCGTGTTGCCGCAGGGGAGCGTGTCCTGATCACGACGCTCACCAAGCGAATGGCGGAAGACCTGACGGACTACCTGCGAGAACACGGCGTTCGCGTGAGATACCTGCACTCGGATATCGGCACGGTCGAGCGCACCGAGATCATCCGCGATCTCCGGCTGGGCGCTTTTGACGTACTCGTGGGTATTAACCTTCTCCGCGAAGGCCTCGATATGCCCGAGGTGTCGCTCGTGGCGATTCTCGATGCTGACAAAGAGGGCTTCCTGCGCTCCGATCGTTCGCTTATCCAGACCATCGGTCGGGCGGCACGCAATATACACGGCAAGGCAATTCTCTATGCCGACAAAATGACTGGCTCCATGGAGCGGGCACTGGAGGAGACCGGCCGGCGGAGAAAGACGCAGCTTGCCTTCAATGAGGAGCATGGAATCACTCCGGCCACGATAATAAAACAGGTCTCAGACGTCATGGAGGCGGCATATCCGTCGCCGCAGAAAGGGCGTCGCAAGGTCGCTGAAGACCAGCCTTTGTATGAACTGATGACGACGGAGCAGCTCATGAAACGCGCTGCCAAACTCGAGAAAAAGATGCTCAGGCACGCACGGGATCTGGAATTCGAGGAGGCTGCGAAGCTGCGGGACGAGATACAGATCGTCCGTGATTACGGGCTCGGGCTCGTGGATCAGAAGGCGGGCTGACAGGCCTTGCAGTGCGGCAGGGGCTTCAGTATCGTACGGCTCCCGTCGAGCACAGGATTGGGCGATTAGCTCAGGGGCATACGAACGAAGGCACACCACAGTCGGATTGGGCGATTAGCTCAGGGGCATACGAACGAAGGCACAGCACAGTCGGATTGGGCGATTAGCTCAGGGGCATACGAACGAAGGCACAGCACAGTCGGATTGGGCGATTAGCTCAGGGGTAGAGCGCCACGTTGACATCGTGGAGGTCGGTGGTTCGAGACCACCATCGCCCACCAATTCACAGCAAGGTCGGCCAGGCCATGCAAATCCTCGCAAATCCCCGACAAAACGCCTGATTTTTTTGAAGAAATCGGTGTTCCCATGGTTGTTTCTTGGCATCCGGCTATATAGAATCTCGTTCCCGCTGGTGCGGCAGCATTTTGCCGTCCGCCTGCAGTGGCGGGGACCGATGAGTTTCTGGAGGATCCGGGTATCGCAGTTACAAAGCGTGTAAGACGCAATGAGGAAATCGAAGCCACCGAGGTACGGGTTATTGGCTCTGATGGTGAACAGGCAGGGGTCATGGGCATCGCAGCAGGGATCGAGCTGGCCAAAGAAGAGGGTCTGGACCTCGTTGAAGTATCACCAATGGCGGATCCGCCCGTCTGTCGCGTCATGGATTTCGGCAAGTACTTGTTCGAGCAGAACAAGAAAAACCAGTCTGCGAAACGCAAACAGAAACAGGTTCACGTTAAAGAGATCAAGTTTCGTCCGGGAACGGAGGAAGGTGACTACCAGATCAAGCTCAAGAAATTGATCAATTTTCTGGAGATCGGTGACAAGACCAAAGTCACATTGCGATTCAGGGGTCGGGAGATGGCGCACAAGGAACTCGGTGCGCAGCTGCTGGCCAGGGTCCGGGATGACCTGGAGCCGTACGGTTCGGTAGAACAGATGCCGCAAATGGAAGGACGGCAGATGGTCATGGTTATCGGGCCGAAGAAGAAATAGGCGATAACAGAGTAAGCGACAGAAAAAGTGAGTAACAGCCGAAGGGTGTGACAACCCGGAAGGCTCTACCCGCCTGCAGCGGCCGGAATAATCCGGTACGGGGCACGGCCAAAAAAGTGAGTACAACATGCCTAAGATGAAAACCAATCGGGGCGCCGCCAAGCGCTTCAGCAAGACGGGTAAGGGCGGCTACAAGCGCTCCCAATCCCATCTCAATCACATTCTTACCAAGAAAAAGTCGAAGCGTAAGCGCCATCTCGGTTCTACCGAGCAGGTGGCTGACGCCGACGTAAAGAGCGTGCGCCGCATGCTCCCTTACAGCTAAGAGGAGATTGAGAAATGGCAAGAGTAAAACGTGGCGTTGTCGCCAAAGCACGCCATAAGAAAGTCCTCGGTAAAGCGAAGGGCTACTACGGTGCGCGCAGCAAATTATTCAAGACGGCCAAGCAGGCTGTCATCAAGGCTGGCCAGTACGCTTACCGCGACCGCCGTCAGCGTAAACGTCAGTTCCGTGCACTCTGGATTACGCGTATTAACGCGGCGGCCCGCCTGCATGGACTGTCCTACAGTCGTCTCATCAATGGCCTGAATCGTGCCGATATCGAAGTGGACCGCAAGGTACTCGCGGACATTGCCGTGCATGACCCCGAGGCTTTTGGCGCGATTGCAGAGGCTGCCAAAGCCGGTCTCGAGCAAGCTCAAGCTGCCGGGTAAAGATGCTGGATCTGGCGTGGGCGACCGCGCCGAGTCCGGGTTATCTGCGATGCAGCAACTGAGCGATCTTATCGATCAAGCAGCGTCCGCAATCGACGCGGCAGCCGACTTGGCTGCCCTGGATGCGGTACGGGTTTCCTATCTCGGTAAGAAAGGCGAGCTCACGGCTCGCCTGAAGTCGCTGAGCCAGGTTCCGGTTGAGGAACGTCCTGCGGCCGGCCAGGAGATCAACAAGGCCAAGCAGGCCGTGCAGGAGCGAATAAACGCGCGCCGCGAAATCCTCGAAGCCGCAGCGCTTGAAGCGAAGCTGGCAGGCGATGCCGTCGATGTGTCACTGCCGGGTCGGGGCCAGTCGATCGGCGGCCACCATCCGGTTACGCGGGCGATGGTGCGTATCGAGAAGATCTTCCGCAACGCCGGTTTCGGCGTTCGCTCGGGCCCGGAAATCGAGGACGATTTCCATAATTTCACAGCGCTGAATATCCCGGACAATCATCCGGCCCGCGCGATGCATGACACATTCTATTTTCCGGGCGGCCATTTGCTCCGAACTCATACCTCGCCCGTTCAGATTCGCGCCATCGTCAAGGAAGGCGTGCCAATCCGCATCATCGCGCCAGGCCGGGTCTATCGCTGCGACTCCGATCAGACGCACACGCCGATGTTTCACCAGGTCGAGGGGCTCGTCATTGACGAAAACGTCAGCTTCGCGAACCTGAAGGCGGTTCTGCATCAATTCGTCGAGGCGTTTTTCGAGCGCAAAGCCGAGCTTCGATTCCGGCCGTCGTATTTTCCATTTACCGAGCCGTCGGCTGAAGTAGACATCACCTGGGGCGAGGACAAGTGGCTCGAGATTCTCGGTTGCGGCATGGTGCACCCGAACGTCCTCGAAAGCGCGGGCGTGGATCCGGAGAAATTTACCGGCTACGCGTTCGGCATCGGAATCGAGCGTCTCGCGATGCTGCGTTACGGCGTTAGCGACCTGAGGACGTTCTTTGAGAACGACCTGCGGTTCCTCCGGCAGTTCAGGTAGCGGCCATGAAGATTGCAGAATCCTGGTTACGTGAATGGGTGAACCCCGATCTTGATACCGAGGCACTCGGGCATCAGCTGACGATGCTCGGCCACGAAGTAGACGGCATCGAGGTTGAAGGCGTTGGCATCGATGATGTCGTCATCGCCGAGGTTGTCGAGGTTGCACGGCACCCGGACGCGGATCGCCTGACCGTCTGCAAAGTTGCGGATGGCAGCGGTGAAATAGTTGATGTCGTCTGCGGTGCACCCAACGTCGAAAAAGGCATGAAAAGCCCGTTGGCGAGGCCCGGCGTCAAACTGCCGGATGGCATGAAGCTGCGCAAATCGAAAATCCGTGGTGTCGTATCGAATGGCATGCTCTGTTCCGCGGTCGAGCTCGGCCTTGGCGACGAATCTGACGGCATTATCGCATTGCCAAAAGACGCTCCAGTCGGGTCACCGTTAGTTGCCTATCTGAATCTGCCCGATGCCGTGATCGATCTCGATCTGACGCCGAATCGTGGCGACTGCTTCTGCGTGCTTGGTATTGCCCGCGACGTGTCGGCGCTCACCGGAGCTCGCCTCGCAGATTCGTCGGTCGACCCGGTGCCCGCGACCATCGAGGATACGCATCCGGTCGAACTCGTTGAGCCGGCGGGGTGTCCGCGATTCGCAGGCCGCATCATCCGTGGGATCGACCCGCAGGCAAAATCGCCGGTTTGGATGACCGAGAGACTGCGGCGTGCCGGTCTGCGCGCCATCTCACCGGTCGTCGATGTTACGAACTACATCATGCTGGAGTATGGCCAGCCTTTGCATGCTTACGACAGCGCCCGCTTGCAGGGACCTATCCGGCCCCGATTGGCCAAATCGGGTGAGAAAGTCACCTTACTCGATGAGAAAGAGGTCGAACTAAACGACGACACCATGATCATCACGGATGACAGCGGACCGATCGGCATCGCTGGAATCATGGGCGGCTTGAATACGGCGGTTTCCGACAGGACGACAGACGTTTTCTTCGAGGCAGCATTTTGGCCACAGGATTTCATGGCCGGCCGCGCGCGAGCTTATGCCATGCACACGGATGCATCACTGAGATTTGAGCGCGGTGTCGATCCGGACGGGCAAGCACGTGCTGTCGAACGGGCGACAGGGCTGTTGCTGGAAATCGCAGGGGGCGATGCCGGTCCGTTGGTTGTGGATTCGGCGAAAGAACATCTTCCGCTTCGAAAGGCGATTCGCTTGCGCAAGGATCGTCTCGCACGCGTGCTAGGTCTCGAGATCGACGAGCAGAAAGTGACGCAGATTCTCAAGGGCCTCGAGCTTGATGTCGCGACCGTCGAGGATGGCTGGAAGGTCACGCCACCGAGTTATCGCTTTGACCTCGAAATCGAAGCGGACCTCATCGAAGAGGTGGCCAGAATTCACGGCTACGATTCCATTCCGGAAACGACGGAATCTGTCCGCTCACCGTTGCAGCCCGTTACCGAAACCCGCATAGAACTCGAACGCGCGGCCGATACCCTGATTGCCCGGGACTACCAGGAAGTCGTCACCTACAGCTTCATCGACGCCGAAGCGAATACGGCATTCACCGGCGCCGAGTCCGCGTTGGTGTTGAGCAATCCCATTTCATCCGACATGTCGGTCATGCGCGCGTCGTTGTGGCCCGGAATGGTCGCGGCGGCCGCTGCGAATATGGCGCGCCAGCAGGACCGCGTTCGTATTTTTGAGGCAAGCAAGTCCTTCCACGGCAGCTTGGCTGCGCACACTGAAGTCGTGCGTATTGCCGGGCTCGTCACCGGCCCCGTCGTGCCAGAGCAGTGGGGCGACAAGAGCGAGAACGCCGATTTTTTCCACGTGAAGGGCGACGTCGAGGCCATTCTGTTACTTGCGGCCGATGCCCGGGATCTCAAGTTCGTTCCAGCCACGCATGCTGCGCTGCAATCCGGACAGGCCGCAGACATAATACGAAACGGTGAAATTATCGGCGTGCTGGGCAAGCTGCATCCGGCCCTTGCGAAACGTTACGATCTCAAGCGTCCCGTTTATTTGTTTGAGCTGGACGCGTCCAAAGCGCTGGCGGCACACGCGCCGATTGCGTCGTCGATATCGAAATTTCCGGCGATACGGAGGG
>CAWJCA010000055.1:0-41160 GCA_963841165.1 uncultured Gammaproteobacteria bacterium | reverse complement strand
AAATCCGACACAGCTTCTCCAGGGCCTGAACCTGGAAGCGCGAACCCTGCGACAATCGCGCGAATAGACTCTCTGCCCGATCCAGCAGTCCTGCTGCGAAATAGTCCTTCGCCAATGAATACAAAGCCTGGTCGCGCTGCTCGGAAGCCAGGTCCGGGCGCGCGATGATGTTCTGGTGAATTCGAATCGCTCGATCGACCTCGCCGCGACGACGAAAGAGGCTGCCCAGCGCGAAGTGGGTCTCGATGGTCTTGTCATCAACGCGAACCATCTGCAGGAAGTGTTCGAGTGCCTGGTCCGTCTGCTCATTGAGCAGGAAGTTCAGTCCTTTCAGATAGTCGATATTGAGCGGCGGCGGCGCATCTTCTTCATCGCGTTCACCAAATCGACCCATCGCCCAGCCCGCGGCGGCGAGCAACAGAAACAGCCCCGCCAGCAGAAAGGTGGATTCAGTCGGCATCGCTTAGCGGCAAACCTCGCAAGCTCGTGACTTCGCTTTCCGACAAGCGCAGGGAGCGTCGCAAAATGCGACGCTCATTAACGAGCTTCAGCGCGAATACCCCCATGCAAAGAATCCCGAACAGCCAACCCAGGGCAAAGGTGACGGTTAGCACCAGTGGTAATGGTTGGGTGAACTTCGCAAAGGCCAGGTCGATATCGACCATACCTGTGTTAATGGCGGTAAAGGTGGCCATCATTGCCGCTATGACCACGATGAGAATCAGCAGGCCGATACGTTTCAGCATGCGTTCACTCCAAGACTGTCAGATGGGTGAAGAAACAGAACCATTGCCGCAATGTGCTGCGCGCGATCAATTCTTGATTGGAAAGTGGCGGCTCTCGTTAACGCGCTCGCGCAGGTCTTTACCGGGCTTGAAATGCGGGACGTACTTTCCCGACAGCGCTACTGCCTCACCCGTCTTCGGATTGCGGCCTATACGCGGTGGACGATAGTGCAGAGAGAAACTTCCGAAGCCGCGAATCTCAATTCGTTGACCCCTGGCCAATGAGTCGCTCATGAGGTCGAGCAAATGCTTAACCGCCAGCTCGACATCTTTTGCCGGCAAGTGCTTTTGCTTGCGGGAGATTGATTCTATGAGTTCAGATTTTGTCATTATACTTGTCGCCGTACCGCCTTGTCAGCGTAACCCACGGATAGTAAAGACAATAATAGCCCGGACCGGGGCGTCCGGGCTACCTTTTTTACTTATTATTTACTTCCGCCACTCATCTTTTCCTTCAGAAGCTCACCCAGAGTGGTCCCAGCGGGGGCTGCGGATGCGTCAGACTTGTAACTACTGACGGCCTCAGCTTCGTCATGAACCTCTTTGGCCTTGATCGAAAGCGCTATCGCGCGATTCTTGCGATCAACGTTAATGAACTTCGCTTCGACCTCTTCGCCGACCTTGATCATGGTCCGCGCGTCCTCTACCCGGCCACGGGCCAGTTCGGATGCACGCAGCGACCCAAATACGCCATCGCCGAGATCGATCAATGCGCCTCGCGCATCGACTTCCGTGACCGTGCCTTTGACGATCGTGTTCTTCGGATGCGCCGCAAGCCAGTTTGAGAACGGGTCTTTCTCGAGTTGCTTGATGCCCAGCGAAATACGCTCACGCTCTGCATCGATCGCGAGAACGGATGCCTCGATCTCCTGACCTTTCTTGTAATTTCGCACAGCTTCTTCGCCAGCGTCATCCCAGGAAATATCAGAGAGATGTACGAGCCCGTCGATACCACCGTCCAGCCCAATGAAGATACCGAAATCAGTGATTGACTTGATCTGGCCCGACACCTTGTCTCCGCGATTGAAGGTCGTTGCAAACTCGGCCCACGGATTCGACTTGCACTGTTTGACCCCAAGTGAAATGCGACGACGTTCTTCGTCAATCTCGATGACCATGACTTCAATTTCTTCGCCGATGGATACAACGCGCGCCGGATTGACGTTCTTGTTTGTCCAGTCCATCTCAGAAACGTGGACCAGGCCTTCAACGCCATCCTCGATCTCAACGAAGCAACCATAGTCGGCAATGTTGGTGACCTTGCCGAAAATACGCGTCTGCGGTGGGTAGCGGCGCGCCAAATCCTGCCACGGATCATCGCCCAACTGCTTCATGCCCAGCGATACACGCTGGCGCTCACGGTCGAACTTGAGGATCTTGACGTCGATCTCCTGCCCCACGTCTACCACCTCGGAAGGATGCTTGACGCGCTTCCAGGCCATGTCGGTGATGTGCAGCAAGCCATCGATACCGCCCAGGTCGACGAACGCACCATAGTCGGTCAGGTTCTTTACGACGCCCTTGACCGAATTGCCTTCCTGGAGACCTTCCAGCAGCGCCTCGCGCTCGGCAGAGTATTCTTTTTCGACGACAGCACGGCGTGACACAACCACGTTGTTGCGTTTTTGATCCAGCTTGATGACCTTGAACTCGAGGCTCTTGCCTTCGAGGTACGCCGGATCGCGAACCGGCCGAACGTCAACCAATGAGCCCGGCAGAAACGCCCGGACATTGTCGATCTCGACTGTGAAACCACCCTTGACGCGGCCATTGATGATGCCCTCGACCACTTCACCATCTTCGAAGGCCTTTTCGAGATCAATCCAGGTACGCGCACGAATCGCTTTTTCACGAGACAGCTTGGTCTCACCAAAGCCGTCTTCAACCGCATCCAGCGCGACTTCGACTTCATCCCCTACGGAGATGCCGCCTTCAATATTGTCGTTCTTGAACTGCTCTAATGGGATTACGGCCTCTGATTTGAGGCCTGCACTGACGAGTACAACGTCGTCATTTACCGCGACAACAACACCTTTGATTATCGAACCGGGTTTTATCTGTTGACTGGCAAAACTTTCTTCAAATAATTCTGCGAAACTTTCTGACATGTTTAATTAACCAAGGGAACTGGTATTCCCAACCAAACGCCTGGTCGCTTCCTGCTACCGACGGTCATTACAAAAAAGGGACGAACATCCTGTCCGATCCCGACCATGAATCAATCTTCTGAAACTAGAGCTCCGAGACCCAATCAAGAACTGTCTGCGTGACGGCCTCGATGGACTGACCCGAGGAATCCAGAATCCTGGCATCCTCTGCCGGTCTCAGCGGAGCAACCGATCGTTCGGAATCCCGCCGGTCACGGTACTCTATATCCCGTGAAAGGGCGGCAAGGCTAACATCCATACCCTTGTCTTTCAACTGCTTATGGCGCCTTCGGGCCCGTTCTTCGGCGCTCGCCGTGAGGTAGATTTTGAGCGGCGCATCCGAGAATACATAGGTCCCCATATCCCGGCCGTCGGCGACCAGCCCGGGCGGCTGCCGAAAAGCGCGCTGCCGCGCCAGCAGTGCGTCACGAACTGCAGGGATGGCGGCCACGGTGGAAGCCCCGGCCCCGGTTTCCTCAGTCCGGACTTCGCCCGTGACGTCCTCACCGGCCAGCCAGATGAGCTCAGATCCATTTTCATTACTGTCAAATTGGACATCCAGGGTCCGGGCAATTCGCGCGAGCCCTTGGGCGTCGTCGAGAGAAACACCGGCCTTGCTCGCTGACAGCGCGACCAGGCGATACAACGCGCCGCTATCCAGCAGGTGCCAGCCCAGCGCTTTCGCAACACGGTGGGCGATGGTGCCTTTGCCCGAGCCGCTGGGGCCATCAATAGCTATTACCGGGACCGGTTTTTTCATGCGGAACCCTCCTCAACCGCCTGGATATCCGCTCCGATGGAAGCCATGCAGGAGCAGAAACCCGGGAACGATGTATCTACGGCATCGACGTCACGTATGACGACCTCGCCGTCGGCGACGGTGCCGGCCACAGCCAGGGACATCGCTACGCGGTGGTCGCCGAAACTCTCGACGCTTCCGCCTGCGAAGCCCCCTCCATGCACGACGGCGCCATCGGGTGACTCATCGACCGTGACTCCCAGTATGCGCATGCCCTCCGCCATTGCTGCAATTCTGTCGCTTTCCTTGACCCGCAGCTCACCGATGCCCGAAAACACCGTTTTCCCGGTCGCCGCGGCCGCCGCGACGAACAGCACGGGGAACTCATCAATGGCCAGTGACACGAGAGCAGGATCGACAGATCCGCCGCGCAGCTCCGAGGAACGGACACGAATATCGGCAACCGGCTCGTCGCCCAGCTGACGGGCGTTTTCCATGCTGATGTCGGCGCCCATGCTCTGCAAAATATTGATGATGCCGGTTCGCGTTGGGTTGACCCCGACATTGGCGATCACGATGTCCGCATTCTGAGCCAGCAGCGCCGCGAGAATAACAAACGCAGCAGACGACAGGTCGGCGGGAACCTTTACACGGCATCCCTTCAAGGCCTGTCCACCTTCTATCGATATTCGATGTCCTGCGGTTGTCACTCGCACACCCATCGAACGCAACATGCGCTCGGTATGGTCCCGCGTTACCGCCGGTTCAGTGACACAAGTCGTTCCCTCGGCGTACAGGCCGGCCAGCAATAAGGCGGACTTTACCTGGGCACTGGCGATGGGTAGCTCATAGTCAATCGCGCGCAGCTCACTGCTGCCGTGAATCCGCAGCGGCGGCTTGCCGTCCTGGCTGTCAATTGCCGCGCCCATTCGACTAAGTGGCGTAATGATTCGTCCCATGGGCCGACCCGTGAGCGATGCATCGCCTGTCAGCACGCTGTCAAAAACCTGGCCACTCAGCAGGCCTGCCATGAGGCGCATGGCTGTGCCTGAATTACCGAGGTCGAGCGCCGTCGCGGATGATCTGAGACCGCGCAATCCGACCCCCTCGATTGATATCTCGGTCGGTCCCGGCTGTTCAATGGAGACACCCAGGGCACGCATGGCGGCCAGCGTTTGCAGGCAGTCTTCTCCGGCCAGGAATCCGCTGACGTCAGTCCGACCGGTGGCAATGCTGCCGAGCATGAGGGAACGATGCGACACTGACTTGTCGCCTGGCACCGTGACCCTGGCGTCCTCGACTTTGGATGGGGATACCTTGAAATGCATGCTGCCCGAGTATCAGCCTATGGCCTTCGGATACGCTCCGAGTACCTTGAACAGCGAGCTCGTTTTTTCGAGCTCGGCCAACGCGTCCGCGATTGGCGAATCCGCAGCGTGCCCCTCGATGTCGATAAAGAAAACATAGTCCCAGTTGCGGCGTTGTGACGGACGGGACTCGATGCGCGTCATGCTGACACCGTACTCGGCGAGCGGTTGCAACAAATGATGCAAGACACCGGCGCCGCCTGCCGTATCGCTCGTCGAAACAAGAATCGTTGTCTTATCGTCACCGCTCGACGCCAGCAACTGCCTTCCAACGACGAGGAATCGCGTAGCATTATCAGGTCGATCCTCAATGTTGTTGACCATGATATCGAGCTCGTAGACATCGGCTGCAACCTCGGGACCGATGGCGGCGGTACCGTCTTCGTCCCGCGCACGCCTGGCGCCCGCCGCATTGCTCGACATGCCGATCAACTCAATATGCGGCAGATGCTCACGTATCCAGCCGCGGCATTGTGCGAGTGACTGCTCATGCGCGCAGATGCGCTCTATATTCTCGAGCCCTTTGAACTTGCTCATCAGGTGCTGCTCGATCTTTAGCTCTATTTCACCGGAGATCTTGAGCGGCGATGTCAGGAACATATCCAGCGTGTTGTTGACCGATCCCTCGGTTGAATTCTCGATCGGCACTACACCAAAGTCAGCGGCACCGCTCTCTACTTCCTGGAATACTTCATCAATGGTGTGAAACGGCAGCGCCCTGACCGAGTGACCGAAGTGCTTAAAGACCGCGGTTTGCGTGAACGTGCCTTCGGGCCCGAGGAATCCGATTTTGAGCGGCTCCTGCTGCGCAAGACATGCGGACATGATCTCGCGAAACAGACGCAGCATCTCCTCATCGCGCATCGGACCTTTGTTGCGCTCCAGAACACTGCGCAGCACTTCCGCCTCACGCTCGGGTCGGTAGTAGTCAACGGCCGAAGCCAGGTCGCCCTTCACGACTCCAACCTGTTGCGCGATCTTTGCCCGATCATTGATGAGCGACTGTATCTGTTCATCAATGCTATTGATGCGCTCGCGAATCTCGGCGAGATCCGGCTTATCCGATTTGTCGTTCGACCCTGCCATGCAAACCCTGTTCGAAAACCGTAACGGAATCCTCAGGTTACAGGCTTACCGAGATTTCGCAACGTCAGGACGCCTTCGATTGCCCGGATCTCCGCCAGCAACTCGGCCGTTGGCTCCTCATTCACATCAATGATCGTGTAGGCAAATCCCCCAACCGACTTGTTCAACAGGTCTTCGATATTGAGGCCCGCGTTCGCCAGGTCCGTGGAGATCTGGCCCACCATGTTCGGCACATTGGCGTTCGCTATCGTGATTCGCCAGGCGTCGAGGCGTGGCAAGCGCGCTTCCGGGAAGTTCACAGAGTGGCGAATATTGCCGTTCTCAAGGTAATCCTTGATGTTCTCCGCCACCATGATGGCACAGTTCTCTTCGGCTTCGCTCGTCGACGCTCCCAGATGTGGCAACGCCACGACCTTCGGGTGTGCGATCAGTTCAGGAGTTGGAAAGTCCGTGATGAAAGCGTGCAATTTGCCACTGTCCAGTGCGGCTAGCGCCGCCGCATCATCGACCACACCGCCGCGGGCAAAATTAATCAACACCGAATTGTCATTCATAATCGCCAGGCGATCAGCATTGACGATATTCCGGGTTGCGTCGATTAACGGCACATGCACGGTGACGAAGTCTGCATGCTGGAAAAGTTGATCCAGCGTTTCTTCCTGCTCGACACCGGACGAAAGTTGCCATGCATTTCGAACAGTGATCTTCGGATCAAAACCAACGACCTTCATCCCCAGGTCGAGTGCCGCATTGGCAACTTCCACGCCGATAGCGCCGAGACCGATTACGCCCAGTGTTTTACCGGGCAGCTCGAAGCCGACAAACTGTTTTTTGCCGGCTTCAACCGCCTTGTTTAGCGCGGCACCGGTTTCCGTTAATGAACTGACATACTCCCGGGCATTGCACAGGTTGCGCGCCCCGATGAGCATGCCGGCAATTGCGAGTTCCTTGACCGCGTTGGCGTTCGCGCCAGGTGCGTTAAACACCGGCACACCGCGCGCGCTCATGGCGTCAATGGGAATGTTGTTGGTACCTGCGCCGGCCCGACCAATCGCTGCAACCGTGTCCGGAATATCCATATCGTGCATGTTATGGGAGCGCAGCAGAATCGCGTCCGGGTGCGCAATTTCGGAAGCCACTTCGTAGCGTTCGCGGGGTAGGTGACGAAGTCCTTCGACTGCAATGTTGTTCAATGTAAGTACTTTAAACATGATTCCGTTTCTTTGTAGTGGCGTGCACAGCGCGCCAGATGATCAGCCGTTGGCTTTTTCAAATTCCGCCATGAAGTCGATCAGCGCATCAACCGCCTCCTCGCTGACAGCATTATAAATTGAAGCACGCATACCGCCGACCGAGCGATGCCCCTTCAAATTTGTCAGACCTGCCGCGTGCGACTCCTCGAGAAATTTCGCGTCAAGCGACGCGTCCGCGAGGATGAACGGCACGTTCATCCACGAACGACAGTCCTTGCTTACCGGATTGGTATAGAAGCCGGAATTATCGATCGCGGCGTACAACTTGCTGGCTTTGCTGCGATTAACTTCAGCGACAGCACTTAGACCGCCGCGATCTTTAAGGTACTGGAATACGAGGTCAGCGACGTACCAGGCGAAGGTCGGCGGCGTATTGGTCATGGAGTCCGACTCTGCGTATGACTTCCAGGTCATGAGGTGTGCGTTATTTGGCCGCGCCTTCTCGAGCAGGTCGTTGCGCACGATAACAAGGGTAAGGCCGGCAGGCCCGATGTTCTTCTGCGCGCCCGCATAAATGACGCCGAAACGGCTCACGTCGATGGGCCGCGAGAGAATCGTGCTCGACATATCAGCAACCAGCGGCACATCACCGCCAGGTACGAAATGAAACTCGACTCCGGCGATGGTTTCATTGGGGGTGTAATGCAGGTATGCCGCGTTGTCGCTGCGGCCCCAGCTGGATTCGTCAGGGACATAGGTGAACTTTTTGTCCGAGGCGTCGGCAGCAACGTTGACCTTGCAGAACTTCGTCGCTTCGCCAGCGGCTTTCTTCCCCCAGCTTCCGGTTACGACATAGTCGACGGTGTCCTCAGGGCCGGTCAGATTCAGGGGCGCCATCGCCATCTGCAGCGTTGCCCCGCCTTGCACAAACAGTACGCTGTAGTCGTCGGGTATCTCGAGCAATTCACGAACATTCGCCTCGGCGCGCGCCGCCATTTCGACGAAGTGCTTGCCGCGGTGGCTGACTTCCATAACTGACATGCCCGTACCTTGCCAGTCGGGAATATCGTTGCGGATGGTTTCGAGGACTTCGAGGGGCAGCGCCGCTGGCCCGGCACTGAAATTGAAAACGCGCGACATGTCGCTGTGGTCCTTGGACTATAAGGGGATGATTCTAGGCCGCGTATTGTTACGGTTTAAGGAATCAAATGCACTAAGTAAATGACGTTATCGAATACAAGCTCGGCACCTCTCAGGCGCACCAAAACAGTGCGTTATTCTTCTTCTTCCTCGATAGCCTCAATCCGCGCCAGGCCGACCAGTCGCTGGCCACGTTCGACCCGGATCAGCCTCACACCCTGGGTATTGCGCCCCACAATGGATATGTCCTCAACGCCGGTGCGAACCAGCGTGCCGTTGGAACTGATAAGCATGATCTCGTCATCGTCCGCGACCTGCAGCGCCCCGACCGTCCTGCCGTTTCGATCCGTCGTCTGAATCGCGATAACGCCCTGTCCGCCGCGGCCCTGGACCGGGAAATCATCAACCGGAGTGCGCTTCCCGTAGCCGTTCTCGGTGGCGGTGAGAATCAAGCCATCGCGAATGATCGTAAGTGCGATAACCTCGTGACCGGCAGGCAACTTGATACCCCTGACACCGGCGGCGCCGCGCCCCATCGGCCGAACATCCCCTTCTTTGAACCGGATGGCCTTGCCATGACTGGCCACCAACAGGATTTCTGCCTCGCCATTCGTGATTGCAACGTCAACGAGTTTGTCATCGCCACGCAAATCGATGGCGATGATGCCACTCGTGCGCGGCCTTGAAAACTGCTTCAGCGGCGTCTTTTTGACGGTGCCGCCCGAGGTGGCCATGAATACGAAATGGCCTTCGTCGTACTCGCGAATCGGTAGCACGGCGTTGATTCTTTCGCCCTTTTCCAGCGGCAGAAGATTCACAATAGGTTTGCCGCGCGAGCCCCGACTCGCCTGCGGAACCTGGTAGACCTTGAGCCAGTACATCTTGCCGCGACTCGAGAAACACAGGATCGTGTCGTGCGTATTGGCGACAAACAAATTGTCGATGAAGTCTTCGTCTTTCACCTTGGTCGCCGAACGTCCTCGGCCGCCACGCTTCTGCGCCTGGTAGACGTCGGTCGGCTGAGCTTTCGCATAGCCACCATGGGAAAGGGTGACAACGACCTCGGCTTCCGGAATCAGGTCTTCAACACTGAGATCCGAATGATCCTGAACGATCTCGGTGCGGCGCTCATCACTATAGCTGTCGCGCATGTCGACCAGTTCGTCGCGTATCACCTGCACGAGTCTGTCGGGGTCCGCAAGAATGTCAGAAAATTCTTTAATTTTACCCAATATCTCTTTGTATTCTTTAACTATTTTATCTTGTTCAAGACCCGTCAATCGATGCAGCCTGAGGTCGAGAATCGCCTGCGCCTGGACAGCCGACAAGTGGTATTGACCGTCGATCAGGCCGCTGCCAACGTCGAGGCCATCGGGTCGAGTGTCGCTATCCCCGGCACGCTCCAGCATGGCGGTAACCTCGCCCGGCGCCCAGGCCCGCCCCATCAGTCCGACTTTCGCCTCGGCCGGCGACGCCGATCCCTTGATCAGGGCGATGACATCGTCGATGTTCGCAAGGGCAACGGTTTGGCCTTCGAGTACATGTGCCCGATCGCGTGCTTTGCGCAGATCGAATATGGTCCGTCGTGTCACGACAGCCCGGCGATGAGCAAGAAACGCCTCGAGTATCTGTTTCAGATTCAGGAGCTTCGGCTGGCCGTCATGCAACGCCACCATGTTAATGCCGAAAACGCTCTGCATCGGGGTGTGCTTGTAGAGGTTGTTTAGCACTACGTCACTGATTTCGCCGTGCCGCAGCTCAATGACGATGCGCATTCCGTCCTTGTCCGATTCGTCGCGCAGCTCGCTGATGCCTTCGATACGCTTGTCGCGAACCAGGTCGGCGATCTTCTCAATCAGGCGGGCCTTGTTCACCTGGTACGGCAGCTCCGTGACAATGATGGCCTCTTTGCCACGGGCATTGATCGTTTCGACCGTGGTACGTGCCCGGATGTGGACGCGCCCTCTGCCTGTGCGATACGCCGAATAAATGCCCTGCGCGCCGTTGATGATCCCGGCCGTCGGAAAATCCGGCCCCGGAATATGCTTCATCAGGCCCGGAACGTCGATCGACGGGTCTTCGATCACGGCAAGACACGCATTGATGACTTCGCCGAGATTGTGCGGCGCGATGTTGGTCGCCATGCCAACGGCAATGCCGGACGAGCCATTGACCAGCAGATTCGGAATACGCGTGGGCATGACCGACGGCTCGCTCTCGGAACCATCGTAATTCTCCACGAAGTCGACGGTTTCCTTTTCGATGTCGGCGAGCAACTCATGCGCGATCTTGGCCATGCGCACTTCGGTGTATCTCATGGCGGCCGGCGAGTCCCCGTCGACGGAGCCGAAGTTGCCCTGACCGTCCACGAGCATGTAGCGCATCGAAAAAGGCTGCGCCATACGCACGATCGTGTCGTACACGGCTGAGTCACCATGCGGGTGATATTTACCGATGACGTCACCAACTACGCGGGCGGATTTCTTGTAGGGCTTGTTGAAATCGTTGCCGAGCTCCCGCATCGCATGCAAAACGCGTCGATGAACCGGCTTCAGGCCGTCACGAACGTCCGGCAGCGCCCGGCCGACGATAACGCTCATCGCGTAATCGAGATAGGACTGCTGCATCTCCTCTTCGAGACTTACGGATAGCAATTCGTGTGCAACTTCAGCCATAGTTTTCTACTTTCTCAGCTCACAAACTCAGCGCAATTCCGCCCTTTCGGACCGGAAAAAAAGCGTCAAATTGTAGTGGGTTTCAAGCGGACCAGAATGTCGATTTCGCCGGACTCAAGAGGGCCTTTTCCAAGGCCCGGATCAGGCCGTAAATAATACCACAGCGGTCGCTGAAACAGCAGTGTTTCCGGCACTTTCAAGCCACATGAGGACGGTGCTGGCGCTGATCGCAGCGACGCGTATACTGCGGCGACTATGCGTCATTGTGACACCCTGATCGCGCCTCGCTGGTGCATCCCTGTCGAGCCTTCCGGGGTCGTTCTGGATGGGCACGCCGTGATCGTGACGGACGGCAAGATCACGGACCTTCTTCCGCTCGAGAAAGCGCTGAAGAACTACCAGCCCAGCGTGCTGATTGAGCGCCCGGAGCATGCCCTGATTCCGGGCCTCGTTAATGCTCATACCCATGCCGCTATGACGCTGCTGCGTGGGCTCGCCGATGATCTGCCCCTGCAAAGCTGGCTGCGCGAAGGCGTCTGGCCTGCCGAGAAACGCTGGGTAAGCGCCGAAATGGTCCGGGACGGCACAGAATTGGCCATAGCGGAGATGCTCTCGGCCGGCATCACCTGCTTCAGCGACCAGTATTTCTTTCCGGAGATCGTCGCTGAAACCGCCGTCGACCTGGATATGCGGGCCATGGTCGGCACGCCGGTCATCGACATTCCGACCAGCTGGGCCCACGACGCCGAGGAATACCTGAGCAAGGGCTCCGACCTTGTGCATGACCCTTACGCAGAACATCCGCTGATCTCGACCTGCTTTGCACCGCACTCGATTAGCGCGCTGTCCGATGAGTGGTTCACCAAGCTGCGAGTCATGGCCGACCAGCTCGATGTCCCGGTGCAGATGCATTTGCACGAAACCACTCAGGAGATTGCAGCGTCGCTCGAACGAACGGGCAAACGCCCGTGTGAACGCATGGACGAGCTGGGGCTGGTCAATGCCTCTCTGCTGGCCGTGCACGCCGTGCACATGACCGACGCCGAAGTGGCCCGATTCGCAGAAGCCGGAGTGAACATCGCCCACTGCCCGCGATCAAACCTGAAGCTCGCCAGCGGCATTGCACCAATTGCCCGTTACACAGCGGCAGGCGTCAATGTTGCGATCGGCACGGACGGTGCCGCCAGCAATAATGTGCTGGACATACTTTCAGAAATCCGACTGGCCGCGCTCCTGGCGAAGGTATCAGCCGATGATGCCGCCGCCGTTTCGGCAAGCGACGCGCTGTACATGGGAACGCTGGGAGGCGCCAGGTCGCTTGGGCTCGCGGACGCCACGGGTTCGATAGTCGCCGGCAAATGGGCAGACCTGGCCTGCGTGGACCTCAGTGCCCTCAACAGCCAACCAATTTACGATATTACATCGCAGCTCGTTTATACGGCTGGTTCCGGCCAGGTTTCAGACGTGTGGGTCGCAGGCAAGCACCAGTTGGATAATGGCAAACTCGCCCATATTAATACCGACGAGTTGCTGGAACGCAGTAACGAATGGCGCGACCGGATCGCCGCGACGACCCACTAGGGGCAAGGTAAAGCAACAATGACGACCGTCAGAGACAATGTGGACCCGGCAGAACTCGCCAAGTTCGATTCACTGGCGTCCCGCTGGTGGGATACAGAGGGCGACTTCAAACCGCTGCACGAAATAAATCCGCTGCGGCTCGACTGGATCCGTCAGCACGTCAATTTGGCAGGTTGCCGGGCTGTGGACATCGGCTGTGGCGGCGGCATTCTCACGGAATCGATGGCGGCTGCGAACGCAAGAGTCACCGGGATCGACATGGCCGAGGGACCGTTGGCCGTCGCACGCTTGCACCAGCATGAATCGGGTGCCAACGTTGACTATCGGCACGCGACCGCTGAAGAACTTGCCACCAGTGAAGCCGGCCAGTACGACGTCGTAACCTGCCTTGAGATGCTGGAACATGTACCTGATCCCTCGCAAGTCATAAAGTCGTGCGCGGAACTCGTCAAGCCCGGCGGCCACGTGTTCTTTTCGACCATAAACCGCAACCCAAAGTCATTCCTGTTTGCCATTGTTGGCGCCGAATACGTTCTCAAGTTATTGCCGAGCGGCACACACGAATACGCCAAGTTCATTCGACCTTCGGAACTCGAGGCCTGGGCGCGCAGCACGGGCCTGGAATTGCGGGCAAGCATCGGCATGCATTACAACCCCATCACCAGGGATTATTCGCTCGGATCAAACCTGGACGTCAATTACCTGATGTATTTTCAGCGGCCCGCCGACTGATGCAAATCCAGGACGACGCTTTCGACCTCGTGCTTTTCGATCTCGACGGCACGCTCGTGGACACGGCACCCGACATGGTTGCGACGCTGCAGGAAATGCAGGGCGACCACGGCTACGATCCGGTCGCGTACGACCTCGGCCGCTCAAACGTGTCCAATGGCGCGATGGGCCTGTTGCGAATCGGTTTCCCGGACCTCGATGAGGCCGAGCGGCATGAACTGGTTGGCGAATACATCGAACGCTATGCAGACCGGCTCTGTGAATTGACGACCGTATTTGCCGGCATCGACACGCTTCTCGAGTATCTCGACGACGCCGGATGCCCGTGGGGCGTCGTCACCAACAAGCCCGAGCGCCTCACCAACCCGCTGCTCGAACAGCTGGGCCTTTTTCACCGCAGCGTCTGTACGATAAGCGGCGATACGCTTTCAGTACGTAAACCCGAGCCCGGCCCCCTGCTCCTCGGCTGCGACATTGCCGGCGTCGACGCAGGCCGATCGATTTATATTGGGGACGCCGAGCGCGATATTCAGGCTGGGTTGCGGGCCGGGGCCGCGACGATAGCCGCAGCTTACGGCTACATCACCGAAGACGACGACCCACGCGAATGGGGCGCCGATATCATCGCCATCGATACCGAGGAACTGGCGCAAATCGTGCTTAAAGCGGTTAACCTTGAATCCTGATGATCTCTATAACGATTGATCCCGTTTATCTTGAAGTCGGAGCGCCCGCGTTGGCGATCGGGCTTGTCACGGGTGCCTTGATCGCCTGGCTCATCGGACGGCAGCGGCGGAAAAAGTTGATCGAACACATAGCCCTTGTCGAAAACAATCTCAAGAATCAGGAGACCATTCAGAGCGAGCGTGAAGCAGCCTTTGAACTGGCTAATGCGAAACTGACTGCGGCATTCTCGGACGTCGCCAATCAATCGCTCAGATCCAATAGTGAGAACTTCCTCCGGCTGGCCGAACAGAATCTCGGTACTCAGCAGGAAAAAGCCAAGCGCGAACTCAGCGAACGCGAGAAGGCGGTCGAGGCTCTCGTAAAACCGATCCGCGACGCGCTCGACGCCTCGCAAAAGCAAATCTCCGAACTTGAGAAAGCACGCAGCGAAGCCTACGGCGGCATAAAGAACCAGCTGGAGGAGATGCAACTCAATCAGAAATCGCTGTCCCAGGAGACGCAGAACCTGGTCAAGGCACTGCGCCGCCCCGAGGTGCGCGGTCGCTGGGGCGAAATCACGCTGCGGCGGCTGGTTGAACTGGCGGGCATGGTCGAGCACTGCGACTTCACGGAACAGGTACACACAGTCAGTGACTCGCAGGCCATTCGGCCCGACATGATCGTAAGGATGCCCGATCAGCGAGAACTCGTTGTGGACGTCAAGACTCCGCTGGATGCGTACCTCGCCGCCGCCGAAGCCGAGGACGACGTGCAACGCAAACTTGGGCTGGAACGGCATGCGAAGAACGTTCGCACACATATACGTTTGTTGTCGTCGAAGGCCTACTGGGAACAGTTCGACGAGAGCCCTGAATTCGTCATCCTGTTTATTCCGGGCGATCAGTTCCTGAGCGCGGCACTCAACGAACAGCCCGACCTGATCGAATACGCGCTTTCGAAACAGATCATCCTGGCAACGCCGACGAGCCTGGTGGCACTGCTCAAAGCCGTTGCCTACGGCTGGCGACAGCTGGCGCTCGCAGACAATGCCAAAGAAATCCGGATACTGGCGGAAGACCTGTACGGTCGCCTCGCAACGTTCGTCACCCATATGAACCGCGTAGGCCGACAGCTCGCAAGCAGTGTCGAAAACTACAACAAGGCAGTCGGCTCCCTGGAGCGCAACGTTCTGCCCGGAGCCCGCAAATTCGTCGAACTCGGGGTGCATGCCCAGAAGGACCTCGAGAAACTGGAAACGCTGGAGTCAGTGCCACGGACGATGATCGAAGGAAATGACTCTTGACCACCGATCCCCGGTCCTACACGTACCCTGCTGACCTGCTGCGTGACCGCATCGTACTGATCACGGGGGCCAGCGATGGCATTGGCAAAGCGCTGGCGTTGCACTCGGCGGGCCTGGGCGCACAGGTGATCCTGCATGGACGCAATGTCAGCAAACTCGAAAAAGTGTACGACGAGGTCGAAGCGATCGAGGGCGCGCCGCGACCGTCCATCGCCGTAATGGACCTCGCATCAGCCAACAGCGAGTCCTATACCACGCTGGCTCAGAGTATCGATCAGGAGTTTGGTCGCCTCGATGGCCTGGTTCATAACGCCGGCATTTTGGGTGAGCGTTATTCGATAGAACAATACGACGCGGTCCTGTGGCAACGTGTCATGCACGTCAACGTTACGTCGGCATTTGCATTGACGCAGGTCTTTTTGCCCCTGTTGCACGAATCGGAAGATGCCTCGGTCATTTTTACGAGCAGCGGTGTCGGTCGCACTGGCAAATCGTTCTGGGGTGCCTACGCCGCGTCGAAGTTTGCCACTGAGGGGCTTTCGCAAGTCCTGGCAGACGAGCACCGCCACGGCGACCTTCGGTCCAACTGCATCAATCCCGGTCCGACACGGACGAAAATGCGCCTGGAGGCTTATCCGGCGGAAGACCGGAACAAACTGAAAGGTCCCGAAGATATCCTCGCGACCTACATCTACCTGCTGGGGCCGGACAGCAAAGAGGTTACGGGTCAGAGCTTCGACGCACAGTAATACTTTACTTTAATAACTATACGTAACCTATCGTTTTTTATAGGGTTTTCTTGTTTTTTTCTTCGGGCGCATCTCACCCGGCACTTTCAAGCTCGCTGCATAATACAAAGTGCGCACCTGTGACGGAGACAGAGCCTCGTACTTCCCCCGCCGCAACTTTCTGGGCAGCTGAATGGGCCCGTACGCCGTTCGAATCAGGCGACTGACCTCGTAGCCGATCGCCTCCCAAAGTCGCCTGACCTCGCGATTCCGTCCCTCTTTCAACGTGACATTGAACCAGCGATTTGCGCCGTCTCCGCCTGCATGTTCTATCGTGTCGAAATGAGCAGGCCCGTCCGATAGCTCCACCCCTGACTGCAGCTTTTCGAGCTCAGCCCGGGTGGGATTTCCATGTACCCGGACGGCGTACTTGCGAACGATCTCGGCCGAAGGATGCATCAGCGCATTGGCAAGTGCGCCGTCCGTCGTGAAGATGAGGAGGCCTGTCGTGACAATATCAAGCCGGCCGACTGCGACCCAGCGTGCGCCCTTGAGCGGTGGCAACGCGTCGAAAACCAACCGGCGCCCTTCCGGGTCCTCGCGGCTGGTTACCTCGTCACCGGGCTTATTGTAGACAATGTGCCGATGCGGCTGCGCATGTCCCCGTAGCGACAACGGACGGCCATCCAGCGTGATCTTTTCGGTGCCTTCGACAGGCTCACCCAGTTCGGCCAGCCGGCCATTGACGGCGAGCCGGCCTTCCCTGATCCAGGTTTCGACTTTGCGTCGCGAGCCATGTCCGGCCGCTGCCAGGACTTTCTGAATTCGATCAGCCAACCGGGTCCGGCCACTCCGAGACCATCAGTTCCTCGTAGTCTTCATCTTCCGCAACAGCTGCTGCCGCTACATCAGGCTGCTTTTCCGGTTCTCCTGGTTCTTCCGGTTCTTCCGGTTCTCCCGGTTCTCCCGTTTCGTTCTCGCCGACGGGGAAGAGGACCGGCAGATCTTTGGCGGCCGCTGCCTCGGCCCCTTCAGTGCCACTGTCCAGATGATCTTCGACCTCGGGTAGATTGAGCTGTACGCGCAGGCTTTCCCAGTCGGAAAGATCGGCGAGCGGTGGCAGATCGTCCAGCTTCTTGAGGCTGAAGTAATCGAGGAAGGTCTTGGTCGTTCCGAACATGGCGGGCCGTCCTGGAACATCACGATGTCCTACAACACGAACCCAGTCGCGCTCCAGCAGCTGGCGAACGATATTGGAACTCACAGCCACGCCCCGAATCTCCTCGATTTCGCCGCGCGTAATGGGCTGCCGGTAGGCGACCAGCGCCAGGGTCTCGAACAACGCACGCGAATAGCGCGGCGGACGCTCTTCCCAGAGTTTGTGCAGCCTGTCCGCCATTGCTGACTTGACCTGCATTCGAAAGCCCGAAGCCACTTCGGAAACAACGATGCCACGCTCTTCATAGTCTTCGTTAAGCGACGCGATCGCTTTTCTGATTTCCGCTTTCTCGGGCGCCATCCGGCCGTCGAACAGCCCCTGCAGCTGATCGATGTTCAGAGGCCGGCCGGCCGCAAGCAATGCGGCCTCGATGAAGTGCTTGATTTCAGTTGCGTCCATTGGAGATTTTTCTCAATCTGTCTCGTCGATCGGGGCTGACGTACTCGCGTCGTCATCGGATACCAATCGGACAGCTGATGCCGCCCGTACGTGCAGCGGCGCGTATTCCTCGGACTGTACGACCTCGATTACCGCTTCACGCAGCAGTTCGAGTATTGCGATAAAGGTAACGGCGACACCCATGCGGCCCTCTTCGGGATCGAACAAGTCTGCAAAACCTGTAAAACTATTGGCTTTGATTCGCGACAGAATTTCACTCATTCGCTGCCGCACCGACAACGGCTCACGTTGCATGTGGAGGTTGGAGAACATCTCCGCACGCTTCAGGACATCGTGAAATGCAAGCAACAGCTCTTTCAATGTCACGTCAGGCATTTTAGTAACAATCTTGCGCTCAGGCGCGTCGGCGCTGGCAATAAAGACATCACGCTCGAGGCGCGGCAGGTCGCTGATGTCCTCGGCCGCCTTTTTGTAACGCTCGTATTCCTGCAGCCTGCGAACGAGTTCCGCACGAGGATCGTCTTCCTCTTCCTCCATCGCCTCCGGACGCGGCAGCAACATACGTGACTTGATTTCGGCGAGCATCGCCGCCATAAGCAGGTACTCGCCGGCCAATTCCAGCTGCAACTCATGCATGAGTTCGATGTACTGGACGTACTGCCGCGTGATCTCAGCGACCGGAATATCAAGAATATCGATGTTCTGACGACGAATCAGGTAGAGCAGTAAATCGAGCGGACCCTCGAACGCCTCCAGGAATACCTGCAGCGCATAAGGCGGAATGTACAGGTCCTGCGGAAGTGTCGTTACCGGCTCGCCGTCGACGACGGCGAACGGCATTTCGGCCTGTGCGGGCGACTGTTTTTCGTCCTGGGCAGGCTTTGGCGCGTCCTCGGGCGTCAGGACTTTGAGTTCGGGCTTCATACGGCTTCCAACGTGGTTCGTCGCATTCTATCGCATATTTTGAGGGTCAAGCGAACTGACTGACATCACCACGCCCGGCCCGCAATATCTCCACGGAACCACCGGAAAGATCCAGTACCGACGACGGTTCAATACCGGCAGGCCCCGCGTCAATTATGGCTTCCACCGAGTGCCCTATTCGTTCTTCTATCTCGAATGGCTCCGTGAGCGGCAATTCGTCACCCGGCAACAACAGCGTCGAACTCATAATGGGTTCGCCCAGCTCCTCGAGTATCGCTCGTACCAGGGCATGATCCGGCACCCGCAGGCCGATCGTACGGCGTTTCGGGTTTTGCAGGCGTTTGGGGACTTCCCGCGTGGCCGTCAGAATGAACGTATACGGGCCAGGCGTCAGCGACTTGATCAACCGATACGCCCAATTATCGACTTTCGCGTACAAGCTGATCTCGGACAAATCGGCACAAACCAGCGTGAAGTTATGCTTCTTGTCCGTGCGACGAATACGATGAATGCGATCGATCGCTTTCTTATCGCCAATATGACATCCGAACGCATAGCTCGTATCCGTCGGGTACGCGATGAGGCCACCACTGCGAATAATATCCACAACGGCCTTGACCCGCCGCGGCTGCGGGTCTGTCGGGTGTATTTCAATGAGTTTTGCCACGCGCGGATTGTAGGGGAGCCAAGGCCTCGCGCCTAGTCTATTCTGGCAATGGTACAGCCTGGACAAATTAGGCTATTATTCGCCACGATTTTCTGCAGCACTGAAGGCGCACAATGAATCTACTTTTCGAATTCTTGCCTCTTATATTGTTTCTCGGTGCTTTCTTTTACAAAGGCATCTATTTTGCGCTGGTCGTCCTGATGATCGCCATGCCAATCGGCCTGCTCGTCAAATACGCCCGCACGCGGACGTTCGACAAGATGTATTTCTGGTCCACTGTGTTTCTCCTCGTTGCCGGCGCATTGACACTGTATTTCAGAAACCCCCTGTTCCTCTACTGGAAACCCACTGTGTTTTACTGGGTGGTGGCTATTGTGTTTCTTGGCAGCTTTTGGGTCGGGGACCAACCGCTGGTACAGCGCTTTTTCGGGCTGGTCGAAGGGATGCCCCTTGGCAAAATTACTCGGGCTCAATGGAACAAACTGAATATCGTTTGGGTTTTGTTCTTTGTTGCTGCGGGCCTGCTCAATATTTTCGTGGCATACAATTTTTCGCAGGAGACCTGGGTCAAGTTCAAAGTCTTCGGTCTTATGGCCCTGACGTTTGTGTTCATGCTGTTGCAGACATTCTGGATCGCCAACCTGATCGGCGATGAAAATATCAACCAGGTGGAAGAGTAGCCGTGTGGTACGCAGTATTTACTGAAGATCACGAGGATACACTGGACAAGCGGATGACCGCCCGACCCGATCACGTTGCACGATTAAAGGCGCTGTGTGATGAGGGTCGTTTGCTTGTCGCCGGTCCGCACCCTGCCGTCGATTCACCCGACCCGGGAGGCGCCGGATTTACGGGCAGTTTACTGATCGTAGACTTTCCGTCACTCGACGAAGCGCAGGCCTGGGCAGATGACGACCCTTACGTGACGGCCGGCGTGATTCGCAAAGTAAGCGTCAAGCCTTTTAATCGTGTACTGCCATGAGCAGCGAGAGGGTGCAAGCAATCGAGGCGAAGCTCAACGAAGCGTTCTCTCCGGTCAAACTGCTCGTGAAAGACCAAAGCCACCTGCACGCGGGCCATGAGGGCGCGCAAGCCGGCGGTGGTCATTTTGACGTGACGATCGTCTCTCAGGCCTTCGATGGCTGCCGCCCGCTTCAGCGCCATCGCATGATATTTTCGGCTCTGGGGTCAATGATGGAGACCGACATTCACGCATTGCGCATTCGCGCCAAGACTCCGGACGAACACTGACGCCGGCGCCGCCCATTTTTTTGGGACCTTTCTCGCGCGCAAGACGTCATATCGTTTATTATTCGCCAACTTCGCAAAAAGGACCTCAACATGATTTTCAATAAGGGTTCCGGGATTTCCGGAACAAGGCCGGCTGTCGGCGTGTTTGCTGCCACGGCACTAATGCTATCTGGATCACTTTGGGCAGAAACGGTAGCTACCGTTAACGGAGTTGAGATCAGCTCTGATGTACTCAACATAGTTCTTGAGTCGCGCATCCAGAAGCCGGCTTCAGCGGCCACTGCAGACGAGCGCGCGACGATTCTCGATGAGATCAAGGATATTTATCTGCTGACCACGCAGCCTCGCGCCAAGGAGCTGGGTCAGGACCCGCGAACCAGGGCCCAGATTGAGTTGCAGACCCGCGGCATTCTCGCGCAGGCGGTAGTAGGCGACTTTTTGGCCAGCAATGCGGCAAGCGATGCAGAGATCGAGAGTGCCTATGAAGAACAGATAGCATTGGCGCCACCTCTCGAATTCAAGGCACGCCATATTCTGGTAGAAACGCAAAGCCAGGCCCAGGAGCTAGTTAAAGAACTTGAGGGTGGCGCAGATTTTGCCGAACTTGCAAAGGAAAAATCGACCGGGCCATCGGGGCCCAATGGTGGCGATCTCGGGTGGTTCGGGCCCAGCCAGATGGTTGCCCCGTTCTCGCAAGCAGTCGGATCGCTTGAAGATGGCGCTTTCACCAAGACTCCTGTGCAGACTCAATTCGGCTGGCACGTCATCTTGCGCGAGGACTCCCGCGAGTCCAAGCCGCCAACATTGGAAAGTGTTCGCGACGTCGTGAAGCAGCGCATTGAGCAAGAGAAATTGCAGAAATACTTGCAGGATTTGCGCGCGACTCTAGACGAGTAACCAGAACTTAACTTAATACCGCTAATTTGTTCAGCAAAGGGCGCCGAAAGGCGCCCTTTTCTTTTTCACAATTCGATTTGTGAAACGGGTCACACCTCGTCCCGATGATCACACCTAGTATTCTTCTCGAGTCATTCCTAATCGCTCGGGGATGGCTCCTCCAACTCTCGCATCTCCCTAACGGGCTGATACGAGATCTAAGTCGGCAGGGACGCCGACTTTTTTTATCCCCGCTTTACGCAGACAAAGAAAAAGGCCACCGAAGTGACCTTTGTCTTAGTTCATTGAAAGGAACTGCAGTCCCTTGCATGGAACTCTAAATGAGCGATATTAGAGTCTTCCTTTCGAACGAATCTATTACCTGCTGCTAGTCCTGTCAGACAGCATGACACCGCGCACCGCGGGTATCGTACCGCTGAAACTCCACATCGCACTCGAAGGAGCATGTCCGCGGCCGAGGCTGGATGTGTAATCAATTGTCAGGCTACCCATCTGCGCTGTTCCGCGCGTCAAATCGACTGATGAAAGCATTCCGGTGACAAATACTTCAGTTGCGCCTGGAATATATCGTTCGGCCGATACAGTGACCTGGTCAGCATACAGCCAACCCGGCGAAACAACCGAGCCTGCAACCGATACGTAATCGCCTACGCTCATGCCCGCCAACATGCCCTGTGAGGCCATAACAATTTGACCCATGGACTCGAAGACACCGTTGGTTGTGTCGATGGAATTGACTGGGCCGGCGAGAACACCACCGCCATCAATGCCGGCTACTCCGCCACCGTCGATACCGAGTACGCCACCGCCATCAATGCCGGCTACTCCGCCACCGTCAATGCCGGCTACTCCGCCACCGTCGATACCGAGTACGCCACCGCCATCAATGCCGGCTACTCCGCCACCGTCGATACCGAGTACGCCACCACCATCAATGCCGGCTACTCCGCCACCGTCGATACCGAGTACGCCACCGCCATCAATGCCGGCTACTCCGCCACCGTCGATACCGAGTACGCCACCGCCATCAATGCCGGCTACTCCGCCACCGTCGATACCGAGTACGCCACCGCCATCAATGCCGGCTACTCCGCCACCGTCGATACCGAGTACGCCACCGCCATCAATGCCGGCTACTCCGCCACCGTCGATACCGAGTACGCCACCGCCATCAATGCCGGCTACTCCGCCACCGTCGATACCGAGTACGCCACCGCCATCAATGCCGGCTACTCCGCCACCGTCGATACCGAGTACGCCACCGCCATCAATGCCGGCTACTCCGCCACCGTCGATACCGAGTACGCCACCGCCATCAATGCCGGCTACTCCGCCACCGTCGATACCGAGTACGCCACCACCATCAATGCCGGCTACTCCGCCACCGTCGATACCGAGTACGCCACCGCCATCAATGCCGGCTACTCCGCCACCGTCGATACCGAGTACGCCACCGCCATCAATTCCAGCGGTTGCCTTATTTGGTAATTCCGCCATAACCGGCATGGCGGCCACAACAAGCGTCGCTCCCAAGACGAACTGCGTCTTGGCGCTTTTTGCAATACACATTGTTTCGCTCCTAACTTAAGTGCTTCCTCCAACCCTCGACTCGCTTACTCAAATTCTCTCCTCATGCCTCTCCATCGACAATAAGGATGCCAAACAAATTGGCGAGTCACATCTAGTCTGTTGATTCTATTCCTCGGCTCTCCAACAACTCTTGCAATGAACCCAAGTCGCTTTCATCCTCGACGTAGTGGACCATGTATACACCTGTCTGCTTACGAGGCTCATTCTGTTTATTCAAATCTTTTCGAGACGAAAACCAAACATCAAGTTCTTCTAAAAATTCTTGTCCACGCGCCTTAATAAACTCCGCGAAAAGTTCTATCACTTCATCTGTGCATCCCTCGTCCGCGAAAACCATCCTGTCAAAATGACTAGTAGATTCAGTCTCTCTGTCGATATTCTCTGCGGCAGATGAAAAGACCCGATATCCAACACTACCTAACCTCCTAATAAGCGATGGCGACAATTTCGAGTGCAGGAAGATTCGACTCACCGCTTTGTAGCGATTTTCTACTTCAATTACGGCTCCAGACTCAACAAGTTGACTAAGCATCTGCCTCGGAGCCATGTCACCGCTGTACCGTCGCACCAACGTGACAAAACTAGGAACATCATCATCACCGCTATCGTAAGGCAGCTCCAGGGGTATGCCGTAAGGACCTTGAAAGTGCGGGTCCGCGTGCCACCCAGTCAAAACTCGAGCTGGTCTAGAGTGAGTTCGATCACTCGCTTGTGATCCAAGCGCCCTGTCGATTACGTTTTTTACTTCTTTTCGCGTCAGCCCTGTGAGTATCGCTACTCGAGACCTATTTACCCTCCCATCGTCCTCAAAATGACGCAGAGCCGTCTCTACATAGACTTCCTTCGCTGTTTCAGAGAACTCCGCGTGTGTTACACCCTGCGCTATCAGAAGTCGGATAAGCGGCTTGAACATCTGTGAGAGAGCGTCCCTCAGGTGGTCTTTTACTTCTTGCCCCATCTCAGGCCACGCCTCCTGCGTAATATGTAAAGTATCTTGGAGTGCTTTCGTATGCAAGATGGCGATCGCCTCGGAAATGGGTTCTCGCGCCCACATACGAGCCCATTATTGATTCGGTCAACAACTTGGAGATGCTTCATCCTCCGTTACGACACTGGTGTTATGTAACATACTGAATCTACAATATTTTTTTGAGACACTTCCAGGCACCTTTGGACCCTTTGCGATTCAAGGGAAATGAAACAAAATTTGCGTGGTTGGCCCTTGTTTTTGAAAAGTCCGATTGCCGCACTTATTCTGAGCCTGATTGCGCAACGCGTACGCTCCGATGCTTCTCAAAAGTGGTGAGATTAGCCGGGTTCAAGCGCGTACTTAGGTAAGTCTCTTCGGACAAGATCGAACGTTTTGAAGCTATAACCAGAGCCTTGAGCAATCCAGAATAGAAACGACTTACGAACATCTACCACGTGTACTTCGCATTGTCGTCGTGCTCCTCGAAATAATAGACGCCGATAGCCACTGTGTGACCGTCCTCGTCGTGCAGGCCGTCATCTTGTAACGACTCGTACGCAATAAAAACGTCGTCTATGGACTCGGCAAAATCCACCATTCTGTCTTTCGTAATTCTACGCAACTGTCTGGTGCCACTGCCACGCAAGCGATTTTGTAAATGCAATGCGATTCGCCCAAGTCACATCGGCTCTATTCGAATCAGTATTGTGGGCTACGTTTGAAAGCAATGCGTACACGCCATGAACAAGCATGGTCACAAGAGTTTCATGACTGTCGTTAGCTCGATACGTTCTTTCAACGACAGCAAGTAATCCTGATTCATCTTCACGAATTGCGCCTACGCGCTTCATTTCAGTGCGCATGGCGCCCGCCGGAATATCGCCCCCGAATTTCTTGACTAAACTAGTGAAGGAATTTTCTTCTTTTGCGAAGGGTAATTTACGCGGATTACCATTTGAATCGGTGAAATCTGGATGAGCGTGCCAATGATGCAGAACATCCGCTAATGGAGTCGTTTTCACCGACAATGATGAATCGCCAGTGGCTATTTTGTCCCGCAAGCGTCTGATCTCTTTTCGCGTAAGTCCAGTCATGACTGCAACTCGCGAGATATTCGTAGGCCTTCCTCTGAGCCCAAAATCTGACGATGAAACATCTACTAAAGCCATTTTGGTGACTTCGGCAAATTCTCGATAACCAATTCCATATCTCAAAAGAATTCGGGCAATCGGTCGCATCACCAAGAGGAAGGCATCAAGAACACGTTGTTTCGTCTTATCTTGCATTGCGACGCAATATATTTATCAATCGGTAGAATTTCCAGAAAAAATTCAAACGTGGGAAATTTCGCCCAATGATCCTATGTGGTCAGTTTGTGCGGATACGGCCGTAATTGGGCGAACAGCCTAGAAATGGCGTTTTCAACTCATGCCCCCATCAGCATCGATGGCCCTATGCCCGTATAAGTTTCAGCAGGCCGTCTTCATCCAGTACAGAAACCTGGAGCTTTTGCGCTTTCTCAAGTTTCGACCCCGCCTTGTCGCCGGCGATGAGGAAGTCGGTTTTGCTCGAAACACTTCCGGTTACTTTACCGCCCTCCCGTTGAATGAGGCTCTTGGCCTCATCGCGTGTCATGGTAGGCAGCGTTCCGGTGATGACAAACGTCTTCCCGGACAGCGGCCCATCATCAGCAACCTTCATAGGCTCCGAGTCTACCCAATGCACACCGAGGCTCTGCAGCCGCTCGATAACATCAAGGTTGTGCTGTTCTTCGAAGAAATTGTGTACACGACTGGCAACAACCGGACCAACGTCGGGCACGTTTGTCAGGTCTGCTACAGACGCGATTTTTATGGCCGGCAGAGATCCAAAATAGGCCGCAAGACTCGACGCCGTCGCCTCACCAACTTCCCGGATTCCCAACGCATACAAGAACCGCGCAAGTGTCGTCGACTTGCTCGCCTCTATCGCGCGGACAATCTTCTCTGCGGACTTGTCACCCATACGTTCGCGGCTACTGAGTTCGTCCTTGCTCAATTGAAAAAGATTCGATGGATCAGCAAGCCTGTCCTCAGCAACAAGTTGCTCGATGAGCTTGGCGCCGAGACCTTCTATGTCGAGCGCCCGTCGAGAAACAAAATGCTTTAGCGCTTCCGATCGCTGTGCTTTGCAATAGAGGCCGCCGGTGCAACGTGCAACCGCCTCACCATCCTCCCGTTTTACATGCGATCCACAGACAGGACACAACTTTGGCAAATAAACGCGCTTCGTCTTTTTGGGTCGCCTCTTCTTGACAACACTAACGACCTCGGGAATTACATCACCGGCCCTGCGGACGATAACTGTATCGCCAACGCGGACATCCTTTCGATGCAACTCATCAATGTTGTGTAATGTCGCGTTACTCACTGTGACGCCACCAACAAAGACGGGAGCCAGCCTTGCCACAGGTGTCAAAGCACCGGTACGACCAACCTGGAATTCAACGCCCTCAACCTGGGTCAACTCTTCTTGCGCCGGAAACTTGTGTGCTATGGCCCAACGAGGCGCCCGCGACACGAACCCGAGTTCTCGTTGCATCGCCAGGTTGTCGACTTTGTAAACAACACCGTCAATGTCATAAGCCAGGGCGTCACGTTTCTCCTCAATATCCCGGTAATAACCCAGGCAACCTTCCACTCCCTTCACAACCCGGCTCTCAGGGCATGTCTTCAATCCCCACTCTTGCAGCTTGGAGATAATCTCACTGTGGCGACCGGGTAATTCACCGCCTTCGACGATGCCTACCGAATAGACATACATGTCCAGCGGCCGTGCTGCCGTGAGTTTCGGATCAAGCTGCCGCAGGCTGCCAGCCGCTGCGTTTCGTGGATTTACAAATGTCTTTTCGCCAGCCTCCCTCGCCTTCTTGTTGTACGCCTCGAAACCGGCCCTCGGCATGAACACTTCGCCCCGTACTTCGAGAGTGCTCGGGAAATCCGTGCCGATCAGGCGCAGCGGAACTGATTTGATCGTACGGACGTTATGCGTGATGTCCTCACCGGTCGTCCCATCGCCACGCGTTGCAGCGCGAACAAGAATACCGGCCTCATACAATAGACTCACGGCCGCACCATCCAATTTCGGCTCGGCCGAATAGGGCAAATTCGGCGCACCGTCTTCAAACTCGAGTTTTTCCGCCACGCGTGCGTGAAACTCACGAAGCTCCTCATCAGCGAACGCATTGTCCAGAGACAGCATAGGGAGGCGATGCTTAACCGTTTTCAGAACATCGCTGGGCTCGGCGCCAACGCGCTGCGTCGGCGAGTCCGGTGTCACAAGCTCCGGATTGGACCTTTCGAGTTCCTGCAACTCGCGCACCAGCCGATCGTACTCCGCATCCGGAATCTCTATGTCGTCAAGTGTGTGATAACGGTAATTGTGATACCGAATCTCGTCGCGCAGCGACTGGATTTTCTTTCGTGTGGCGGCAGACGCGGTCATAACAATCGGTTTTTTGGAGGTCAGGTAACCAGAATGCTGTGCTGAAACTGGATAATTTCTTCGCGCAGGTAGCGCTCCCGCTGAATGCTCAGCGTACTCCCGGATTCATCCAGCAACTCCCCATTAAGCGACTGCGACAATGCCCGGGCTGCTGCCATCATCAGGTCAAATGATTCCGCACCGTCGACTGGACCGGGCAGAACGAGAAACAAACTGATGCCCGGGATTTCTTGATCCTTGATGTTCGCAAGATCAAAACTGCCTGGCTCGACGAGGCTTGCCGCGCTGAAAATCGTCCGAGTTTCGTCGTTACCGTCGTAGCGATGAAATATTCCGAACTTGCCATGCCGCAGACCGATGCCACGCATGCTTAGAACAAGGTCTTCACCATTGAACGCTTTCTTTTCACGTGCAACGAGTCGTAACGTTACAATTTTTTGCGGCGACATTCTCAGCGGATGCCTCGGCAAGCCGGAGCATCGCTGGAGTCCGGCTCCGACGTAATCTGATCGTGCTGCAGTGTGGGCTCGACGCGCGCAAAAGTCCGTTGTATCGTCGTCGGCTTTTGTTTTGTCTCTACGGCTGTAGAGATAGACGCCGGCAATAACCAGAACGCCAAAGAACAACAGCAACCAACGCAAACCGTCCATTTATCAGACTCGCAATTGCGGGCTAACTCGCCGCCATTTTCACCGCTGCATCCAGGTCGACCGAGACCAACCGTGAAACGCCAGGTTCTTGCATCGTGACGCCGGAGAGTTGTCGGGCCAGTTCCATCGTGATCTTATTATGCGTAATGAATACAAATTGCACCTTGTCAGACATCTCTTTGACGATTTCGCAAAAACGCGTGACATTTGCATCATCAAGCGGCGCGTCAACCTCATCGAGCATACAGAACGGTGCGGGATTCAATTCGAATATTGCGAATACCAATGCTACAGCCGTCAGCGCTTTCTCACCACCCGAGAGCAAGTGAATAGTGCTGTTGCGCTTGCCCGGTGGTCGCGCCATGACCGTGATGCCCGCCGACAATAGATCGTCGCCTGTCAACTCCAGGTACGCATGACCACCACCGAACAGCTTGGGAAACAGACGCTTAAAGCCATCGTTGACATTGTTATAAGTTTCGCGGAAGCGCGTTCGCGTTTCCCTATCGATCTTGCGGATCGCGCCTTCCAGAGTCGCCAATGCGTCGTTCAAATCGGCAAGCTGTGAATCGAGGTATTCCTTGCGCTCCGACTGCTCTTTGAATTCATCGATAGCAGCAAGGTTGATCGGACCCAGGCGGTCAATGCGCTTATGAAGTTTCTCGAGCTTCTCTTCCCAAGCCTCGATACTCGCCGCCTCGTCCAGTTCATCAAGCAATAGCTCAAGATCAAAATCGGTCTGCGACAACTGCTCGGTGAATCCCTCTCGCCGAACCCTGAGCTCCTGTACGGCCATCTCAGCTTCGCTGAGCTTCGCTCGTGCCTCATCCACCATCTGATCAGTCTGCAAACGGGACTGGTCAAGCTCTCGCAATTCGTTTTCGACCTTCTCGACTTTTCCTCGCGCGGCAGCAAGCTCTTCTTCAACAACAACGCGTGCCGCAAGCTGTTCTTCGAGTTGCTCCTTGTTGCCCGCAAGTGGAGACTGGCTCTGCTTTAACTGGTCCCGAATCTCCTGTTCCCGGCTCTGAAACAACACCAGCTGGGCCTGCATGCGAGCGAGATTCTGCGCCGCCGATTCCTTGCTCGTGCGGCGACTCTCAAATTGTATCGTGATGTTCTGCACGGCCTGTCGGTCTTCTTCCGCCTGTGCTCGGACCCGCTGCAACTCTGCGCGTAACTCTTCACGCTGGGCTTCGAGACTGGCTTTCTCTGCATCCAGCCGTTCCATCGACTCAATGGCCTGACCGTGAACTCGGTGGGACTCGCGCAGCTGCTCTTCCGCCGAAATCTTCTCACCGTCGAGTTCGCCCGCTTCCTCAGCCAGCGCTGCCTTGCGCGCACTGGCCTGGTCCATCCGGTAACGAGCTGACTCCAGTTCTGCCTTGATCTCCGAATATTCGTTCAGCAGTGCCGAAGCATCCCGCTGCAACGTCTCACGACGCTCTTCCAGCTGCGTCAGACGGGTACGACCGTCTCTCTGCAGCTTGCGAGCGCTCTCGAAGCGCGCCAGCATTTCACGGATATCCGATTTCATGCGCCGCATATCGTGTTCACGCGTTAGTACGCCGGCCTTGCCACCTTTGGTCCGCGACACACGTAGCCAGTTCTTCCCAAGCCAAATCCCTTCTTCGGTTACGACGGAAGCGTTGCGGGATAGCGACTCCCGTATTGACAGCGCGTTTCCGAGTGACGTCGCAATCTGCACATTCGACAGTATCTCAGCTACCGCCGCCGGTGCGCCGGTAACCTTCGTTGCCAATGTATCTACAGGTGGCTCGACAGCTTCATCTTTGGCCTGCTCCCGAAACACGGTCACGCTGCCAGCCTGGAGATTGGCAATCGCCTCTGTAACTGGCGTTATATCGGCAACGCAAACTGCCTGAAGATAATCACCAAGTACTGTCTCAACAGCTTTCTCCCAGCCGCTGTCGACCTTTAACGTCTGCGCAACACGTCGGTTACTTTTGAGACCTGCCCCGGCCAGCCAACTCTTAATGCCTTCGTCGCCGACACCCATTGCTGCATTTTGCAATGCCTCTAATGACGCGTATTTTCCTTCCCCGTCCTGCAAGGTTGCGCGACGCTCATCGACCAGCCGGGTCAGCTTTTGGTCCTGCTCACGCAGCTTGCGGATCTTCTCCGCCGTATCGGTGAGGTGACGATCGAACTCGTCGCGTGCCTGGCGTTTGCGGAGCTCTTGCTCTGCGATCTCTTCATGCCTGGATTGCAGATCTTGAAGACTTGCCGAAGATTGCGCTTCATCGAGCTTCTTTCGGCGCTCGGTAAAACTCTGCAGGCGCGACTCAATTTGTTCGGCGCGTGTATTTTCTACGTTCTGCTGTTGTAGCGCCGTGTTGTATCTGAGGGAATGTGCATCCCATTGCTTTTGCCAGTCGGCCAGCGCGCTTTCAGCCGCTTGCAGCGACTCCGACGATATGCGCTCACTTTGACGCGCCTGCTCCAATCCCGGAACCAATTCGTTCAATGTGAGATCCAGCTGCTCTATTTCATCACGATCCTGAGCGATGTGATCGGCGATTTCCTTTGCGCCGTGTGTCGCTTGCTCCAGATCGGTTTCCTGGCGCTGTCGCAGTTCGCGTGCATGCTCAATGGACTGTTCCAGACGGGCGATTTCGGAACCAACCTTGTAGTAGCGGCCCTGCACAACATTGAATTCGTCGCTACGCTCGCTTTGCTTGATGCGCTTGTCTTCGAGGGCGGCTTCAAGGCTGCGTTGCTCGGCGATCGCCGCTTCCAGGCGTGTCTTGCGTTCAGACAGGTGCGCTTTTGACTCAGCCGCACGATCATCAAGATCCTTGGTTCGAAGAGCAAGCAGCTCGGCCGACGTTCTACGTTCGTCTGCCTTGTAACGGCTGTAACGCTCTGCCGTCTTTGCCTGTCTATCCAGGTGCTTTATCTGTTTTTCGACCTCTTCAAGAACATCCAGCAAACGGTCGAGGTTTTCTTTGGTGTGCTTGATGCGGTTCGACGTCTCACGCCGACGCTCCTTGTACTTCGAGATTCCCGCCGCTTCTTCCAGGAATACGCGCATCTCCTCGGGCTTCGCCTCGATCATGCGCGAAATCATGCCCTGTTCGATTATGGAGTAGCTGCGCGGGCCGAGGCCCGTGCCCAGGAACACACCCGTGATGTCCTTGCGGCGACATCGCGTACCGTTGAGGAAATAGTTGGAAATGCTGTCGCGACTGACTTCCCGGCGAATCGAAATCTCAGCGTATTTTGCGTATTGGCCTTCGAGCGTTGTGTCGGTGTTATCGAAAAGCAATTCCACGGACGCCGATCCGATGGGCTTCCGTGAACTCGAACCGTTGAAAATAACATCCGTAATGGAGTCGCCACGCAGGCGGCTGGCCGAACTCTCGCCCATTACCCATCGCACAGCATCAATGACATTCGACTTGCCACACCCATTTGGCCCGACAACGCCCACGAGGCTGCTGGGAAAGGTGATAGTTGTAGGGTCGACAAAGGATTTGAAGCCAGCGAGCTTGATCTTGCTTAATCGCATGGGTGATGTAGGCCAATATCCCGTAAAAGTCGGTAAGTGTAATGTAATTCCGGCAATAAAACGATTGTCGCCGAAAAAAGACAATGTAGGCTAAAGCCCAGTAAATACGGGCTTTGTCCGGCCATCCGTAAGGCCGGAAAACCACGGCAAAAATAACCCTTCCATGCCGCCACAAGCCATGTATAATTCCGGCCTTTTCTCTACCCGGCAGGAGCCAGAAATGCCCGTAAAGAAAGCCGCTAGCAAGAAGCGCAAGCAGACCACGTCTCGCAAGAAAGCCGTGACCCGCAAATCAACCGCGAAGAAGAAAGTCGCCAAGAAGAAAGCCACGAGCAAGAAGAAGGCTCCTGTTCGCAAGCGTGTGACCAAGAAAAAGGTCAGCAAGAAAAAAGCCGCCAGCAAGAAGAAAGCCCCTGTAAAGAAGAAAGCGGCGAAGAAAGTCACTAAAAAGAAGGCCGCTCCGAAAAAGAAACCAGCTGCAAAGAAGAAACCAGCCGCAAAGAAGAAGCCAGCGGCAAAGAAACGCGCGGCTAGCAAGAAGAAGCCGACCAGCAAGAAACGCCCGGCTAGCAGGAAGAAGCCGGCCAGTAAGAAACGGCCGGTGAGCGCAAAGAAATCGCCGTTAAAGAAGCGCGTCCCAGCCCGCACGTCTACTGCTCGCAAAACGCCTGCGCGTCCGCAGAAGCGAAGAGGTTCTCTGTTGTCCGGGCCGATTCACGGAATTGCGCCGTACAAACCCAAGCGCGGCGAAGACTACATGGGCGACGCTCAAATCGAGCATTTCCGCAAGATTCTCGGCGCCTGGAAACGCGAGCTGATTTTCGAGGTCGACCGCACTGTCCATCACATGCAGGATGAGGCCGCGAATTTCCCGGATCCCAACGATCGCGCGACCCAGGAATCGGAGTTCGGCCTTGAACTCAGAACCCGCGATCGCGAACGCAAGCTGCTTCGCAAGATTGACCAGGCTTTGGCCCGCCTTGATGAAGGCACCTACGGTTACTGCGACGAAACCGGCGAAGAGATTGGACTCAAGCGTCTCGAAGCACGACCGGTTGCGACGCTCTGCCTCGAAGCACAGGAGCGTCGGGAACTCGCCGAGCGACAGTTCCGCGATCGAGACGATCGCTACCGCTAAGCCGTTCCGTCCATGTTGACGAGCGAATCAGCCACCTATGTCGGCCGGTTCGCGCCGTCACCCACCGGCCCGCTGCACTTCGGATCGCTGGTCGCAGCCGTCGCCAGCTACCTTCAAGCCAAGGTCCGCGCAGGAGAATGGCTGCTGCGTATCGAGGATATCGATCCGCCGCGCGAGCAGCCGGGTGCCACCGATACCATCCTCAAAGCGCTTGACGGGTATGGGTTCGAGTGGCACGGCGATGTCATTTACCAGAGCGACCAAAGCCAAGCCCACGAGGAAGCCCTGACGTCGCTGTTGGATCGCGGCCTCGCCTATCCCTGCGGCTGCTCGCGACGCGACCTGGCGGATGCTCCCAGGGGCGCCCTCGGCACCATCTACCCTGGAACCTGCCGGGATGGCTGCGATGCCAAGGAAACCGCCATTCGTCTGCGGACAACTGAGACCCCGATTTCGTTTGTCGACAGCCTGCAGGGCCTGCAAACGCAGACCCTCGAACGAGAGTCTGGTGATTTCGTCATCCGGCGGCGCGACGGATTGATCGCATACCATCTGGCCGTAGTGGTTGACGACGCTATGGAGGGCATCACCGAGGTGGTTCGCGGCATCGACCTGATGGACTCAACGCCGCGCCAGATATGGCTTCAGCGGCTGCTGGGCTACCGGACACCGGACTACATACACATACCCGTTGTCACGCATCCGAACGGCGACAAACTCAGCAAATTGACCGCTGCGCCGGGCATACCGATGAACGGTATGGCACGCGTACTGGTGGCAGCACTCGTCGCCCTGCAACAGGAGCCACCGGAAGACCTGCGGCTCGGCGGCCTGTCCGAGGTGTGGCAGTGGGCCATCGAAAACTGGCACCTCGAGACCATGCGGGGCCAATCGTCCGTGAGCACCGACTCTCCCTCATTGGCGGGGCTCGAAAACGGACTTTGGTAGGCCGTACTTCTTGACAGCAACCCCTTGTATGCCCTAGCTTCACCCTTGCAACGGGGATACGCTCCCCCGCCCCCTGTTGCATATGCCTGAAGGTGAAATCACTTTATGGCGGGCCCCCTGCGAAAGCAGGGGGCCATTTTTTTTGCCCATTTTCCCTGGTCATTCACAACCCTGGCGTAGTTGCGGCGATGAGCCCAGAAAACACTGATTCCCGCATCATTCCTAGTAAGTTCGAGCCGGCGCGCTGGCTACGTAACCGCCATGCTCAGACGATCTATCCGAGCTTTCCGTGGGCGTGGCGTAACAGGCCGGAACTGCGCCGCGAGAGCCTCGAACTGCCGGATGGCGATACTACGGCTGTCGATTGGCTTACGGAAGCCGATTCCATGCCAGACGCGGCGCCGCTCCTCGTCATACTGCACGGCCTTGAAGGCTCGGCCGAGTCGTCCTATGCCCGCATGCTCATGGAAGTCGCTCGTGACCGGGGCTGGCGTTCCTGTGTCCTGCATTTCCGCGACTGTGGGGACTACCGCAACCGTTTGCCGCGTCGATACCACGCCGGGGAGACAAACGACCTGCGCTTCTTTCTCAACCGCCTGCAGGCCAAACGGGACGGCTCGCAAAACGCCGGCCCGCTGCTCGCAGTTGGCTATTCGCTGGGTGGCAACGTACTGCTGAAGTACCTTGGCGAATCCGGCACCGACACACCGCTGAGCGCGGCGACAGCGGTCTCCGTACCGCTCGACCTGCACGAATGTGCAGATGCATTAAATATCGGTTTTTCAAAAGTTTATCGCCATATTCTTCTAAAGAACATGAAGTTAGCCGTGACCCGAAAATTCGACCGTTACACCGCAGCGTTCGACTGGGACCGGGCAATGAAGGCGCGCACGTTTGCAGAATTTGACGACGCCGTGACAGCCCCTCTGCACGGTTTCGCCGGTCGGCAGGATTACTACGACCGCTGCAGCTCGGTGCATTATCTGAAAGGGATTCAGAAACCGACGCTCATCGTTAACTCGACCGACGATCCGTTTATGACGCAGCACGTAATCCCAACGTCCGACCGCCTATCCGAGCATGTGACGCTCGAAGTCGCCGAGGCCGGCGGCCACGTGGGTTTCATCAATGGCGGCCTGCCCTGGCGCCCGACGTTTTACTTGCCGGGCCGTATCCTGGAATTCCTCGAACCGCACGGGGCAAGACCGGGACTCTAAGAAAAAAGGCCGAATCGCTCACGCAATTCGGCCTTTTGGCTTTGTGTGCTGAAGTTGGGACTATGCCGCGTCGACTTCCTTCATGGAAAGCCGGACACGACCCTGTCGATCGACTTCGAGGACCTTGACCTGCACGACATCGCCTTCGGTCAGCTTGTCGCTGACTTTCTCAACCCGTTCGTTCGAGATCTGCGAAATGTGCACCAGGCCATCCTTACCGGGAAGGATGGTTACGAAAGCACCGAAGTCCATCAGGCGGGCGACCTTGCCCTCGTAAATGCGACCTACTTCGACGTCTGCAGTAATCAATTCGATGCGACGTTTGGCTTCCTTGCCCGATGAACCGTCGACCGATGCGATGCGAATCGTACCGTCGTTGTCGATATCGACCGAAGCGCCGGTCTCTTCGGTAATGGCCCGAATAACCGCGCCTCCCTTGCCGATAACGTCACGGATCTTATCCGGGTCGATCTTCATGGTCATGATCGTCGGTGCCCACTCGGACATCTCTGCTCGCGGTTCCTTGATCACCTGGTTCATCTCGCCCAGGATGTGCAATCGCGCATCGCGCGCCTGATCCAGCGCGTTGCTCATGATCTCACGCGTAATGCCCTGGATCTTGATATCCATCTGCAGCGCCGTGATGCCGTCGTCAGTGCCGGCCACTTTGAAGTCCATGTCACCGAGGTGATCCTCATCGCCCAGGATATCGGTCAGAACGGCAAAGTCGTCGCCCTCCTTGACGAGACCCATGGCAACACCGGCAACAGGCGCCTTGATCGGAACGCCCGCGTCCATCAATGCCAGGCTGGTACCACAAACCGAGGCCATGGAGCTGGAACCGTTTGACTCGGTGATTTCCGAAACGACGCGAATAATGTATCCGAACTCATCCATGTCCGGCATCACAGCCTGGATGCCGCGACGAGCCAGCTTGCCGTGACCGATTTCACGGCGCTTGGTAGAGCCGATGAATCCCGTTTCGCCCACACAATATGGCGGGAAGTTGTAGTGCAACATGAACGGTTCTTTACGCTCGCCCTGTATGGAATCGATGAGCTGGGCATCGCGCCCCGTACCAAGCGTCGCCACGACGATCGCCTGCGTCTCGCCGCGTGTGAACACGGCTGAGCCATGTGCGCGCGGCAGGAGACCGACCTCAACGTCGATGGGACGAACCGTGCTCCTGTCACGTCCGTCAATTCGCGGCTCGCCCTTGATGACCCGCTGGCGAACGATTGTCTTTTCGAGCTTCGACAGTGCGCCTTTGACTTCATCCGCAGACCAGCGGGCTACGTGCCCTTGGGGTGCATCGTCACCACCGGCAATCGCTTCCATCGCGGCCGCTTTGGCTTCACCTACAGCCGCCTGGCGATCCTGCTTGTCCGTTATGCGATAGGCATCGGCCAGTCCGGACTCTGCCTTGGCAGCAACAGCACCGGCGAGATCCTGGTCTGCCTCGGGTGCCTGCCAGTCCCAGGCCGGCTTGCCAACTTCGGCGACCAACTCGTTAATAGCCGCGATGGCAATCTGCATCTGTTCGTGGCCAAACATGACCGCACCGAGCATGACTTCTTCCGACAATTCGTGGGCTTCAGATTCGACCATCAGGACCGCGTCTTTAGTGCCTGCGACAACGAGTTCCAGATCGGATTCAGCCACAGCTGCGATGCCCGGGTTGAGGACGTACTCACCATCCTTGTAACCAACCTTGGCAGCGCCGATCGGGCCAGCAAATGGCATTCCCGAAATCGCCAGAGCAGCCGATGCACCGATCAATGCCGGAATGTCAGGATCGACATCGGGGTTCAACGACATCACGGTAGCAATGATCTGTACTTCGTTGGTGAATCCCTTGGGGAACAGCGGGCGAACCGGGCGGTCAATCAGGCGACAGGTCAGTATCTCCTTCTCACCGGGACGACCTTCACGCTTGAAGAAGCCACCCGGGATCTTGCCTGCGGCGTAGGTCTTTTCCTGGTAATTCACAGTCAACGGGAAGAAGTCTCTTCCCGGATCAGCCGTCTTTCGGCCTACCGCCGTGACCAAAACCTGGGTTTCAGCCATGTCGACGAGGACAGCACCGTCGGCCTGGCGGGCAATCGCCCCTGTCTCGATTGTTACCTTGTGTTCACCATACTGGAACGTCTTTGTCGTTGATTTCACAATGTTTACTCAAATAGAAAAAATGGGGGCAATGCGCGGCGTCGGTACGTCCCGGCGTGGAACGACGCGTCAGCTATACATTGCCCTTGTTTAGCGCTCGCTGAATTAGCGGCGCAGACCGAGCCGGGTAATCAGCTCGCGATAGCGATCCTGGTCTTTGGACTTAAGGTAATCAAGCAGCTTGCGACGCTTGTTTACCATTTTCAGAAGACCCTGACGGCTGTGGTGATCTTTCTTGTGCTCGCCGAAGTGCTCGGTAAGCTCGGCAATTCTTTTTGAAAGCAGTGCAACCTGGACCTCGGGGGAGCCGGTATCGCCTTCGCCACGTGCGTAGTCGGCGACAATGCCCTGCTTTGCTTCACTTGAAAGTGACATCTTTCAATTACTCCAATTAACTCTATATATAGCCCTTTTCAGAGCGCGGTATTCTAGCGCCTGTTTGGGCCCATTAACACCCCATAATCAAATATCTACAGGGTTTTTTACGGGTGCCAGAAAAACCCGGCGCGGCGCGAGCTGGCCGTTGCCGGCAAGCTCACCGACGCCGAGAAATTGTTGACCGGCACCGTATACCCGGGCCAGCCCTGTCCTGCTCTCCTCGGCCACGGTGACCGGCTGCCCGCCGCTGAAACGCAATCCAGCGCTCTCATCCAGGCTCACGGGCGGAAAACCGGCCAAAGCCACGTCCGGCGGCAGCAACCGTTCTCGCAGCGCAAGTTGACTGTCCTCGGCCAGGGCCTCGACTGCCGTCAGGTCGAGCATGTCCTCAGACCTGAAATGCCCCACAGACTCCCGGTGCAGTCGCGCCGTATGAGCAACGGTGCCCGCGCGTCCGGCGATGTCCTCTACCAGCGTCCTTATATAGGTACCTTTGGAGCAGGCCACGCGGAACACGAGCCTGGACCCTGCACACTCCAGTAGCCGAATCTCGTGGATGGTTATCGGCCGCGGCTCCCGCTCAACGGTTTCTCCCTTCCTGGCAAGCTCGTAAAGGCGCATACCGTCTTTTTTCAGCGCCGAATACATCGGCGGTATCTGCATGGACTCACCGACGAATGTCTGCAGAATGACATCCCAATCATCGGCGGACATTTCGGGAATAGGCGCCGTCGATACCTCCTGGCCGTCCGCATCGCCGGTATCAGTCGAATTACCGAGCCGCGCTGTCACGCGGTAGGTCTTGTCCGCATTCAGCAAGTACGCACAGACTTTGGTTGCCTCGCCGAAACACAACGGCAACATACCGGTCGCCGCGGGATCGAGACTGCCGGTGTGCCCCGCTTTCTTTGCGTTTAACAGCCGTTTTACGGTCTGCAAGGCCCGGTTGGAGGTCATGCCGGTCGGCTTGTTCAACAACAGCAGTCCATCTACAGCCTCTTTGGAGCTTTTTTCCTGCTGTTTCCTTGAAGTCACCGCGACTTTTCTGAGCCAAGCGCACCTTCAATCAGATCGGCGATGCGCTGTCCCTCCGCGGCACTGTCGTCGTGCTCAAAACGCAGTTCCGGTACATGCCGCACCTTGATCGCCCGACCCAACTTCGAGCGCAGGAAGCCCGTTGCTTTCTCGAGACCCTGCTGAACGGGTGCCGGGTCGGCACTCGGATCGAGCATGCTGAAATACACCTGGGCCACGCTCAGGTCGCGAGACAGATTCACAGCCGAGAGTGACACACCCTCAAGTCGGGGATCCTTGGTTTCGAATCGCAACAACTCGTTGAGTGTGCGCAACACCTGGTTGCCCAGGCGTTGATTTCGGGAAAACTCACGTGGCATGCCGATTCACCGTTGGCTATGAGTCGAGCGTTCGGGCAACTTCAACGCGCTCGAAACACTCGATCTGATCACCGACTTTGACGTCGCTGTAGTTCTTCACGCCAATACCGCATTCGGTACCCGAACGAACCTCGTTGACGTCATCTTTGAAGCGACGCAACGACTCCAGCTCACCTTCGTAAATTACGACGTTGTCGCGCAATACCCGAATGGGGTTCGAGCGTTTCACGTAGCCCTCGCTAACAATGCAGCCGGCAATGTCACCAAACTTCGGCGAACTGAACACATCCTTGACCTCGGCTAGACCAACAATCTGCTCACGAATTTCCGGCGCCAGCAGGCCGGTCAGTGCCGCCCTGACGTCGTCAATCGCTTCGTAGATAATGCTGTAGTAACGAACGTCGACGCCAGACTCCTTTATCGCCGTGCGCGCCGCGGCATCGGCGCGGACATTGAAGCCGATGATTGCGGCATTAGACGCAGCGGCCAGGTTGGCGTCAGTTTCCGTGATACCGCCGACACTAGAACCCAGAACATTGACCTTGACCTCATCCGTTGACAGCTTGGTCAGAGCATCGCGAAGCGCTTCGGCGCTGCCATGCACGTCTGACTTGATGATCACCGAAACGGTGGAAGACTCGCCTTCCTCCATCTTGCTGAACATGTCTTCCAGTTTCGACGCCTGCTGCTGTGCCAGCTTGGCATCGCGCGTCTTGCTCTGACGGAACTCGGCGACTTCACGCGCTTTGCGCTCGTTCTTCACAGCAAGAAAGTCGTCGCCAGCGCTCGGTGTTTTCGACAGGCCCAGAACGACGGCAGGTGACGAAGGACCCGCCTCCTCAATCGAGGCGCCGGTTTCGTCAAACATGTTGCGAACGCGACCGTACTCTTCGCCCGCGATAATCATGTCACCCTGCCGCAACGTGCCGCCTTGCACCAGCAAGGTAGCAACCGCACCACGGCCTTTCTCCAGGCTCGATTCAATGACCAGTCCGCGTGCCGGTCCGTCGGCAACAGCCTTGAGGTCCATGACCTCGGCCTGCAACAAAATGGCATCGAGTAGTGCGTCAACGCCGTCACCTTTCAGCGCCGAGACATTAACGAACATCTGCTCGCCGCCCCAGTCTTCGGGAATGATCTCGTGCTGCGTCAGCTCGTTCTTGACGCGTTCCGGATCGGCGTTTTCGCGATCGATTTTGTTGATGGCGACAACCAACGGCACACCGGCGGCTTTCGCATGCTGAATGGCCTCGATAGTTTGCGGCATGACACCGTCATCGGCGGCAACCACCAAAATGACGATATCGGTCGCCTGAGCGCCGCGTGCGCGCATAGCTGTAAACGCGGCATGTCCCGGCGTATCCAGGAACGTGATCTTGCCCTTGTCGGTCTTTACCGAATACGCGCCTATGTGCTGCGTAATACCGCCGGCTTCGTGGTCTGCCACTTTGGTGCGGCGAATATAGTCCAGCAACGAGGTCTTGCCATGATCGACGTGACCCATGATCGTGACCACCGGTGACCTGGGGACCGCTTCACCTTCCGCTTGCTCTTCATCAGCAAGCAGCTTCTCGTCCATATCGGCCGACTCGATCTGCTTGGCAACGTGTCCCAGTTCCTCGACAACCAGTGTCGCGGTGTCCTGATCAATAACCTGGTTGATCGTCACCATCGCGCCCATGTTAAACAGGACCTTGACGACCTCATTTCCCTTGATGGCCATGCGCTGCGCCAGTTCCGCTACGGAAATACTCTCCGGTATTTCCACCTCGTGGATAACCGGTGCCGTGGGACGTTCGAAGCCGTGCTTGGAATCGCCCCCTACGGATACCGGACGGCGGCGCGTCGGCGTCTTTCGTCTGCGGCGGCCACTTTTGTCACCTGCAACGTGCAGCTCTTTACGTCCGTAACGTGTTTCACCGCGACCCGCTTTGGGTTTCGCTTTCTCCTTCGCGCGGCGAGCCCGGGCATCGGCCTCGGCTTTCTCGACCCGCGCTTTCTCTTCTGCAGCAACGGCTGATGCCTGCTCTACGGCTCTGCGTGCTTCTTCTTCGGCACTTTCTTGCGCTTGTTTTTCTTTTTCGCGCTCCGCTTCCGCGCGCTTGACTGCCTGTTCCTGTTCCGACTTCAGGCGCTCCTGCTCACGAGCAGCGGCCTGGACGAGCTCTTCTTCCTCGCGTCGCACACGATCGAGC
>CAWJCA010000054.1:0-62273 GCA_963841165.1 uncultured Gammaproteobacteria bacterium | reverse complement strand
TTCGCGCGAGCTATCGCAGCTTCTTCTACCCGGACGCCCGCTGGCAGTTTCTTGGCATACGCCTTGCGAAGGACGGCAACAGCTGATGACCAGCGAGATGCGGGAAATTGTTGCGGGAATGAGCCGGGCGAAAAAAATGATTTCGCCAAAATACTTTTACGACGAGCGGGGCTCGCAGCTGTTCGAGAAGATCACGGAGCTGCCCGAATATTACCTGACGGACGCCGAGCTCGAGATCATGCGCGAGCATGTCGACGAGATGGCCGCACTTATTGGCAAGACGGCCAGCCTGATCGAGTTCGGCAGCGGCTCAAGCCTGAAGACGCGCATACTCCTTGAGCACCTCGACGATCTCGCGGCGTACGTGCCCGTTGATATATCGGAAGAGCACCTGTACGCATCAGCGCAGCAACTGCGCTCCGAATTCCCGAAGATCGACATACGGCCAGTGGTCGCCGACTTCACGCGTGTCTTTCGCGCTGCCGTCTCCCACAATTATGCCGATCAGGAACGTCGTCTATTTCCCGGGATCAACGATTGGCAATTTCGAGCGTGAAACCGCAATGGATCTGCTGCGGGTAATGTACGGCGAAGCCGGCGAGAACGGCGCGCTGCTCATCGGTGTCGATCTGCAAAAAGACGCCGACATCATCGATTCTGCTTACAACGATTCCGCCGGTGTTACCGCGGAGTTCAATCTCAACATGCTGCGTCACCTGAACAACAGCTACGACGCCAACTTCGATCTCGACGCTTTTGAACACAGCGCGACCTATGACGAGGACGAGGGCCGTGTCGTCATCGAGCTGGTTAGCCAGGCCGAGCAAACCGTCGAGATTGGTGACACCGAGTTTTCACTTGCCGACGGTGAGACGATACTCACCGAGTATTCACACAAGTACACGCTCGACGGCTTTGCTCAAATGGCGAGCGAAGCAGGCTTCAGCGTGGAAAAAGTGTGGACCGACGCGTCAAAGCTCTTCAGCGTGCAGTACTGCACACGCAACTAATGGGGACATTCTTAATTTAACGTATTAGTACGTTAAATTAAGAATGTCCCCATCAGCTCGGCGGAACGAATTCTTTCGGCGCAGCCGAGCCCTCGCCGAAAAAGAACTTTTCCATTTCGGCCTCGAGAAACTTGCGCGCATCGGGCTCGATGGGCGACAGACGGTACTCGTTGATCAGCATGGTCTGATGGCCCAGCCAGCGTCTGCCACGCCTCCTTCGACACGTTGTCATAGATACGCTGGCCGAGATCGCCCGGATACGGCGCATAGTCGAGACCCTCGGCCCCCTCACCCAACATGACACATTTAATTGTGCGTGACATTGCTACTCTTCTTCAGTTGATCAATCAGTTTCTTTACCGGGGCCGCGATGCCGCCAGGCGGTGTTTCGCCGAGCCGGTACCAGGTCGTATTGTCGCTGTCGGCTACTCTACTCAAAGGCGAGTCGACGCGCACTAGTATCGGCTGAATATCGAGATCGTAATGGCTGAAGCTGTGACGCAGAATTTGCCAGGATTCAGTCACTGTCGCCGCAGCACCCAGCTTCTCTTCGCACCAGTCTTCAATCTTCCGATCGCCGAGTTCGGGCAGGCTCCAGAGCCCGCCCCAGATGCCGGCCTCGGGTCGCCGTTCGAGATAAACGCGTTCGCTGTTCCTGGCCATCAGCATGGTTGTTTGCCGCAGTGGTTTTTCCTTTTTCGGCTTGCGGCCCGGGTAATCGTCAACGGTCCCGGCTGCATGAGCTCTGCAATCCACATGTACGGGGCAACGACCGCAAGCGGGACTGCTGCGCGTGCAAAGCGTGGCACCGAGATCCATGATGGCCTGCGTGTACGCAGCGCTTCGCGCCTCCGGCGTGTGGCTTTCGGCGAGCTCCCAGAGTCTCTTTGTCACCGCCGTCTTGCCCGGCCAGCCACCAATCGCATCATGACGCGCCAGCACTCTTTTTACGTTGCCATCGAGTATCGGGTGCCGTTGGTCCAGCGCAAGCGACAGAATGGCGCCGGCCGTTGAGCGCCCGATGCCCGGCAATGCAATCACGTCATCGATATCCGTCGGAAATACGCCGCCATGATCGTCCCTGATTGTTCTTGCCGCCTGGTGCAGGTTTCGCGCCCGTGCGTAGTATCCCAACCCGGACCAATGGTGCAAAACCTCGTCCAGGTCCGCATCCGCCAGCGCCGTAACGGTCGGAAAACTGTCGAGGAAGCGCTCGAAGTAGGGAATAACGGTCAGCACCTGCGTTTGTTGCAGCATGATTTCCGATACCCAGATGCGATACGCGTCATTGCCCTGCTGCCAGGGCAGATCCGTGCGCCCGTGCGTATCGAACCAATCGAGCAGGCGATCGGAAAAACTAGTCAACGATCAATGCCTCCCGGCACAAACATGCCCTGAGCGATTGCTTCGATCCTGTCGATGGCGTCGCCGCCATTGTTCCGGAACTTGCGTTTGATCAGGTATGGTCCGATGCCGGGCGGCACCCAGAAGTCGGGCTCCATCAGCAGTCGGTAGGTAACGACCGTGCCGCCGTTTTCGGCGACGAATGTCCAGGTCTCTTTGCTTAACTTGAAGTCGCTGATCTCGGGGTTCGCGAACAGCGCGCAGCTCCTCGTTGACTTCCAGTTCGACATGGCCCTGCCGCACAAAAGACCTGCAGAAGAACAGCACGCAGCCTTCGTTGCGCACGTAGTATCCGGGCCGGCCGTATTCATCCGCCGCGATGTCGCGCGACTCGGCAATGGCGCTGGAAAACTGCGTCGACAGGTCCCAGTGCCTGAACACTTCGAAGACCTGTTCCACCGTTGCATCGAACCAGACCTCGGACGAGACGGTATAGCGGCCTTTGTGATGCTCGACGTCGATGCTGCGCAGCTCCGCGGCGTCAGCCGCGCTCAGCCAAAGCAGGAGCGGCAGTGCGAGCAATGCCAGCGCGGTTCATCCGCCGAACAGATCCTTGAGCTTGTCCTTGACCTCCTCCTCGAGTTTTTCCTTCTCGCTTTGCTCTGCCGGTTTCTCTTCCGCCGGCACTGCTTCTTCAGGCGCGCCTTCCACGGGAGCCGCGGGTTTCGGTTCACCCGCCGGCGGAGGTGTTTTCTTGTCCCCGCCCAGCAGCTTGTCAAACACCCGGCTCTTGATTTCGTCCTCCACGCGCTTCTTCAGCAGCGCTTCGACATTGGGCTTGACGCTCGGTGAAGTCAGTGGCCCGGTGATCTTCAGCGGAATAACCGCTTTCGTGAAATCCTTGAGCTCCGCTTCGGTCACATTCTTCAGCGACTCGGGGCGTTCGAGGACGCGCGCCGTCAGGTCGTAGTTGACCGTTGCCGCGACCAGGTCGACGGTGCCGCGCCCGGTCATCTGCATGAACGGCAGCTCCGCGGACAGATCGTCGTTGCGCATCACGCCGTTGGTCACGACACCGGTCGCGCTTACCGAGCTGAATCGCGTGCGTGGCGGCAGCACAGGCTTCGGCGCTTCGCCCCCTTTGAGCAACGCACGGGCACGGCGTAACTCGTACCAGATATCTGTCCCCTCGTAGGTTCCGTCGTTCAGCTGAAACGACATATTGCCACCGAGGGTTTTCTGAACAGCCGCCATATCATTGCCGCGGCCGGTGAGGACGAATCCGCCGTTGATCGTTCCCGTGATGTTTTCCTGCTTGAACAGTGCGCGCGTGAAATCCGCGAGATTTACGTTCTGAATTTTTTCGTCAACCGAAAGAACCGGGGTCTTGCCCGATGCATCGATGCGTACGTCACCACTGTAAGTGCCGCCGTACAGGTTCGCAGTGACCGGATGGAGCCGCATGCGGCCGTTGGCCGTGTTCAGGCCGAGAACGGCATCCTGGAACTCCATGCCGCCAAGCAATGCCGTCGCGACGCGCAGGTTGCCACGCGCGTTCAGTGGCCGAATCAGATCGGCAGGGAATTTCGACCGGTACGGATTCGCCCCTGCCTCCCTGTGTTGCTTCCTCTGCGGGCGCCATATAACGGTTTAGGTCTATCCGGTCGGCGCTCGAGATCGAAGCGGTAGCCTGCGCTTTCGCTTCGCGGCACCGAGAGCGTGCCTTTGAACGTTGTGTCATCGAGTTTGATCGTGACGCCGGTCATCTCTACGGCATTTGTTTTGAAAGCCGCCTTGGCATCGACGATAACGCGGCTCAAAGCGACCGGGTCGGCCGTTTCGGGCGCTTCGATATCCAACAGGTGCATCACGCTTCGCGGTGAAAAGGCGTCCGTCTTGATCGTGGCAACGGGCTCAATCGAACCTGCATAGGAAAAAGGCTCGACGTCGGCCTTTAAATCGATGCCCAGCAGGGTCATCGACAGCGGCTGCATCGTCACTATCTCTTTTCTCGGTTTGAACTTCGATGCCACCGGTTTCGAACTTCAGGCTCGTCGGCGACGAGGCGATGCCGGCAACGACACCCTTTACGCTCAGTCCGTCAAAGAGCACGAGGCTCTTTTTCAAATCGAAGGACAGCTCCGTGTCCATTTCAATGTCGCCGCTGATCTTGTCGGGCTGCATCTCGAAGTGAAACGCGCCGCTGGCAGGAACCGGTCGCCCGTCGTCCGATACGCTGCCAAACTGCATGGTCATTCCGCTCAGGACGTAAGTATCACCCGACTGCCTGTCCTTGTACGTGATGGTTGTATCGCTGACATCGATACCGGAAACCTCAACCGCCTTGCCTTTGTCGCTGCCGGTCCCGGTTTTTGTCGGCTCCTTGTCAGCAAGAAGATCATCCCAGTTGCTGCGGCCTTTGGGATCCACCTCGAGATTGAGCGCCAGTGCCGTCAGCTCGGCGGTACCGATCGCAACTTCCTGGCGAAACAGCATCGGCAGCAAACGAACGCTGAGCTTTGCCCGATCGAATTCGGCAAACGGTTTAGCACCGAATCCCGGCGCATTACCGAGCGTCGTATGGCCGACCTCAATCGCGAGCCAGGGGAAAAACGCGACCGACAGGTCTCCCTCGATCACGAGGTCGCGCCCGGTTCTCTCCTTCACGGCTTCCGCGATGTCATCGCGAAAATCGTTGGGGTCAAAAAACAGGACAAAGAAGATCGCGCCAAGCGCGAAAACGGCAACAAACGCGGCAACCAGCCACGCGATGATTTTGGTAGTTCGGCCCATGTTGGAACCCTTGGTTGGCAGACCCCTAAGAGTACCAAACTGGGCTCAATTTAGGCTGAATCAACCCCGGGACAGGCTGGATTTCCGTGTTGGTCCCGCGCCGCCGTCACTTACGGCACAGATTCACACCGCCATTCACGGTCGAAATATCAATACGGCCGTCGCCATCGCCTTCCGTAAAACTCAAAGACCAGCCAGGTCCGTATTTGCTGTTGCGTTTGGCTTCCGGCCCGAAACAGTTACGAATGCGGCCGTTGGTCGTGCCGACATCGATCTTCGCCGACACGTCGCCGACAAGCTCTACGTCAACATCGCCATTGACGGTCTCAGCCGACAGCTTGCCACCTTTCTGAAGCTGCGCCTGGAATTGCAACTCACCGTTGACAACGGTCAAATCAACACGACTGAAGGAACCTTCATCTACGATGACGCGCCCGCTTACGGATTCGGCGCTGACCGTTCCCGATACGCGGAACAGCGTCACGTCGCCCGACACGGTACTCGCTCTCGTTTCTGTATCGCTCTTGTCGCCATCAACCTCAACGTCGCCACTCACCGACTCCGCCTTGACATCGTTGCCGGCCGACTCCGTTGTAACGTCGCCGCTGACCGTGTACAGGCGCTGCTCGCCCATGACTTCCGTAACATCAATGTCGGCGCTGACGCCGCTAACGTGTATCGAGCTTTGCTGCGGGACGTTGATGTGCAAATCACTGTCGATTCCACGCCCGCTATGTCTCGGGACTTTGACCTTGACCGTAACCTTGTCCTTGTTGCGCTCGAATATGAGTTCTTCGACATTGCGTCCCAAAGTACCGGTTACTTCCACCTGGTTTCTCGTCCAGCCGGTCACGGTAACGGCGCCTGCAATATTCGAAATATCGACCTGGCCATCGGGCGCTGCTTCAAGCGTCTTGTCAACCTCTTCTGCCATGACGGGCACGGCGAGCAAGAAGCTCAGGGTTATCGCAATTAGTTTCTTCATCGTCTTTCTCACTTGTATTTCCGGTTGGCGAACGCGCCAACTAGATATCGTTTCTCATCATGATGTTTCTCGTCAGGCCGCCCACTCTGCGAAGTACCGAGAGTTCTTCTCGATACGCCTTAACGAGCCTGGCCTGCAACAAGGCATTATCTGGATCTTTCTCCAGGGCCGTCTGAATATCGAAAATCGCGTCATGCATCAGTTCGAGGTTGGTCGCGATCTCGACACGTGTTTGCGGCGAAAGGCGGGCAAGTTCAATCTCAAGTTGTGCAACCAGTTCGTCGCGCGCATCCTGAAAATCAGGCCCCGGGTTGTAGCGACCACTGAATGATGTCTCTTCGAAAACCAGGTTCGGCGTCACCTGTGTAACGGGGCCCTGCTGCCCCTTTACAGCGACATAGGTCACCGCTGACGACGCGCCGATCAACAGCACGATGGCCGCCGCCTGTGCAAACATCGGTGTCCAGCGTGCGCGCCGCGGCGTATTAATAGCCTCGGCAATGCCCGGCCACAGGTCCCGTTCCGGACTGATCTCCGTGGCAAGTCGCTTTGCTGCCGCGGCCAGTTTGTCATCGTTTGATTCGGTCATTCTTAAAATCCCTGTTGTTTCAATTGTTGCGCCAGGAGCCTGCGAGCGCGGTGCAGTTGCGCTTTGCTGGTACCTGCCGCGATGCCCAACATGCTGCCTGCCTCTTCATGCGTATAGCCATACACAGCATGCAGAACGAATACGTGACGCGCGCCTGCCGGCAATCGGTCAACGGCTTCGGACAGGTCTCTGAGTTCGCCAACATCGCCCAAAGCCAATGGCGCTGCCGACGTGTCGGCCACAGCCTGGATCCGATCCTGCTCCCGTTTCGACGATCGAATGCGTCCCAGAACCGTGTTGACTGCAATGCGGTGTAGCCAGGTGGCAAACGCACTGTCGCCACGAAACCTCGCCAGCTTGTTCCACGCCTGGATGAATGCATCCTGCGTACAGTCTTCTGCCTCACTGACATTTCCGGTCATCCTCAGACAGAGCCCGTAGACCTTGCCTACATGCAGTCGATAGAGGGATTCGAAAGCCCGGGCATCCGACCGCTGCGCCCGGCTGATCCAGGCGGCCTCATCGGCAACTCCGTCGGATGTCGTGGTAAACATCGTTTGACTATAGTCGCTGCTGTTTGCGGTCAAAAGCGCTGACAAGTGCTTTTTCTCCCTTTATCGTGACCTTTGGATGCCGGTGCGCCTGTTTTGGTTTGAAAACGGCGGCCTGGTAGCGCCAAAAAAATCGCTCAAGCGACTGTCTTTGTTTACTATTCTGGTATGATGCGACTGGCCGCACGCAAGCTCGGCTGTCACCCGACGCAACCGAAGAAGTAAAACAAAAATATGGCACCTACAGACGCTTGTCCGTTTTCAGCACGATGTCACGACACCACGGGTAAGTTGCCGCTAACGGTTGCGAGTTACTGATGTCGGGACACTCGATTCTTTACCTGGGTCGCGGCGAATTTGCCTCCGACTATCTCAGCGAACTGGAAACCCTTCCCTGCTGCACCATGCTGACGCGCTGCGCTGGCCTGAGCTTACCGATAGATGCCGCCTCGGTGGTCGACCTGATTCTTCTCGAGGTCGGGCCAACAATCCCGCAATCGGGACAATCGCTCAGCAGCATCATTCACTCGCTTGAGCCTTACCCGGTCATTGCGCTGACTCGCAAAGAACACGAGCACCGTGGCATTGCCGCCGTAGGAGCGGGTGCCGCAGCCTATATTTGCGTCGACGACATCAGCGTTGAAAGTCAGGACGCAGTTTTTGACCACGCCGTGCAGCGCAGCGACCTGCAACGCCGGCTGTCAGACACCGATATGACGGTGTTGTCCATACTCAAAGACATTAATGATGGCGTTATCATTGTGGACAACGCGGGCCATGTGCTCGACATCAATCCGGCCGCTCGTTCCATACTTGGCCTGGGAGCACGCTCACAGCCGGACCCAACCTGGGAACAGACATTTTGCTGCGTTGATGAACACGGTGAAAACTACAGGAACTCTGCAGACCTGCCGCTCGTTCGCGCCCGCAATGGCGAAAAGTTCGCGGCCCAGGTAGCCATCTACCGCGCGCCGGAACAGCCCGATGCGGTGCTGAGTCTCAATGGCCAGGGTCTGTTCGACGGCAACCACGAACTCATTGGCGGCGTTATAACGTTCCGCGACATCACCGAGCTTACCCGCAGGACGAACGAGCTCGAGAAACGGGCGCAATTCGACGACCTTACCGGACTGGCTAATCGTGGCTTGTTTAGCGAGCAGCTGACACGCGCCGTTGGACGCAGCCAGCGCAAATCGGCGCCGCTCGCCGCACTTTTCATCGATCTCGACCGGTTCAAGTCGATAAACGATACGCTGGGACATGACGTCGGTGACGCATTGCTCTGCGAAGTCGCAAAACGTTTACAGACAAACCTGCGCGTTGGTGATTTCGTGGGCCGCTGGGGTGGCGACGAATTCGTCGTGTGCCTCGAGGATTTCGGCGAAGCGAGCAATGCCGCTGCGGCCGCGCAAAAACTGCTGCTCGTGTTGTCCGAAAAATACGAGCTTGGCGCCAGCGAAGTGTATGCGACCCCGAGTATCGGCATCGCGATGTACCCTGACTCCGGCGACAACGCAGCACGACTCATTAAAGCCGCAGACATTGCAATGCTCGAAGCAAAGAAACGTGGTGGCGATCGCTTCCAGTATTACTCCAACGCCCTCAACACCAAGCTGGCACAACGTGAAGAACTCGAAGTCGGGTTGCGACATGCGCTGGTCCGCAATGAGTTCGTATTGCACTACCAGCCCCGCATCGATGTCTCGAGCGGGCGCCTGATTGGCCTCGAAGCACTGCTGCGCTGGCAGCACCCTCGCTTTGGCCTGCTGGCACCGGCGCGCTTCCTGCCCATTCTCGAAAGCAGCGGCCTGATTCACTCGGCCGGCGAATGGGTTATCGCAACTGCCTGCCGACAACTCGCAGCATGGCAGCATCGCTTCGAGCTGCCCGATCTTTCTCTCGCCATCAACCTGTCAACTCAACAGCTGATGCACAACCGCCTGGTCGAGGCGGTCAGCAAGACGCTCACCGATACAGCACTCGATCCGGGCTGTATCGAGCTCGAGATTGGTGACAACGACATCGTTCGCAAACGAAGCAATGAACTGGAAACGTTGCGCAGCCTGAGAAAGCTCGGCGTCCGCATCTCACTCGATCATTTCGGCACGCGCGACGTGTCATTCGAATCACTCGACAACGGTTTCATCGACAGTTTTGTTCTTGACCAGTCATTGATTTCCGACGTCGAGGAAAACAACAGCCACCAGCGCATCATTCGCGCCGCCATCGCGATGGCGCAGGGCCTGGATATCGAGGTAGCTGCGGAAGGCGTTGAGACGCTGACGCAACTCGAGTTCCTGAGGAGCTGCAACTGTGACCTTGCGCAGGGCTTTTTGATCAGCAAGCCGATGCACCCGGAAAAAATTGCGGCCGTCCTACGAAGCGAGATCGCCGGCACCCGCCTGCTCGCGCGCGGAATGCCGTAAGCACCACCGACCCACCACCGCCACCAATTACCACCGCGGCCGATCGCCAATCTACCGCGGCAATCGCCGACATGCTTTACCGGCAGCTGCCTCGCTACGCTCGCTTTATGTCTCGCCGGCACGTCTCGTCCGCTGCCTCACGCGCACGACTGGGTAGCGGCGGCGAGTGCGGGGGTGTTTCACAAAGCGAGTTTGCGAACGCAGCTGTCCGAGCGACTGCACCCCGGCGATCGACGCCGCGCCGGCCGGATGGTGGATGGTGGGGGGTTAGTCGGCGGAGGCGCTGCACTTCCAGCATGCCGCAAACTGCCCCTCGTTTTCCTCGCCGCATTTCTTGCACCGCCACGACGCGTGCGGACTTTCCGAGTCTACGGACGTAATAAGCTGCGTCGCACGATCGAAGTCGAGATCGTTGATCACCCAGAGTTCCGGCCAGGTCTCGACGAACGGCATTTCACCCATGATTGAGCCGAGATGCTCATTACGAATTTGTGCGGGAATGCCTTCGGCCGCCAGCAGGTTCTTGTAATGATTGATCGTGATCAGCGAGTCAGCCGATGTCAGCTTTTTCATTGGCCGATCAGCGACCGCAGGTAAGGTTGCGGGTCGTCGCCGCGCTCCAGCACTTCAACCAGTGCCGAACCAACGATCGCGCCGGCCGCGTGTTTACCCACGGCCACAACATCCTCGCGCGCCCGTATGCCGAAGCCTGCACAGACGGGCAGGGACGACAGGCTTGCGACCTTATCGAGGTACTGCGTGAGATCGGCCGGAAGCCCGGCGTCACCCCCCGTTATTCCGGTGATGGTCACTGCGTACACGAAACCACGCGATGCATCGCAAAGCGTTTGCAGTCGTTTATCGGGCGTTGCGGGCGTCACGAGCTGAATAAGACCGAGACCTTTTGCTTCAAGCGCGGCACGCAAGTCTGCGCTTTCTTCGAACGGCAGGTCCGGAACGATGAACCCACACACACCGGCGGCCAACGCCCGGTCGGCGAGTTTGTCATAGCCGAATGCAAGCAGCGGGTTCAGGTAAGACATCATGACCAATGGTGCATCGATCTCGCCACTCGCCGCGTCCAGCTGATCGAAAATCCATTTCAGGCTGACGCCCTGTCGCAGCGCCTCGAAACTCGAGCGCTGAATGGTCATGCCGTCGGCCATCGGGTCGGAAAACGGAATGCCGAGCTCGACGACATCACCGACCGCTGCGATCGCTTTCAATGTGCCGATAAAATCGGCTGGCTTCGGATAACCCGCCGTTATGAACGGCACCAGCGCGGGCCGACCGGATTGTGTCGCAGCAGCGATGGCTGCCGTAATGCGTTCATGCGCCTGCATGGCTACGGGTCCTCGCCGGGTACTTGGTCAACGTCGGCATGTCCTTGTCGCCGCGCCCGGAGTTGCCTATCAGTATTCGCTTGCCGGGATGCTCTTTGGCGTATTTTTTCGCCGCGGCGAAAGCATGCGACGTCTCGAGTGCGGTCAGTATGCCCTCGCTCGCACACAGTTCCTCCAGTGCTTCGAGCGCTTCGTCATCCGTTGCCGAAATATATTTGACGCGACCGGTTGCCTGCAGCAGGGCGTGCTCCGGTCCCACGCCCGAATAGTCGAGGCCTGCCGAGATCGAGTGTGTCTCCTGCACCTGGCCGTCGTCGTCCTGCAGGATGATCGTGTAAGAGCCCTGCAAAACACCTGGCGTGCCGGTCGCGAGCGTCGCTGCGTTCTGCCCGAGGCCGTTACCGGTGCCGCCCGCCTCGACGCCGATGAGCTCGATGTCGTCGCCGAGCAGTGGATAGAAAAGACCGATGGCGTTTGACCCGCCGCCAACACAGGCGAACGCAACGTCGGGCAAGCCACCCGCGAGATCGATCATTTGCTGCCGTGCTTCCTGTCCGATGACCGACTGCAGTTCACGCACGAGGTACGGATACGGGTGTGCCCCGACCGCCGACCCCAACAGGTAGTAAATGCCCTCGGGATCCGTGACCCAGGTTCGAAGCGCCTCATCGATGGCAGCCCGCAAGGTCTTGTCACCGGATTCCACGGCAACGACTTCTGCGCCCAGCCGACGCATGCGATCGACGTTCGGCGACTGGCGTTCCATGTCGACGGCACCCATGTAGACGCTGCACGGCAACCCGACACGCGCGCAAGCGGCAGCCGATGCAACGCCGTGTTGCCCGGCGCCGGTCTCGGCGATGACGCGTTTGGCGCCGAGCCGTTTCGCAAGAATCGCCTGGCCGATTGCATTGTTGATCTTGTGCGCCCCCGTGTGGGCAAGGTCTTCCCGCTTCAGCCAGACGTCGGCGCCCCAGCTCTCACTGAGCCGCGGCGCATAGCGTCAGCGCGGTTGGGCGTCCGACCCACTCATGCAGTTCCTTTCGGAACTCGGCCTGAAACGATGCGTCATGCAAATGCTCGCGCACCCCGTCTTCAAGTCGCTCGAACGCCGGTACCAGTGTTTCCGGCACGTAACGACCACCGAACGGACCGAATCGACCGCGCTCGTCGGGCAGCTCGCCGCGGATCGCCGCATCGAGAAGTGCTGATGCCTCGCCGGCTTGCAGCAATCCACTCATAGATTTTTCTCCGCGGCCTTCGCCGCACTGATGAATTCTTTAATTAACTGCGTGTCTTTTTTGCCGGGCGCCGATTCGACGCCGCTCGACACGTCAACGCCGGATGGCTTTACCGTCTGTATAGCCGCCGCAACGTTGTCCGGGCCCAGTCCACCGGCCAGAATCATGCCACCCGATCTCGCCAGGTCGGCGGCTGCCGACCAGTTTACGGTCTCTCCCCGACCGCTTTTCGGTCCTTCATACACCCAGGTTCCTGCGGCAACGGGTCTTGATTGACCTTCACGGTAGACGGGCCAGCGCTCGACAGACGCGGGTACCTCGAGACCATCAAAGTCTCCTGCATCAGTCTGCAGGACATCGGGTTTGAACTGCGCCAGCACGCGCTGCCATTCGTCGTTCGCCGGATGCAGCATGACCGCAACGCGCTTCACGTTACGCGGCACCGCGTCGCTGATTGATCGCGCATGCTCCGGCGTGACCTTGCGGGACGATTCGGCGAACACAAATCCCAGCGCTCCGGCGCCAGCTTCAACGGCCGCAGCAACGTGTCGCTTGTCGCGCAGCCCGCAGATCTTGATGAGCAGGCTCATGCCGCCACCTGCGCGCTGCCCGCGTTACGCATGGCCGCCACCAATGCCGCGGGATCGTCGCTTCGCATCAGCGCTGTTCCGACCAACGCAAGGCGGTATCCGTAGCTTGCGACCCTCGCGGCGTCGTCAGCAACGCGTAGCCCACTCTCGGCAACACAGCGCCCGTTCGGCAACAGTGGCGCGAGTTTTCGCAGCCGCTCGTTATCAACCTCGAGTGTGCGGAGGTTACGGGTATTGACGCCAAACAGCAGCTGACCTGACTCGGCTCGTTCGAAATCGTCGGCATTGTCCAAGAGCATTGATGATCGCGCCAGGTCGTTTTCGTCAAAAGACTCGAGCAACACGAACATGCCATGTTGCCAGGCAACGTCGAGCATCTCGCGGAGCTTGTCATCGGACAACAGGGCGGCGATCAGAAGCACACCACTCGCGCCGGCTTTGCGGGCTTCGTGTATTTGCACGGGTTCGACCAGGAAATCTTTTCGCATGACGGGTGTGCCCGGCACGGCCGCGACTACCTCTTCGAGGTGAGCGAGGTCGCCATCGAAGCGGCTCGGTTCTGTCAGGACGGATATCGCGGCTGCGCCACCGGCTGCATAGCTTATCGCCTGGTCAACGCGACTCCGGGTTCTTGTTTTGAGCGCTCCTTCGGCGGGCGAACGGTCCTTTATTTCGGCGATCACGTCAAAGTCACCGAGCCCGAGTGGCACGACGGGCTTATCGAAGTCTGCCGACGAGAACTTCGACGGTACCGACGCCGCCCGCTCGGCACTACCCGCTGCCATGCTTTGCAGAAAATCGCTCATGAGCTGGCAAAGTGCTCGCGCATTTTCTGAAGGAACGCTGCAGCGCGACCATCGTCGATTGCGGCCGCGGCTTTCGCCACTCCATCGACGGCATCTTTCGCATCGCCCTGCACCTCGAGCACGAGCGATGTGCCCATCAACAGCGCGTCCCGGTGAGCGCCCTTGTCCTCTCCTGTGAATACCCGGGTCAACTCCCTTGCGTTGTGTTCCGCGTCGCCGCCCTCGAGATCCTCGGGTCGGCATCGCTCGAGCCCGTAATCTTCAGGCGAGCGCTTCGTCTCGGTGACCGATCCTGGTCGCACGTCATACAACCAGAAATCGCCCGCCGGCGTCGCTTCGTCCCATCCCGGCTCGCCGTGTACAACGAAAGCCCGCTCCAATGGCATGCCGGCCAGGGTATCTGCCATCAGCCTGGCGGCATCTTTGCTAAAAGCGCCGATGAGCTGAAATGGCGGAGCCGCCGGATTGGTCAGCGGGCCAAGGATATTGAATACGGTCCGAACCGACAGCGCGCCACGGATCGGTACCACGGCCTTCATTGCAGGATGGTAGGCCGGCGCGAACAGGAACGTGAAGTTCGTTGCCTCGAGACAGGCGACGGCTTCTTTTTCGCGCAACGGCAGCGGCACGCCCAGGCACTCGAGCATATCCGCACTGCCAGAGCGGCTCGAGACCGATCGGTTACCGTGCTTGACGACCCGCGAACCAACGGCGGCGGCCAGCAGTCCGGTTCCCGTCGAGAGATTCAGGCTGCCGGAGCCGTCACCGCCCGTGCCGACCGTGTCCACCGTTGGCTTGCCTGCGGGTATCTTCGGATGCAATGCGAGCTCCCGCATCGCCGTGGCGAAACCGCGTATCTCGTCAGCCGTCTCGCCTTTGGCACGCAGGCCTGCGAGCAGCGCTCCGGCCAAAGCCGAAGGCAGCTCACCTTCGGCGAGCTTGTGCATCAGGTCATAGGCTTGTCGCTCCGTGAGCGCATGGCCATCGAGCAGGCGGTCCAGCAAATGACTGTATTCCTTGTCCATCATTGAGTCATCCGCATGAAATTCACCATCAGGCGATCCCCTTCGGGCGTCAATACGCTCTCGGGATGAAACTGCACCCCTTCGATGGGCAAGGTCTTGTGCCTCACGCCCATGATCTCTCCACGATCTGTCTGTGCGGTGACTTGCAGCGATTCCGGCAGCGATTCCTGCTCGGCGCACAGGGAATGGTAACGACCAACCTCGAACGGATTCGACAGGCCCTCGAAAATCGACTGGCTGTCATGACTGACCATGGACGTTTTGCCGTGCATGAGCCGCTCCGCACGAACAATTTCTCCCCCGTGCTGCTGGACGATGCTCTGGTGCCCGAGGCATACGCCCAGGACAGGAACGCGTCCGGCAAATGCGCCGATCATTGCCAGCGACACGCCGGCATCCTCGGGTCGGCCCGGCCCTGGAGAAATCACGAGATGCGTCGGCGCGAGAGCGAGAGCCTCGTCAACAGTAATCGCGTCATTTCGGTACACCATGACGTCCGCGCCGTGTGCAGCAAATGCCTGCACCAGGTTGTAAGTAAAAGAGTCGTAGTTATCGATCAGCAACATGCGCACATGCTTGAAGGACTGCGAATCTCCCATCCTGTTGCCTATCACAGGCCCTCCCCTGCAATTTCAAGGGCGCGTCTGAGTATGGCGCTTTTTGCGAGCACTTCCTGGTACTCCTTGGCTGGAACCGAGTCGGCAACAATACCGGCACCGGCCTGAAAACTGTATTCGTCACCGGCAAATACCAGCGTCCGAATCGTTATGGCCTGGTCCATGTCGCCGCTCAGGCCGAAGTAGCCGGCCGTGCCTGCGTACAGTCCGCGTCCAACCTGTTCCATTTCTTCAATGATTTCCATGGCGCGGACTTTGGGCGCTCCGACCAGGGTGCCGGCCGGAAAGCTCGCCGCGAACAGGTCGAACTGATCAAACCCTTCTGCGAGCTCACCCTGCACGCCGCTGACGATGTGCATGACATGGCTGTAACGTTCGATGGCGCGGTAAGGATCGACATGCACGGATCCGGCACTCGCGACGCGACCGAGATCATTGCGCGCCAGGTCGACCAGCATGACATGCTCTGCCGCCTCTTTCGGATCCGCAAGCAGTGCCGCCTCGTTCGCAAGATCTTCTTCGCGCGTTGCACCACGTGGCAACGTGCCTGCAATCGGCCGCAACGACGCCGTATTGTGATTCAGTTTTACGAGCGCTTCGGGCGATGAGCCTACAACCTGCAAATCGTCGAAATCGAAGAAGAACATATAAGGAGACGGGTTCAACAGCCGCAGCGCACGGTACACCTCGAACGGCGAGACGTTGGTTTTGCCGCGAAACAGGACCGACAGCACGATCTGGTAGATATCGCCGGCCGCAATGTACTCCTTGCACGCATTGACGCGTTCCGAATATTCCTCTTCGGTCAGGCTCGCTTCAGCCGGTGAGATGGTCACGCTCTCATTCGTTGCCGGTATCGGGCCGCGAAGTTGCTTGATGACTTCCGCCCTGAGACGTTGCCGTTCTTTTTCGGGCCCGTCGTGCAACAGTGCAACGCGGCGCGTGAGGTGATCGAAGACCAGCAGAGACGCCGGCGCAACGAACGCGGCGTCGGGGACGTTCGATTGCGGATCGGTATCGTGCGGCAACTTCTCGAACAGTCGCACCACATCGTAGCCGGACACCCCGACGAGGCCGCCCGCAAACGGCAGGTCGTCAGCGGGCTGCGGTCTCGGGGCAAGCTCCAGCACCCGTCGCAAGGCGGCCAGGTATTCGTCCTGGTTGCGCGGTCTCTGCTCCTTCTTGCCGTTGACGCTTAGCGACGAGTCGTCCATGCGAACCTCGACGGCGTCGCCGAAGCCGAGGAACGAATAGCGTGCCAGTCGCTCGCCGCCCTCAACACTCTCGAGCAGGAAGCGCGGGCGCATTGCCTTCAGCTTCAGGTAAGCCGAGACCGGAGTGTCCAGGTCGGCCGCTATGTCAAACGGTGCTTGCATTAGTCAGTTCTCAGGTCAACGCCGCTCTTGCGCATTTTGTCGCGGCATAAGACCATCCATGGCCAAAGAAAAAGCCCATCCCTGTTTTCGGCAGAGATGGGCTTTTGGTCTTGCGTTGCTCAGCTAAAAGTCAGCCAGCCACCCCCTCGTTCGCGGGCAGCCACCACCAGTTGTTGACGATCTGAGCATTCATGCATCCGAGTATTACCGTCGCTTCGGCACTGCGTCAAGTGCTTACAGCTCGTACAGCATCGGCAGGACCAACGAGAAGCCAATCCACATGATCACTGTGAGCGGGATACCGACACGCAGGAAGTCCGTGAACTTGTAGCCACCGGCACTCATCACCAGCAGGTTGGTTTGATAGCCATACGGCGTTGCAAAGCTCATGTTGGCACCGAACAGAACGGCGAGAATAAAGGGCTCGGGGCTGACGCCGAGCTGCTGCGCGATGCTGATGGCGATCGGCGTGCCAATGGCCGCCGCCGCATTATTCGACACGATGTTGGTCATGATCGTCATGAGCAGCAGGAATGCACTGAGAATCATCGGTGGCGGCAGCCCTGAAGCACTTTGCACAAAACTGACCGCGATGAAGTCCGCCATCCCCGTACCCATCAGGGCCTTACCCAGCGCCAGCGCGGTCACAATAATCATGACCACTGGTATGGACAAGGCACTGGCCGCATCGCGCCAGCCCAGGCAGCCGGTCGCTAGCATCAGGCCCAGGCCAACCAGCGCACTGACCGAAATCGGCATGATGCCCAGTGCGGCTGCAAGTACCACGAAAGCCATGACCGAAAGAGCGCGCTTGGCATGATGTGTCTGCGGCAGGCTCGTTGCGCCGTCAAGCACCAGCATCGTGCCGTTTTCCTTGAGGTTCGCAATCGCTTCGCCCGTGCCCTGGACGAGCAGCACGTCGCCCGCGCGCAGTCGAATCAGGTTCAGATCGCCTGTGACCTGCGAACTGGGCGCGCGAGCGCGGTGAACCGCGAGGGGTAACAAGCCATAGCTGTTGGTGAATCGTGCCGCGGCGAGACTGCGCAAGTGCAACGGCGAGCCACGCGTAACGACCACTTCGGCCAGCTGTTGACCTTCGGCCTTGAGCGGTGTCTGTTCATCGACCGGATGTTCGATATCTGAAATATTGAAAAGCGTTGCACCGAGCAACTGCTCGTAGTGTTTCAGGTTCTCCGGCGAGTCCTTGACGAACAACCTGTCACCCGGCTGCAGCTTCACCGAGGGCAGCTTTGCAAGGAACAGGGAATCGGTGCGCTGGATCTTGTCGATTCGAAGATTGCCATCGGCTTTCGCCAGCACTTCCGAGAGCGACCTGCCGTCCGCGAAACCTCCCTCCTTGACGTGCAGCTGCGCGCTGAAGATTCGCGGTGAAGTGTCAGCCATCGGTGGCGTTCGGTCCGGTATCAACCTTGGAGCAATCAGCCACAGGTAAATCAGCCCCACTCCGCCGACTATTGCGACAGGCAGAACCCACTCGAACATGCTGAATTCATGCATGCCCATGTCGCGGGAGATACCGACAACCAGCAGGTTGGTCGAGGTACCGATCGTTGTAGACATGCCGCCGACAATTGTCGCAAGTCCCATCGGCAACATGACGCCCGATACCGGGAACTTGGAACGCAATGATGCACCGACGAGTATCGGCATCAGCAACACCACGATCGGCGTGTTGTTCATGAAGGCACTGAGAATCGCCCCGGCAACGAGCGTTGCCAGGAGCGCAAGCACCGGGCGCGTCGACCACGCGCGCCCGACAACGCTCGCCAACGGCTGCAGTGCGCCCGTTGTTTCGAGCGCCTTGCCGACCATCATCAGGACACAGATTGCAATGAGTGCTTCGTTACCGAAGCCCGCAAAAAAATCGACGGGCCCGAGCGCGACCTCGCCACCCTTCGTATAAGGGAAGAGCGTGAAGCCGGCGACCAACAGTGTCAGAACGGCAAGCGACGAAGACTCGAGCGGGATGTTGTCGCGCGTAAACAAAAAAAGCGCAACGACCGTCAGTACCAGAACGGCTATGCCATGAGCGTCAGGTGTTATCGGTTGCAATACGTTCCCTCAATCGATTGCTCCGGCAAGCGGCCATTGAACTTATACCAGTTTATACCTGTTTCGCAATCTGTCCTGAGTCGAACTTGCAGCGCAGTATCGCGCTCACGCGCTCGTAGAAGCGCCTGAATTCACAGATCTTCCAATGCGAAATATCCACGCTGCGCTGAAACGACAGACAGTTCGCGCAACGTAACAACGGCAACAGATCAACGTATCGCAAATCGGCAGGCCCGCGCTGCGGGAACACGTCCCACACGGACATGGTGGTCAGGTTGCGATGCCGGAGTGCCGTGTCATTGACGGCCCGCTGCCAGCGCAGCTTCATTTCCCCGCCGCCCGTGAGTATCTTCGTGCCTGCAACATCCACGGCCGGGCAATAGCCCTTTTTTCTTGCCAGCGCCCGAGACCTCGCACGCAAGGTCTTGCCGACGAATTCCGCAAGCTGTTCGAGCTCTTTCAGCGTCCGGAATGCGCCCGGATCAGCGCCGCGCCGACTGACCAGGTCACCCCAACCGCGAATCGCGACGGCGAGGCGCCTGTTTAGCCAGCTGTCAAACTGAATCGCTGGCGACGACCAGGTGCGCGAGTCATGCAGCGAGTCACCCCGGTCAACGCAGTCATTCAAAACCTTCTCGAGTGCGCCCAGGTGGATATCGCCATTGTCATGGACAAACTGCGATACATCGACCTGCATGGGAATCCAGGCGGAATTCCCCGGTACCTGGATGCCGGTCGCCGACAGGACGGAGTCAGCACGCTCTTCGGCCAGCAGGGGGCATGGTGATGACACGACCGTCGGCAGCACGATACTGACCGGAACAGCGTCGCGCATTTCCCAGAGGTGCCGCCAGATGCGATCCGCCGATTGCGGGGATGGGCTGGCGCGGATATCCATAACGAAAAACATGGCGATATATCTTGCGGCCGCCGGCACGGCCGGACCGCCCCTGTTACTGGGCAGCCTGTGGAGATTTCGAGGCCCTTGCCCGGTGTCCTGTCCCATATATGCCCGCAGGACGGTTTTGGGTCTGGCGTGTTCGCCTCCGCGGGTGTACCTTTTGCCGCGTCAGCACCGACAGGAAAACAGCATGCCTTCTTTTGATGTAGTCAGCGACTTCGACGCGCACGAGGCACGCAACGGCGTTGACCAGGCCAATCGCGAAGTCACGACTCGTTTCGACTTCAAAGGCACGGGGTCAAAATTCGAGCTCGAAGAACAGGTGATTTCGCTCACGACTCAATCCGACTTTCAGCTCAAGCAGATGATCGATATCCTGCACCAGAAACTGTCGAAGCGCGGCGTTGACATAGCGTGTCTCGAAGAACAGGAGCCCGAATTTTCGGGCAGTGAAGCACGGCAAAAAATTATTCTGCGCCGCGGCATCGATACCGATCGCGCACGCAAACTCGTGAAACAGATAAAGGCGGCAAAGATGAAGGTGCAGGCCGCCATCCAGGGCGACAAGTTACGCGTCAGCGGCAAGAAGCGCGACGACCTGCAGGCCGTTATCAGTATGCTTAAAGAGACCGACATCGGGCTGCCGTTGCAGTACGAAAACTTCCGAGATTGATCATAAACCCTGATAAGTAGAAGAATAATGGGTACGGGAATCGAAAAAACACTTCGTCGTCAGGACATCACGTTCGAAGACAAGGACCAGGCCCTGCGTGACGATGTTCGTACGCTGGGCACGATGGTTGGTGACCTCATTCGCGAACAAGATGGAGAGGAGCTCTTCGAGCTCGTCGAGAATGCTCGTTTGCGGGCGATCCGAAGGCGCGAAGACAACGAAAAGACCGGCGAAGAACTCGCGAAACTCGTCGAAAACCTCGATCCTGACCTCGCGCTGCAGCTCATTCGCGGCTTCTCGACGTACTTTCAGATGGTCAACACGGCCGAAAAAGTACATCGCATACGCAGGCGTCGCGAATATCTCCGCGATATTGACCAGAATCAGCCCGGCGGCCTTGAAGAGACATTGCTCAAGCTCAAAGCATCCGGCATGGACATCGACGGCTTGCAGGCACTGCTCGATTCGATGTTGATCGAACCTGTCTTTACGGCCCATCCGACCGAGCCGACGCGCCGCACGATACTTCGCAAGGAACAGAACATCGTCAGGCACCTTGTCGACCTGCTCAACCCGACGATGACGCCGCAGGAAACCAGCGCCGCCCTGCAAAACATCAGGCTTCTGGTGACGACGGGCTGGCAGACAGGCGAACACCCCCCCGAACAAATGACCGTCGCGGACGAGCTGGAGCACGTTCTGTTTTTTGTCACTGACGTCTTGTACCGGACGATTCCGCCGTTTTATGAGGATATATACGCGGCCGTCAATCGCATCTACGGGGAAGAAAGCAAACGCCTGCAACTTCCAAGCCTCGTACAATTTGCCTCCTGGGTGGGCGGCGACATGGATGGCAACCCGAACGTCAACGCAAAAACCATCCGCGCCACATTGGCCCGGCAGCGCTCGCTGATTCTCGATCTTTACTACAAAGAATGTGCGTCTATCAGCGGCAAACTCAGTCAGTCAGACGATCGGGCCAGTTTCAGCCAGGGCATGCTGGACAAAATCGAGCAGTACCGTGAAATTTTCCCGAACGCCTATCACGCTGTTCCCGCCCGCCACAGGGAAATGCCCTATCGCGTATTCCTGCGCCTGGTCCAGCAACGGCTGCAGTCGACCTACGACGACGATATCTACCCCTACGAGAAGGTTGAACAGTTCGTTACGGATATCGAACTCATCGCCGAAAGCCTGTCGTGCAACAAGGGCAAGCACGCAGGCTTGTTCGCCGTGCAACGACTGCTGCGACGCATCCGCACGTTCGGTTTTCACCTGGTGACACTCGACGTTCGCCAGGACTCAGATGTTCATCGGCGCGTAATCGCGGAGTGCCTCGGCGAAGACGATTGGCTCGAACGGCCCGCTGAAGAACGTACAAAAAGGATCCTCGAGGCCATTACGACGCGCGAAAACGCGCCGATGACTCTGAGTACGATGGCACGCAAGACGATCAGCGTGTTTCAGGCCATCGCGTTTTGCCGCCGAAAGTACGGCAAGAAGTCCATCGGCCCGTTCATAGTCAGCATGACTCAGGGCGCTGACGACATTCTGTCCGTGCTATTACTGGCGCAATGGGGCGAACTCCATAATCGACGCGGTGATGTACCGCTCGACGTCGCTCCCTTGTTGGAGACCGTTGATGACCTGGACAATGGCCCGGAGATTCTCGAAATATTATTGAGCACAGAATTGTATCGCGAACACCTGTCGCGGCGCGGCAATCGCCAGACCGTCATGATCGGCTACTCCGACAGCAACAAGGATGGCGGACTCGCATCGGCCCGCTGGGCGCTGCAAAACGCCCAGGAAGCCCTCGTGAATGCGGTTGAGTCCCACGATATAGAGCTGACGCTTTTTCATGGCCGCGGCGGTACGATCAGCCGCGGTGGCAGCAAGACACATGTTGCTGTGCTGGGCGCTCCGCCCGGCACGGTTAATGGCCGGCTGCGCGTGACCGAGCAGGGCGAAATAATCAACGAAAAGTACGGTCTGCGCGGCATAGCACTTCGTACGCTGGAACAGGTTACAGGTTCCGTGGCACTTGCGACTGCATTGCCGACACACCGCGGCAACGACATGCCGGAATGGCACGAGATGATGGACGTCATCGCTGCGGAAAGCCGGCGTACTTATCGCAAACTGATTTACGAAACACCGCAATTCTACGAGTACTTCAGAAAAGCAACGCCTATCGATGTAATCGAACGCATGCGAATCGGTTCACGGCCATCGGCACGTCGATCGCAATCCGGTATCGAGGACCTGCGTGCAATTCCCTGGGTGTTCTCCTGGACGCAGGCCCGATTCGTACTTCCCGGCTGGTACGGGATTGGTAGCGGACTTGCAAAGGCAGCCAAGCAGTTCGGCGACGGGCCTTTTCGCGAGATGTTCGCCGAGTGGTATTTCCTGCGCTCCCTGACAGCCGATGCCGAAATGGTGCTTGCCAAGTCGGACCTGGGGATAGCCGAACTCTATTCACAGCTGGCCGGTGATCTTCACGATGAATTCTTTCCGATCATCGAAAAAGAATACAACCTCACCCAAAACCTTATCCTCGAATATTCGGATCACGAGTCTTTGCTCGAGGGCGACGTAACCCTGCAAAGAGCAATCATGCTCCGTAACCCGTACGTCGATCCGATGAGCCTGATACAGGTGGACTTGTTATCCAGGTGGCGGGCATCGAACAATGAGGACGAGAAATTGTTCGCGGCGTTGCTCGCCAGTGTGAACGGCATCGCGCAGGGTCTGCAGAACACGGGCTAAACCCACCCCCCATCCACCACCCACCACCTGACCGCGGCGTCGATCGCCGGGGAATCTCAGTCGCTCGGACAGCTGCTTCGCAAACTCGCTTTGTGAGACACCCCGGCACTCACCGCCGCTGCCCGATCGTGCTGCGTGAGGGTGTCGGTTGGGTAGCTCCTCGAGCGTCGTGTGGAGCGACGCGACGCAGGACGCCAAAGCAAGCGGAACCCGATGCGAGCGAGACAGGGACGTCGAGCGAGGTTAAGCGAGAGGAGCTACCCAAGCGGCGCCCACCTGCAAGAATGGTGGGTGGTGGGTCGGTGGGTTATGTATCGATGAAGCTCGCGATTTCCTCCAGCGATTTCCGCTTGATGTCCGGCACCCGTGCATCATCGGCCGGATACCCGACCACGAGTAACAGGAACGGTCGTTCGCTTTTCGGCCTGCCCAGTATTTCATTCAGGAACTTCATCGGGCTCGGCGTGTGCGTCAGCGTTGCAAGACCGGCCCTGTGGAGCGCCGTTATGAGCATGCCGGTGGCCAGGCCCGTCGATTCCGCCGGGTAATAGTGCTTTACCTTGCGGCCGTCGGGCAGTTCGCCGAATTTTTGCAGGAAGACGGCGATCAGGTACGGCGCTTTTTCCAGGAACGGCTTCTGGTCGTTGGTACCGAGTGGCGCGAGTGCCTCGAGCCATTCTTCAGACGCTCGATGCGTATAGAACTCCCGTTCTTCCGCCTCGGCCGCTTCGCGAATCTTCTTCTTTGTTTCGGGCCCACTGACGACGGCGAAATGCCATGGCTGCAGGTTGGCCCCGCTGGGCGCGGTGCTGGCCGCTTCGAGCTGCGGTCTCAATAATGTCCCGCGGCACGGGCCGATCCGAAAACTCTCGAACAGTGCGGCGGCGATTAATGTCGACGTAAAAATCGTTGACGCGCCGTCGCATTTCCTCGATCGGATACTCCCGGTATTCAGACAGCGGAATGGTTGGGTAGGTACTCACAATGTCCCCTTATTCGAATTCGCGACAAGAGCCGGGCTAGTCATCCGGCTCGCCGAGTTTTTGCAGGACACGCCAGTCGGCGCCATCGTTCTCGGACACGGATCGCCCCAGCATCGATATCCCGGCCTCATGCACTGACTCAGGCCTGCCGGTGATCAGTGGATGCCACCCGGGCAGATCCTTCCCGTCAGCGAGCCGCCTGTATGCACAGCTCGCCGGCAACCAGTGAAACGTTTCGGGACGATCGACTGACAGCACGAGGCAGTCCGCGACGCGTTTTGCGCGCGACCCGTAGTCAGTGCAGCGGCAGGTCTCGATGTCCAGCAGGCGGCAGGCGACGTCCGTGTAATAGACTTCGCCGGTATCCTCGTCTTCCAGTTTGTGCATGCAGCACAGCGCACAACCGTCGCACAGGGATTCCCACTCTTTGCGGCTTAGCTCCGCCAGGGATTTGCGTTTCCAGAATTGATCCGTCATCGTCCCGTACTTTGCGGTACCGAGCCTCGAATATCCACATGAAAGCCGTGTTTCTAGACTGGGCAACGATGGGCCCCGACCTCGATACCGGCCAGCTGCACGCCTTGCTGCCCGACCTCGAGATATTCGACGTCACCGAAGATCACGAGGTAGCCGCGCGTATTCAGGACGCATCGTTCGTTCTCACGAACAAGATTCGGCTGACCGATGAACTCCTGAACCGCTGCCCGAAGCTGCGATTCATTGGTCTCACCGCGACCGGTACGGACAACGTCAACCTCGAAGCGGCGGCACGACATGGCGTTGCCGTCTGCAATATTCGAGCGTATTGCACACAGTCGGTGGCCGAACATGTCTTCGGTTGCCTGCTCAACCTGACACACAGTCTCGGCCGGTATGCCGCTGACGTTCGTGCCGGCAAGTGGCAGGAATCCGATAATTTCTGCCTGCTGACCCATCCGGTACGCGAGCTGTCGGCGATGACGCTGGGCATAGTCGGCTACGGCGAGCTCGGTAAAGGCGTTGCGAAGACGGGCGCTGCATTCGGCATGGACGTTATCGTCTCGGTCCGCCCCGGGACGAGTGAAGAACGCAACGACAGGGTTTCTTTTGAAGAGCTGCTGGCGCGCTCCGATGTCATCTCACTGCACTGTCCGCTCAACGACGACACGCGCAAACTCTTTGGCGTGGAAGAGTTTCTGAAGATGAAGAATGATGCGATCCTGATCAACACGGCGCGCGGCGGGCTGATCGATTCGGCGGCCCTCGCCGAGGCCCTGCGTACAGGGCAAATCGCGGCAGCGGCTATCGATGTACTGCCCAAGGAACCGCCTGTAGAGGGCGACCCGCTGCTGGATTACGAGGGCGACAACCTGATCGTTACACCGCACATTGCCTGGGCCACCAACGAAGCGCGCCAGGCCGCCGTAGATGAAGTCGCCGCCAACATCGCTGCGTTCATGGAAGGTCGTCAACGCAATCGCGTCGTCTGATCAGGCGCCTATTATCTGCCGGGCCCATTGCACGATCTGGCGCACGCGAGGCGATCCGAGGTCATACGCCTCATTGAATGTCACCCATCGCCACTCATGATGTTCGGGCTCGCCCGTTTCGGGTGAAAGCCCCATCTCGACGGCTTCGGTTTCGGTGCGCGCAATGTAGTACCGCGCAACTTTTCCGCGGCTGTAGGGCCCCGTTTCGAAGAAGCGCTCGCCCCAGTCGAACGCGAGATCCGCAACGCTCGTCTCCTCGCGCACTTCGCGCCGGGCCGCTTCCATCGGCTCTTCGCCCTGCTCCCGGATGCCCTTGGGAAAATCCCAGTGATGGAAAGCGCGCAGCATCAACGTGCTCCAGCCCTGCTCGGTTTCACGCGCCAGCACAATGCCGCAAGAGAGCTTTTGCTCGATCATGTCGCCCACCGCAGTACATCGGCGGGCGCAGCGTTGATCGCGCCGCGCGCTGCGAAGAAGCCGCTGATGCAGACCAGGAGTACGCCGGCTGTCAGGCCGATTACCCACAGCAATGGGTTGAACTCATAGGGCAGCTGGAAGAGCTGTACAGCAACTATGGCCGCGAGGATAGAAGCACCGGCGGAAGCCAGAACACCGGCGGCAACGCCGAGAGCAGCGAACTCGGCCATGACTCCGAAAAACACAGTACGACGGCGAGCACCCAACGCGCGCAGCATCGCACTCTCGAAGCGCCGCTCGTCGATGGTCGACTGTACCGCCGCAAACAACACCGCGATTCCCGCCGCCAGCGTAAAAACAAACACGGCCTGCACGGCCAGGCTGGCTTTCTCGATGATGCCGCGAACCTGCTCGAGGATCGCGCCGAGATCGATAACCGAGATACTCGGGTACGCGCGCACAAGATCAACAAGCATCGCCTGCTGATCCTGTTCGATCTTCATGCTCGAAATGTAGGTCGTCGGCATGCTGTCGAGCGCGCCCGGCGACAGCACGATAAAAAAGTTGGGCTGAAACGAGTCCCAGTTTACTTTTCGAATACTCGCGATCGCCGCTTCGACTTCTTGTCCTGCCACAAAAAATTTCAGCCGATCGCCAATCGTGAGGCCGGCGTTGGTGGCGGACTCCTCTTCAATCGAAACCAGCGGCGGGCCATCGTAGTCCCGCGGCCACCATTCGCCCTCGAGGAGTTCGTTGCTGGAGCTCATCTCGACGGTCCATGACAGGTTCGCCTCACGATTCGCCAGCCAGCGACCGTCTTCACTCGGATACTCACGATCTTTGACCGACACATCGTTGATCGACGTCATGCGCGCTCGCACCAGGGGTGTAAACGTCGGTGTGGTCATACCGTTTTTCTCAAAAAACGCGCCAACCGCTTCGACCTCGAATGGCTGAATATTGATCAGGAAGTGATTCGGCGCATCCTCATCGAGCGTCTGTCGCCAACCCTCGAGCAAGTCCGTGCGCACGAGCGTTAGCAAGAGCAACACCGTCAGCCCGAGGCCAAATGCAACGACCTGAATCGCGCTGTCGCGACCGCGTCGTGAAACATTCGCGAGACCGTAGCGCCAGGCGACACCGACGCCCGATCGAAACCGGCCGATCAGGGCGACGAGCCCACGGCCAACGAGATACAACGCCCCGGCGATCACGATGATGCCGCCTATAAGAATGACCAGCATCCGCGGATCACCCACCGAGCGGTACAACAGTGCCGCGACGGCGGCCAGAGAAAGGCCGACAACCAGCAGGCGCGACGGTGCCGGCGGCATGGCGTCGTGGCGCAAGACACGTAGTGGCGGGGTGTTGCGGAGCTGAATCAATGCCGGCAATGCAAAGCCGAGCAGTAGCACCATGGCACTGCCGCTGGCCAGCACGACGGGCCGTAGCCCCGGATCCGGCAAATCGCTCGCAATGAGGCCAACGAGAATACGCGACAACAATTCTTCCGCGACGAATCCCAAGATGCTGCCGACAATTACGCCCAGTACACCGAGCAGCATCAGCTGAATCAGCGCCACGGTAATGACAAAACCCTGGGTTGCACCGAGACTCTTCATCAGCGCCACGGCGTCCATGCGTCGGTGCGCGAACCGGCGCGCCGACATCGCCACGGCAACCGCACTGAGCAGCAGGCTCATTACGGCCGTAAGCGAAAGAAACCGTTGTGCCCGATCCGCCGCGTTGTACGCCCGCTCACTGCTCTCTTCCTGGCTGCGGATGCGCACCGATTCGGGCAATTTGTCCTGGATGGCCTCATTGAATTCGGTTACGGCCGCTTCGTCCCCCGCGACAAGCAATGCATAGCTGACGCGACTGCCCTCGCCGATCAGGCCGCTCCGCGAAATATCCGCGGCGTTCATGAGCAGCGATGGCGCGAGCGACGCGAAGCCTATCGACTGGTCCGGACGATAGGTCAGTACCGCCGAAACCCGGAGATCAAGCTCGCCGATTGATAACAGGTCGCCGATATCTGCGCCAACCCGCGCCAGCAGGGTTCCGTCTGCCCAGACCTCCCCGGCTTTGGGTATGCCTTCAACTTCCCGTTGCTCGCCGAACAGCTGATCGGCCACGCGCACGGTGCCTCGCAGAGGATACCCCTCGCTAATCACGTTGATCGAAGCCAGGGCGCTGTCGTCGCCAGCGAATACGACCGATGGAAAGGACATCGTCTCGGTCGTGTCGAGGCCGTACTCGGCAGCAAGTTCTCTCCACTCCGCCGGCACGGGCTCCTGCGAGCGGAGGCGTAAATCGGCCGCAAGAACTTCATTGGCCTGACGAGCGACAGCCTTGCCGATACGGTCGGTCAGAAAACCAACCGCGGTCAGCGCGCCGACGGCGAGCCCAACCGCGGCAAGCAACACCAGGACCTCTCCCGAGCGCAGCTCGCGGCCGAAGGTCCGCAACGCGAATGTGACCGCCTTCACGCGGCGGCCTCGCTATCGGTCACCAGGCGTCCGGCATCGAGGGTCAGAATGCGATCACAGCGCTCGGCAAGGCTTATGTCATGAGTGACCAGGATGAGCGTCGTCCTGGAGCTGCGATTGAGCTCGAACATCAGCTCCATGATGTTTGCACCGGTTCCGCTGTCGAGATTACCCGTCGGCTCGTCCGCAAACAGAACCGCCGGTTCGGTCGCAAATGCCCGCGCGATGGCCACGCGCTGCTTTTCGCCTCCCGACAGCTGCGAGGGATAGTGGCTCCAGCGATCTTTCAGGCCAACCTGCTCTATGATTCCGCGGGCCGCCACCCGGGCGTCGTCTTTGCCTGCCAGCTCGAGCGGCAGCATGACGTTTTCCAGGGCATTGAGGGACGGCACGAGATGAAATGACTGGAAAACGAAGCCGACGCTTTCGGCCCGAATGCCGGCTCGGCCATCCTCGTCCAGCTCCGACAGGTTGGCGCCATTCAGGACGACATGCCCGCTGGTCGGCAGATCCAGCCCCGCCAGCAGGGCCAGCAGCGTCGATTTTCCGGCGCCCGATGGCCCGACGACGGCGACCGACTCGCCGGCAACAATCCGGAAACTCACGCCCGAAAGAATGGTCAGACTCCCTTCCGGGCTGCTAACCTCTTTACTGACCTGAATGGCCTCCAGTACTACATCCTTGCTTACTAACTCATTTCGCATGCGAAAACTTCTTACTCTTGTTGTTTTGTTGATGACTGCCAGCGCTGCGGGTAACGGCTCGCCGACAGTGCTTGTCTTTGGCGACTCCCTCAGCGCCGGCTTCGGTATTGACGTTGACCAGTCCTGGACCGCGTTGTTGCAGTCGCGGCTCGAAAAGCTAGGGTACGAACATCGCGTCGTGAACGCCAGCATCAGCGGTGAAACGACCGAAGGGGGCGCTGCCCGTATCGAAACGGCATTAACTACCTTTTCGCCGGATCTGATCATCCTTGAACTCGGCGGCAACGACGGCTTGCGTGGCTTTCCGCCCGAGCGCATCAAAAACAATCTCATGAAGATCATCGAGCGATCAAAAGCATCGGGCGCCTCCGTCGTTTTGCTGGGCATTCGAATTCCCACCAATTACGGCCCGCGCTATACGGCTGCTTTCGAGGCCGTTTACCGCCAGGTCGCAAATGATCTGGACATCAAATGGATCGAATTCTTCATGGAGGATGTGGCAATGAACGAAGAATTGCTGCAGGCCGATCGCATCCATCCGAACACCGAGGCGCAGCCGATATTGCTCGACAATGCCTGGCCAATTATCAGCGCGACGCTCGACGGTACGTTATGATTTAGGCGGCGCTGATAATAAATAACCGCTGCGCCGTTACTGAGGGGAGACATTTTGGAAAAGACATGGCTTAAATCCTATCCGGAAGGCGTGCCGGCCGAGGTGCCGACACCGCCGTTTCGTTCGATACGCGAACTCTTCGAGCACGGTTTTTCGGAATTTCCCGACAACCCGGCTTACACCAATATGGGGCGGACCCTCACCTACGCGGACCTCGACCGCCTGTCGATGCAGTTTGCCTGCTACCTGCAACAAACGATCGGACTGACACGCGGCGAGCGCGTCGCCATCATGTTGCCGAATATCCTGCAATACCCGGTTGCGATGTGCGGCATTTTTCGCGCCGGCCTCGTTGTCGTCAATGTCAATCCGCTGTACACAGCGCGGGAACTCAAGCACCAGCTCAAGGATTCCGGCGCCCGTTGCATCGTCATTCTTGAAAACTTTGCCAACGTCCTTGAAGAAGTTATTTCGGACACCGAGGTCGATAACGTTGTCACGACCGGCGTAGGCGACCTTCTCAACTGGCCGAAGAGCACGCTAACCAACTTCGTGCTCCGTTATGTCAAGAAAGAGGTGCCCGCCTATCAATTTGCAAACAGCATTTCTTTTAAGGCCGCGCTCAAAGCGGGAGCGAACAAAGCCCTGAAACCTGTCGACATTGGCTTCGCCGATATTGCTTACCTGCAATACACGGGCGGTACCACCGGCGTTTCGAAAGGCGCCATGCTGAGTCACCGCAACATGATCTATAACGTGCAGCAGACCATCACATGGCAAGGTGACGCTTATGAGGGCGTACACCCGATCATCGCAATCACGGCGTTGCCGCTGTATCACATCTTCTCGCTGCAGGGTAACTGCCTGACCGTGATGGCACAGGGCGGGCAAAACGTGCTTATCACCAACCCGCGGGACTTCGAAGGATTTGCAAAAGAAATGGCGCATTACGCGTTCAATATGTTCACGGGCGTCAACACGATGTTCGCTGCGCTCCTGAATACGCCCAGCTTCAAAGACATCGATTTCAGCCACCTGCGCGTGGTTATCGGTGGTGGCACGGCCGTTCAGCCGGCCGTCGCAAAAGAATGGAAGGAGGCGACCGGCTCGACCATCCTGCAAGGCTACGGTCTGACCGAAACCTCGCCTGCGGCCATCGTCTGTCGAATCGATTCCGAATTTACCGGCACCATTGGCCTGCCAATTCCCTCGACCGACGTCATGATTACCGATGATGATGGCAACCCGTTGCCGGCAGGCCAGGTCGGCGAAATCTGCATACGCGGGCCCCAGGTCATGGAGGGGTACTGGCAGCGCCCCGCAGAAACAGCCGAGGTGATGCTTCCGGGAGGCTGGCTGCGGACCGGCGACGTAGGGCGCATCGACGATGATGGCTACTTTTACATCGAAGATCGCAAGAAAGACATGATCCTCGTATCCGGTTTCAATGTTTATCCCAACGAAATCGAAAACGTTATCGTCGAACTCGATGGCGTCCTGGAAGCTGCCGCGATTGGTATTCCCGATGAGCGATCCGGTGAATCCGTGAAGGTCTTTGTCGTGCGAAAGGATGACAGCCTGACGGAGAAGGACATCCTCGATTATTGCAAAAAGCACCTGACTGGTTACAAGCGGCCGAGGCTCGTCGAGTTTCGCGATGACCTGCCAAAAACCAATGTCGGGAAGATTCTTCGAAGAGCACTACGAGACTGATCTCGAGGGGGCTCGCAATGCCTGCAAACAAACTGCTGTCCGTCGTACCCATGCTGCTCCTCGCAGCCGTTGTTGGCGCGGCTGTGCCCAAGCCGCTCGACCCGGTCCTCGTCGCACCGCATATTTACGAGCTGGTTTTCAAGAACGAAAAAGTTCGCGTGCTTCGGCAAACCGTCCGTAATGGCGAAACGTCGCCACTGCACGGGCACCTGGATCGCGTCATGGTCTACCTGCAGTCCTGCGCCTGGCTGGAAGACGACGGCGCACGGCGGCGAGCAGATGCAGCTTTTCAAGATCGGCGACGCAGTATGGGCACCTGCGGAGACGCACGGCGGTACGACGGCCGACGTCGTTCAGGAATGCAAGATCCTCGAAATCGAGATTCTCTAAGAGCCGCCGCGGGAGGTGACGGAATGACCCACTACAAACTGACTTATTTCGATTTCGATGGTGGGCGCGCAGAGCCCGTTCGAATCGCTTTTCACGCGGCAGGCATCGAATTTGAAGACAATCGTATATCGTTTGCCGAATTCGGGGAGATGCGAAAGACCACGCGATTCAACTCGGTGCCGGTGCTCGAAATCGATGGCGCAGCCGTTACCCAGTCGAATGCTATGTGCCGTTATATAGGCAAAATGGCGGGCTTGTACCCTGAGGATGAACTGCAGGCGCTTTACTGCGACGAAGCGATGGACGCCATCGAGGATCTTCTGCACTACATCGTGGCGACATTCGGCCTGCAGGGCGAGGAACTCAAGCGCGCGCGCGAGAAGCTGGCCGACGGCTGGCTGTCCGTGTATTTGCGCGGGCTGGATGAGCTTTTGACCCGCGGCGGAGGAGACTACTTCGCCGACAATCGAATGACGGTGGCTGACCTGAAGGTTTTCATGCAGACAAAATCTCTGCTCGCCGGCACCCTGGACCATGTGTCGCCGGATATCCTTCAGCGACTGGCACCAGGGTTGGTCGGGCATAAGAAACGCATCGAAAGTGACCCTCGGGTCGTTGCCTACTACGCGTCTCGGGGATAGGCCGACGTAATCGAGGCATTGCGCTAACTCCCCCACCACCCAACATTCACTACCCACCAGCCACCAGCCATCAATCTGACCGCGGCGTCGATCGCGGGGGAGATCTCATGCTTGCTCGGCAGCTGTTCGCAACGCTCGCTTTGCGAGACACACCCCGCGCTCACCGCACGCTGCCCAGTCGTGCTGGCGTGTGGCAAGTGCGGGAGATGTCTTGCGTAGCGACATCGCGTAAGCGCGAGCAAGCGAGATATCCGCCGCGATCATGCCGCCGGTTGCTCAGGTGATGTCATTGGTGGTGGGTGGTCAGTTTGGGTGGTGGTTAGCGGTGATATTGCGGGCTGAGTTCATGCACCGCGTCAACCAGCACGCCGAGGTGATCCGGATCGATGTCCGGCGTAATACCGTGTCCAAGATTGAACACATGCCCCGGCCCATGACCGTAGCTGGCCAGCGTGTCGGCGACACCCTGTCGTATGACCTCGGGGCTTTCACGCAGCGTCGCCGGGTCCAGGTTGCCTTGCAGCGCAACCTTGTCATCGACATACCGTCGAGCCGTTTCCAGATCGGTTGTCCAGTCGACGCCCAGCGCCTCGCAACCGGTTTCCACCATGTCGGCAAGCAGCGCGCCGGCACCCTTGGTGAACAGAATGACGGGAATCGGCTCAGCGCCTTTGTCGCGAGCAAGGTTGTCGACGATCGTCTGCATGTTCGCGAGCGAGAAACGTCGATAATCGTCAGGCTCCAGTGCCGAGCCCCAGGTGTCAAAGACCATGATCGCCTGCGCGCCCGCGTCTATCTGTGCATTCAGATACTGAATGGTCGTCTCGGTGACGATATCCAGCAAACTCAGCAGCGCCTGCGGGTCCTCTTTGGCGAGCCCCTTGATGGTCTTGAAATCCCGACTGGAGCGGCCCTCAACCATGTAGGTCGCGACGGTCCAGGGACTGCCCGCAAACCCGATCAGCGGCACCTGGCCATCCAGCGCTTTCCTGATCGTGCTGACTGCCTCGAAGACGTAACCGAGTTCCGAGCCAACGTCCGGGACCGACAGTTTGCGGATCGCCGCGGCGCTCTGCACCGGCCGTTTGAATCGCGGCCCTTCTCCGGTCGCGAAATACAGCCCAAGGCCCAGCGCGTCGGGCACGGTCAGGATGTCCGAGAACAGGATGGCCGCATCCAGCTTGAAGCGCCGCAGCGGCTGCAACGTCACTTCGCACGCCAGCCTGGCGTTGCGGCACAAGCTCATGAAGTCGCCGGCCTCTGCGCGAACCTCTCGGTATTCCGGCAGGTAGCGGCCCGCCTGGCGCATGATCCAGACCGGTGTGCGCGCCGTGGGCTGGCGGCGCAACGCACGCAGGAACAAGTCGTTCTTCAGCTCCGCCATCACGCGCCAACCTCCGCAGCGATAGAGGCTTGCATGGCCTCTGCAGCCGCGCGCGGACTCTCGGCGTCGCGAATGGGGCGGCCGACGACGATGTAATCGGCACCGTTCGAGAATGCCGTCTCGACCGTCACGACGCGCTTCTGGTCGCCCATCGGTTTGTTGTCGACCGGGCGAATGCCGGGCGATATGACCAGCAGTTTGTTGTCGATGTGTTCACGTAGCTTCGGCACTTCGAGGCCCGACGAAATCACGCCGTCACAACCGGCCTCAAGTGCCCGCCTGGCACGCGAGAGCACCAGCGACTCCAGGTCGCAGTCGAAACCCAGGTCATCCAGGTCGCCGCGGTCCAGGCTCGTCAGCACAGTTACACCCAGCACCTTGAGGCTGTCGCCCTTGTTCTCGGCCGCGGCCTCCATGATCGACTGGTTACCGTGCACCGTGACGAACGAAGCGCCGCGATCCTTGAGCGAACGCACCGCGGAACCCACGGTCGCGGGTATATCGAAGAATTTCAGGTCGCAAAACACTTTCTTGTCACGCGCGAGCATCCAGTCGAGTAACTCGAAGTACTCCCCACTCATCATGAGCTCGAGCCCGATTTTGTAGAACGTGACGGAATCGCCCAACTCTTCAGCGAGGGCTCTCGCCCGATCGCAGTCGGGTACGTCCATCGCGAAAATGAGACGGTCTTTATTTGGAATGTTTTTGTGCTTCACTGAAAACCCTGGCTTGCTGTCGGGCGGCCTGCATGGCCGCCGCGTAAGAATTGCGGCGCATTCTATCAGCCCCGGATGCCCTCGTGGGCCGCGATTGCATAGCGATCTGTCATCCCCGCAATGTAATCGGCAACAACCCGCGCCCTGCCGTGCTCGTCAAGACTGGCGGCTGCGTCGGCAAACTCCGGCGGCATGCGTTGCACATCCTCGGAGTACGCGGTGAACAAATCCTTGACCATTATTTGCACCTTGCGCGTCATTTCGAGTTTTTGTTCATGGCGGTACAGGTGCTCGTTCAGGAATCGTTTCAGCGCTACGTGTTGTTCGTACACACTATCCGACATCGACACGAGCGGCTTGCCGGCGTTGCGAACGTCATCTATGGATTCCGGGCGCTCTTTCTCGAGTCGTCGTTGTGTTTCCTCGATCAGGTCCGTTACCACGGTGCCGATCATGCGACGAATGATTTCGTAAATAAGCCGGCGGTCCTCGAGCTCGGGATACCGGGCATGCACCTCGGCGTATTGGGACTCGAACAACGGCTGCTCACGGAGCTGATCAAGACTCAGGAGGCCTGCCCGGAATCCATCGTCCACATCGTGGTTGTTGTAGGCGATGGCATCGGCGATGTTCGCAAGCTGTGCTTCCAGGCCGGGCTGTTTGCGTTGCAGGAAACGTTCACCCACGTCGCCGAGCTCGCGGGCGTTGCGTGCTGAACAATGCTTGAGAATGCCTTCCCGCGTCTCGAACATGAGGTTCAGCCCGGGAAAATCCGCGTACTTGGCCTCGAGCACGTCAACAACCCGCAGCGACTGCAGGTTGTGCTCGAAGCCGCCGTAGTCGCGCATGCAGGCATTCAAGGTATCCTGGCCGGCGTGGCCGAAGGGCGTATGGCCCAGGTCGTGTGCCAGGCTGATTGCCTCGGTCAGCGGCTCGTTGAGCCTCAGTGCAAACGCCACGCTACGGGCTATCTGTGACACCTCGAGTGAATGTGTCAGACGGGTGCGATACAGGTCGCCCTCATGATTTACGAAAACCTGGGTCTTGTAGACCAGCCGCCGGAACGCCGTCGAGTGAATGATCCGGTCACGATCACGCTGGTATTCGCCGCGATACGCCGGGCTTGGCTCGTCGTATTTTCTGCCGCGGCTCTGCGACTCGTCAGCGGCATAAGGTGCGAGGCCTGCCGCACCCATCAAGCCGGAGTCCCGGTAAGCGCCGCCAGCCTGGCCCGGTCATAGTCGGCGCTGATGTAAGCCTCTCCGAGCGACCGTAAAAGGACAAAACGCAGCTGTTTTCGTAGTGCTTTCTTGTCCATACCCATCGCTTCGAGCCAGCGCTCGCCGGCGATGGCCGGCGCTTCGGTTGGCAATCCCGCCGCCGCAATCAGCTCTTTGAGGCGCGACAGGTCCGCGGCCGCGATGCCACTCAATTGGGCGGCCATTATCATGCCTGCCGCCACGGCTTCGCCGTGCAACCACTCACCGTAGCCAAGGCAGCGTTCAATCGCATGGCCAAAGGTATGGCCAAAGTTCAGGATCGCCCGCCGACCGGCCTCTCGTTCGTCCTCCGCCACGACCTCGGCCTTGAGCTCGCAGGAGCGCTGTATCGCGTGAGCGAGTACTTCGGGATCTTTCTCGAGCAGGGCGATCATATTGGACTCAAGCCACGCAAAGAACGCCGGGTCGCAGATCGCACCGTACTTGATCACCTCGGCCAGGCCCGCCCTGAACTCGCGCGCTGGTAGCGTGTTGAGCGTATCGGTATCGATGAGCACGACCCGCGGCTGGTGAAACGCGCCGATCAGGTTCTTGCCTTTTTCGTGGTTGACGCCGGTCTTGCCGCCAACCGACGAGTCGACCTGCGCGAGCAGCGTCGTTGGCACCTGGATGAATGCGACGCCTCGCATGTAACAGGCGGCAGCAAAGCCGGCGATGTCGCCGACGACTCCACCGCCAAGTGCAATTACCGTGGTATCCCGATTGGCACCCGACGTGACCAGTTTGTCCAGGATCGTCTGCATCGTCGCAAGGGTCTTGAACGACTCGCCATCCGCAAGGCTGATGCTCGTAATGTCCCGGTCCACCAGGTTCGGCCTGAGTTTGTCGAGGTAGAGCGGCGCAACGGTCTCATTGCTGACGACGAGACAGTCGGGTCCGTGAACATAGTCCGCCAGGTTGAAGTTGCCGTCCAGAAGTCCACGGCCGATGACGATCGGATAGCTGCGATCACCCAGATCTACTGAGATTGTCTGGTTGCCGACATGTCCTTAGGTTACCGCAATCAGGACGGCCTGGTGTTTGCCGGCGAGACATCAAGCGAGCGCAGCGAGACAGTCCGCCGGTAAATACGCCAGGTCGGCCAGTTAGCTAACCTTATCGATAATCTCGCTCGCGACAGAATGAACCTTGCGCCCATCCGTATCGACAACCAGGTCTGCGATCTCCCGATACAGCGGATCACGGGCAAGCAGCAGCTCTTCGAGAATCTGGCGACGATCACCGTTCTCCAGCAACGGTCTCTCACGGCCCTTGTTGGTACGGGCAAACTGCTGGTCCACCGTCGTATACAGGTATACAACAAAGCCGCGGCCGCCAAGACGGCTGCGGCTTTCCGGATCGACAATCGCGCCACCGCCCGTTGCAAGCACGACACCGTCGATTCCGCTCAGGTCGTCGATCACCGCCGCCTCACGTTTGCGAAAGCCCGCCTCACCCTCTTTCTCGAATATGAAGGCAATATCAACACCTGTCCGCGCCTCTATTTCGTCGTCGCTGTCCATGAACGACAGGTGCAGGGTCCGTGCCAGCTGCCGGCCAACCGCAGACTTGCCCGCACCCATTGGGCCGATCAGGAAAATGTTCTTAGGGTGTTTCATTGATGACGGTGTTTTACCTTTTTTTGTGAAGGCCCGTAAAGAGAAAGCCAACCCGAAGGTTGGCTTTCCGGATCTTCAGTAGAGCTGGAACTTAGTAAACGGTCGCGCCCTCCTCGAGGATGCGCGGTGTTACAAAGATCAATAGCTCGGCCTTGTTGTCGGTCCGCTGTTTGCTGCGGAACAAAGCGCCGGCCACCGGAATATCACCGAGGAAAGGCACTTTCTTGATCGTCTCACGGCGTTCCGTTTCGTAAATACCACCCAGAACCACCGTCTGTCCGTTAGCAACAAGAACCTGGGTCTCTACGGAGCGCGTATCAATACTCGGCACCGTGCCGCCAAGGCCGCCTGTCGAGATAATCTCGCCGACGTTGTCCTTGCTTACCTTGAGATCCATGATGATGTTGTTGTCCGGCGTAATTTGCGGCGTAACGACCAGCTCGAGAACAGCCTCTTTGAACTGGATCGTCGTCGCGCCAGAAGATGCCGACTGCTGGTACGGAATTTCCACACCCTGCTTGATGGTCGCTTCTTTCTGGTTCGCCGTGATCACGCGTGGAGTCGATACGATCTCGCCGCGACCCTCAGCCTCCATTGCTGTCAGCTCAAGGTCGATCAGATAATCATTCTCAAGCACGGCCAGCGAAAACCGGCCCGCTGCATCGCCAATCGGCAGGGGAACATTGTAACGGTTACTCAGCGACGGGTACTCGAGAAGGAAAGGACTTGTCGGATCGGCCTGGTTTTCCAGGTAGGTACTGATCATATTGTCTGTACCCGCGCCGGAGCCGCTAATCGTCGTGAGACCCGTATTACTCTCATTGAACGCAGTTACACCGAGACGGACACCGAGGTCACGACTGAAATCATCATTGACGACAACAATGCGTGACTCGATCAAAACCTGCTTGATCGGAATGTCCAGGGTTCGAACCAGGCGGCGAATGTTCTGCAGGCGTTCCGCCGTGTCCTGAACCAGAAGCGTGTTGGTGCGATCGTCGACGCCAACGCTGCCCCGGTCCGATAGCAACGGGTTGCCGCCACTATCAGCCTGAATTAATCCCGCGAGATCGCTTGCTTTGGCGTAGTTGACCTGCAGGAACTCGGAGTACGTTGGCTCCAGTTCGCTAATGGCCAGCTTGGCCTCGAGATCCGCGGTTTCGCGCGCCGCAATTTCTTGCGCGGGCGCAACCATGATCACATTGCCGTTCTGGCGCATGTCCAGACCCTTGGTCGTCATCACGATATCCAGGGCCTGATCCCAGGGAACATTGCGCAGGCGCAGTGTTACGTTGCCTTGAACCGTATCGGAGACAACGATGTTCTTGCCTGAAGTTTCAGCAAGCAGCTGCAATACAGCACGCGTCTCTATGTCCTGGAAGTTCAGCGTCAGGCGTTGACCTTCGTATTCCTTGGTCTCCGAGAAAAGGCTCGACTCGTCCTTGCCTTCTTCCGCTGCCGGATTGATTTCGATCGTGAATTCATTGTCAGACTGATAGGCGAGCTGCTCATACTTGCCTTCCGCCGAAATGACGACACGTGTATCGAGATTCGTGCGCAGTGTGTCGACGGTCGTAACCGGAGTCGCAAAGTCCATGACATCAAGGCGACGCATCAGCTCTGCAGGCAGGCTGGTGTCCTTGAAGACAGCAACGACACGACCACCTTCCTGGCGAATGTCGACCGGCGTTGACGGGTCGGTCAGGTTCACGATAACTCGGCCACCGCCATCACGCGTGCGACGGAAATCTACGCTTGAAATCGCACGGCTGCCAGGTGCGGCGTAAGAACGGCTGTCGGATGCTGGCGCGCTGGCGAACTGGGTTGTCCCTGCGCTGTAGTCATCCCCGCCACCCAGGGTGACGATTACCGTGTTACCGCTGCGGCGAGTCTGATACTCGACCATGGAACCCAGGTTAAGCACGACTCGTGTGCGGCCGTTTGCTTCAGCCGTCAGCACCGTGTCGAGCGGTCCGAGATTCACATCGCGGCGGCGCGAGCTCAAGCCCAACGTCGTATTAGGCAGGTCGAGCGCGATCCTTGCAGGATTCTCGATCGTGAACGCCAGCGGCTCGGGTGCCGTGTCACTCATGATCAGCTTCAGCTCGACTCGCTGGCCGGGCAGACTCTGCACCTGAATGTCCTGCAGCCGGTTACCTTCCTGTGCGCTGGCAGTCGCGCCCCAGAAAAGCAGCAGTGCTGCCTGTGCCAATGCGGCCAGCTTTATCACCGTCATGCGATAAGCGACCGTCGGTTTGCTTTTGAGCATCATTCCAATTACTCCCAGTTCCATTCAGGTGTCAGTCTGCTAGACCAACCGCGGCGTCTCTCTCGATATAACCGCCGATTCCATCAGAAATAATTTCAACCAAAGTGATTTCCGATTCAGAAATTTCCGTAATTCGTCCGTCGTTTTGCCCGATGTAATTTCCGGGAACGACTCGGTGAATCAATCCGTCTGCTGTTTGTACGAGGCCATACATCGTGTCGCCCATGTACAGGGTCCCGACCATGCCCAACGTATCCAGCGGAAAGTTCTCAAGATACTCGCGGCTCCGATCCCGATCGGGACGTGTGCCGCCCGAACCGCCGCTTGCCTGCGGTGTGTCGGGTACGAACGGTGACCGCATGCCCTGCGCATCAGCGATATACGTGAATACTTCGTAAGGCGTGATTTCCGGAAGCGGCTCAATCCGTCCGCCCGGCTTCGCCTTGACCTCGTTGATGTACTGATCCAGGTCGTCCATGTCGCCCCCGCATGCTGCGAGTCCGACGGCCGACAAGATCAGGATCATGCCATGTTTTATTATTTGGGGAGCGCGCATTATCACTGTGCCTCCTCGTCGAGATACCGGTAGGTTTTGGCGGTAACCTCAATGCTCAGGCTGTCGAATTTGTCCTTTTCCTCTTGCGTGATGTTGATGTCATGCAACGTCACGATTCGAGGCAGTGCAGCAATGCCACTCACGAAATTTCCAATCTCGTGGTACCCGCCGGTGAGGCGAATCTTGATCGGCTTTTCTGCATAAAAGTCTCTTGGGACTTCGCCCTGCGGAACGAAAAGTTTTTCCTGCAATCCTGCTGCAAGCCCCGTCTGTGAAATATCCACGATCAGGCTGGGTATTTCCGTCTTGCCGGGAAGCTGCCTCAGCATAGTGCCGAAAGACTGTTCGATCTGGGACAGCTGCGCCTTGTAAGCGTCGTAGTTGGCCGCTTTGCGCTGCTTGTTTTCAAACGTCACGCGGAGCTGCTGTTCTTCTTCCTGCACGCGGCTAAGCTGTGGCGCCTTGTCCTGGACAATGAACCAGTAAATGCCGAGACCTAATACGACTGCGAACACTATAGCGATCACAGCAAGACGAAACGCCAGCGGCCAGCGGCCGACGTCATTGACGTCCAGGCTCTGAAGTTCTTCGATGAGATTCATTCCGCCTCCTCCGCTTCGCCGTCCTTGTGTAACTGTTTCAGGTAAACGACGAACTCCGCCTGGCGGGATGCGCCGGACTGTTTGGTCTCGACCCGCTCAACCTCGGGATCGGATAACCAGTCCGAAGCATCAATCTGGCGCATCAATGCGGACACGCGCGTACTGGACTGGGCTACGCCGCGAATCTCGACTCGTGAACCGGTTTGTTTCATACCGGTAAGGTAAACACCCTCCGGCAATTGCCGCACCAGCTCATCAAAAAGATGAACGATCTCCGGGCGGCTCTTCTGCAGTTCCTCGATGATTTCCATGCGTGCAAGCAGACGTTCTTTTTGCCGCTCCAGGCCGTTGATCTCGGTAATACTCTTCTCAAGCTCGACGATTTCCGCAGTCAGCCGCGCATTTCGCGATTCCTGGCCCGAGATCATCTGTGAGTATGCAAAGATCGTCACAACAACGACCGCGATTGCAGCAACTACGGCGCCCGCTGTGGCGACACCGAAGTCTCGTTGGCGTTTCTTGCGCTCTGCCTCGCGCCATGGGAGTAGATTAATACTTGGCATATTAGTCGAAGCTCCTCAGTGCAAGGCCGCAAGCCGTAAGAAGTGCAGTTGCATCTTTAGTGACGCCCTGTGACTTGGCCTTAGATGAAATTTTCATTTGTCCGAGCGGATCACCGACCTCGGTCGGAATACCAACGCGACTCGAGATGACGTCAGCAATACCCGGGATGTTCGCACAACCGCCGCAAACCAGGATCATGTCCGGCTGCTCACGACCGCCACCCGAGGCCAGGTAGAATTGCAGTGAACGGCTGACCTGCTGCGTCATGTCGTCAATAAAAGGTTCCAGCACTTCGGGTTGGTAATTGCTTGGCAGGCCACCTTGCTTCTTGGCACGGCCCGCGTCTTCCATCGACAGCCCGTAAGTGCGCATGATTTCCTCGGTCAGCTGCTGGCCGCCGAAGTTGAAGTCGCGCGTATAAACAACCTTCAGGTCGTAAAGCACGCTGAATGTCGTGCTGCTGGCGCCAATGTCGACAACTGCAACCGACTGCCCCATACCACCGTCAGGAATCTGGTGGCTCAGCAGGCGACATGCGTTTTCCAGTGCGAAAGCCTCGACATCGACTATCTTCGTCGCGAGGCCCGCCGCAGTGACGGCAGACTGCCGCTGCTCGACATTCTCCGTTCGTGTCGCAACCAGCAACACGTCCATGAGCTCAGGGTCCTTTTCATTCGGGCCAATAACCTCGTAATCGAAGCTGACCTCTTCCATCGGGAATGGAATGTACTGGTCGGCCTGGATCTCGACCTGCCCCTCGAGATCTCGCGCAGAGAGGCTGGAGGGCATTTGAATGACCTTGGTAATGGCCGCATCACCACTGATGGCGACGGCCACATCGGTTGCCTTGGCCCCGGCCCGCTTGACGGCGCGACGAATAGCTTCACCGACTGCTTTCGCATCGACAATCGCTTTTTCGCTCACCGAACTGGGAGGGGTAGGCTCTGCTGAGTAGGACTCGACCCGGTAGCGCTTTCCACTCTGGGTAAGCTCTATCAGTTTGACCGACGATGTCGTGATATCGAGGCCCAGCAATGGCTGTGATTTATTGCCAAAAAGCACGTATTTTTCCTTCTAAGTCGGTAAGTTGCGAGCCAATCGTAGGTTGGACCTTAGCAATTCGATTTAACTATATATCAATAAAATGTTAATTAAAACGTGACTTTGCTCACGATCCAACAATCCCTATGGTAATGCGCCTTGACGGATACTTTCCGTGAACCAGTCGGCGGCTGGGAGCGAGACTTGTTATTGCAGCATTCATCGATGCGCGTCTATCATCGGCCGCCTCGATTAAGTATGCAAAAAAGCCTTGCCCTTAAAAAGCCATATTTCCTGCATCTGCCGACCACTACCGTACCTTTATATAGAGTAAGCCAACGCCCCGATAAACCGGGATATTCGGCGGAAATCGCCAACAACTATGCATAAACCACCGAAAACAAACAAGAATCTACGTCACATCCGCAGGCGACGGCTGGTCAGGAGCCTCATAGTGACGCTTGGCCTCGGGGCCAGCGGCGCCATAGCGGCCGTCGCCGCGGTGATCGGAGCGTATTACTTCGTCGAACCCGGCTTGCCCAGGGCCGAGACGATCCGGGATATTCCGCTTCAAATCCCGCTCCGGATTTTCAGTCGCGACGGCTACCTGATATCGGAAATCGGTGAGCGGCGGCGCATCCTCGTCACTTTCGAGGATCTGCCGCCGCAGGTCGTACATGCGTTTATCTCGGCCGAAGATCGCCGCTTCTTCGAGCATCCGGGTATCGACTACCAGGGAATCGTACGATCGTTCGCGCGATTGCTCAGAAGCGGCGAGATCAGTGGCGGTGGCAGCACGTTAACGCAGCAGCTGGCCCGTGATTACTTTCTTACGCGTGAACAATTGTTCACCAGAAAACTCCGCGAGGCTTTTCTTGCCTACAAGATCGAGCAGGAGTTCACCAAGGAACAGATTATGGCGCTGTTCCTGAACAAGATGTTTTTCGGTCAACGCGCCTATGGTGTCGCTGCCGCAGCACAGGTGTATTTCAACAAGAACCTCAGGGACATCAATGCGGCAGAAGCGGCGACCCTCGCCGGTGTTCTCCCGGCACCTTCCCGATACAACCCGGTTTACAGCGCAGCCAATGCAGAAATGCGCCGTGGCTACGTACTCGGGCGAATGCACGATCTTGGTTATATTGACGATGCGGGTTATGCAGACTCGATGGCCTTCCCGATGGAGTCGCAGTTGCACGGGGCCGCCGTTGAACTGAACGCACCGTACGTCGCCGAAATGGTCCGCAGCGAGATGCTGAAGCGTTATGGAGAGGACACCTACACGGCCGGTTACCAGGTTGTCACCGCCCTCGACTCGCGTCTGCAAACGGCAGCCAACTACGCACTGAGAAATGGGCTGCTTGAGTTTTCGCGACGACGCGGCTATCGCGGACCGGCGATGACTTTGGAGCTCGGCGACGAAGTCCTGGCGGCACCGTTCGAACAATGGCCTATTGAAATTCGCGAATTGCTCGAGCAATACGCCCCGGGCGGTCTGTCTGTCGCGCTCGTTACGGCCGTTTCGGAAAATAACTCGGCGAGCATTGTATTCGGCGGTGGCATCAAAGCCACCTTGCCCTGGGCCGGCATTCGCTGGGCCAAGCCTTTCATTGATCGCGAAACGACCGGCCCGGCGCCGGAGGCAGTGACCGACGTGCTGTCTGTAGGTGACGTTATTCACGTCATGCCAACCACGGCCGGCACCTGGGCGCTGGCCCAAGTACCTGATGCGCAGGGGGCGGTCGTAGCAATAGATCCGTTTGATGGCGCCGTCGGAGCACTGACGGGTGGCTTCGACTTCACCATGAGCAAGTTCAACCGGGCTCGGCAGGCCTATCGTCAACCCGGCTCATCGTTCAAACCCTTTATCTACTCGGCTGCGCTTGAGCATGGCAACACGCCGGCGACCGTAGTGCTGGACGCGCCCGTTGTCATTAATTCGTCGGAACTCGAAGCAGTCTGGCGACCAATCAACTACAGCGGCCGATTCTATGGGCCGACGCGTATGCGCGAAGCGTTGTATCGCTCGATGAACCTCGTATCCGTGCGACTGCTGCTTTTCAACACGGGTATCGGCAACGCCGTTCGCCATATCGAAAAGTTCGGCTTTGGCGGCGCTGCGCTGCCCCGCAATGGCTCTCTCGCGCTGGGCGGCGGCGCTGCATCGCCGCTCGATATGGCGCAGGGCTACGCGATAATTGCCAACGGCGGGCATGCCGTAAAGCCCTACGTCATCGATGCGATTTACGGGCCCGAGGGTGAGACCCTTTACCGCAGCGAGCCGGCTGTTGTTTGCGACGAGTGTATCGCGGACGATCCGAACAATCGGTTTGGCAACACGCCGCGCGCGGAAATGACGCTGGACGCCATGGCTGATGTGGCGCTCGACTACCGACCGGATGCGAGCACGGCGCCGGCGCTCTTTCAGGATGTCATCACGGCCCCGCAAACACTAAGTCCGCAAAACATGTTTCTCATTCAGGACATGATGCGCGACGTGGTGCGCCGCGGCACGGGTCGCCGCGCAATGGTATTGGGCCGTAACGATCTGTCGGGAAAAACGGGCACATCGAATGACCGGCGCGACGCCTGGTTCGGGGGCTTCAACGCCGACCTGGCCAGTATCGTCTGGGTTGGCTACGACGACGACCGGCCGCTTGGCCCGGGCGAAGAAGGGTCGAGGACCGCATTGCCGATCTGGATTGAATTCTCGCGCATCGCGCTGGCCGGCGTGCCAGAGAATCAAATGCCCATGCCTGAAGGCATTGTCTCGGTGCTTATAGATCGCGAGACCGGCTGTCCTGCACGTTCAGGGCAGCGCAACGTCGTGTTCGAGGTTTTCCGCGCCGGTAACGTTCCAAAGTGCGAGTTCGTCGAAGAATTACCTGACATTTTCAATGACGCGTCCGGTATTGATGCGCCGCCCGAAGAGGAAGGGGAAAATGACGAGGAAAGCGAACCGCTTTTCTAACGCAATGGGCCGACAAAAAAACAGTGAGACCGAACGGGCGCGACAGGTCGTAGCACAGGAAGCCGCGCGCATCATTGTCGATCACGGCATTCGCGACTATCGACTGGCAAAGCAAAAGGCGGCCGAGCGCCTGGGAATCGCCGGGCGCGGCGCGCTACCGGGCAATGCCGAAATCGAGGCGGCGGTTGTAGAGCACCTGCAGATTTTCGGGCGCGAATCACACGCCGATCAATTGCGCCTCATGCGGGTTGCGGCGCTCTCGGCCATGAAGTTGCTTGAGTCGTTTACGCCACGACTTGTCGGGCCCGTACTCGTGGGTACTGCGGATGAGAACTCGGCGGTAAACCTCCACGTCTTCACCGATACTCCCGAAGCCGTCGCGCTGGAACTCGGTGACATAGGAATCAGTTTCCGTCCCTACGAAAGGCGCCTCAAGAGCCGCCGCAACCGCGTCGAGACTTTCGCCGGTTTTGAGTTTCATCACAGCAACAACGCGATCCAGGTAACCGTGTTTCCGGTTGACGGGATTCGGCAGGCGCCGATGAGCCCGATCGATGGCAAGCCGATGAAGCGGGTCGATTCGGATGCCGTGCAGCTGCTACTCGAACACGTTTAAGCACAACTCCAGTTCACCACCCACCCTTTCCAAGCCGCGCCACGGCGCCGGTCAGGCAACGGCCGATGCGCGGCGGATGTCTTGCTTGCGCTCGCGTTACGCGTGTCGCCGCAAGACATCCCGCACTCGCCGCCGCTGCACAATCGTGCTGCGTCAGGCAAGTGGACGAGATGTTTGCGGCGAGACATCAAGCGAGCGCAGCGAGACAGTCCGCCAGCAAGATCTCGCCGCTTGCCTCAGGTACACCGCGATCGACGCCGCGGGGAATGGTGGGTGGTATGTGGAGATGCTACCGCTTTTTGATCGGCGTGTAATCCCGTTGTGCCGGCCCGGTGTACAGCTGTCGTGGTCTGGCGATCTTGGTCGTCGGATCAGCGATCATCTCGCGCCAGTGCGCCGCCCATCCCACCGAGCGCCCAAGGGCAAACATCACCGTAAACATCGAGGTCGGAATACCGAGGGCCTTGTAAATTATCCCTGAGTAGAAGTCGACGTTCGGGTAGAGGTTCTTCTCAATGAAGTAATCGTCCTTGAGAGCCACCTGCTCGAGTTCCTGCGCCAGGTCGAACAAGGGCGTGTCTTTGCGGTCGAGCCGCTGCAGAACCTTGTAGCACATGTCCCGGATAATCGTCGCGCGCGGATCGAAGTTCTTGTACACACGGTGGCCGAAGCCCATCAGCCGGAACGGATCCGACTTGTCTTTGGCTTTGTCGACGTACTTCTTGATCTGGCTGGTGTCCCCGATTTGCTCGAGCATTTTGAGAACGGCCTCATTGGCGCCGCCGTGTGCTGGTCCCCAAAGTGCAGAGATGCCGGCAGCAATCGCCGAGTAGGGGTTCGCGCCGGAACTACCGGCCATCCTGACCGTCGATGTCGAACAGTTTTGTTCGTGATCGGCATGCAATATGAACAGCAGGTCGAGTGCTTCGGCGGCGACCTCGTCGATTTCGTAGGGCTCTGCCGGAACCGCAAACAGCATGTGCAGCAAGTTCTCGCAATAGTTCAGGTCATTACGAGGATAGATAAACGGCTGACCAGTATTCAGCTTGTAAGCGGCGGCGGCGATCGTCGGCAGTTTCGCGAGAATCCTGTGCGCGAATATATCGCGGTGATCCGGGTTCGATGCATCCATCTCATTGTGATAATAAGCCGACATGGATCCGACGACGGCCGACAACATGGCCATCGGATGCGCGTCGTAACGGAAGCCCTTGAAGAAGTTCAGCATGCCCTCGTTGAGCATGGTGTGCCGCCGAATCGTCCGTTCGAACTTCTCGAGCTCGATGGATGTCGGCAGATTGCCGTGTAGCAACAGGTAAGAAACTTCGATGAAGTTCGAGCTGGCGGCGAGCTGCTCCACCGGGTAGCCCCGGTACATGAGGACACCCTGCTCGCCATCGATGTACGTGATATCCGATTCGCAGCTACCTGTCGAGACGAACCCGGGGTCGTAGGTAAATACGCCTTTTTCTTTATACAGCTTGGCGATATCGATAACGTCGGGACCGATCGTTCCGGTACGCACGGGCAGCTCCATTTCGGTGCCGCTGGGGCTGATCAGGCGGAATGCATCCTGGCTCATCTTTCTTCCTCAGATGTCCTTGAATAAAGCGCTACGAGCATAGCAGAGCCCCACGACCCGGGGAGTCGTGGAATCACGCAATCAAACCAGGGTTGCTGTCGAAACAGCGGCTGGTTTTTAGCTCATGCCGTATTTGCGGCGGAACTTGTCTACGCGTCCGCCCGAATCGACGATCTTTTGCTTGCCCGTGTAGAACGGGTGGCAGGAGGAGCACACCTCGATCAGGAGATCCTCGCCGAGCGTCGAGCGCGTCGAAAATTCGTTGCCACAACTACAGGTGACCTTGATGGCATTGTAATTGGGGTGAATGTCGGCTTTCATTTTGGCTCTCCCGAGCGCGCTACTTCGCAAAAAGGTCGCGTAGGATATAGCGAAGCGCCTGCAGCCGCAAGCCCCGGTCTCTTATCCACAGAACCTGTGGATAAGACTGTGGATGGAAATTGAGTGAATGACCTAAGGTGCGGATTTGCAAGCAAGCTTGTCAATTTGACTATTTTATGTCCATTTTCAATTCCATCGAAAAAACAACAACTTATAGGCGATTCAGGACCCACCAAGTGAATTCGAGACGCGTCTTACGCTGCTAATCAAAGGTCCCCCGCATTCCTTGTGCATAAATGAACAATCCGGAAAGTTTTCAGAGGGTCGCCTTGCTGCGTCGAAACCGGTCAAAGCGCGTGCCGGAGCCCTGCCTGTTTGACCGGTTTCAGGGCTTGTCGGGCAGAAATTCGGCCTGCAAATCGTTGAGGAAACGTCTGCCCAACGGCGTTGCCTGCCAGCGCGATGCGTCGACGCGCGCAACCAGCCCTTTTTCGCAGACGTCTCGCATGACCGCCTCCAGCTCATGGGCGCCCAGCCCTGTCCTTTCGCAGAAGGTCACGTCACTGAATCCGTCGCTCAGTCGCAGCGCATTCAGCATGAACTCGAAGATCAGCTCCGCCCCGGCTACCCGGACCGCTGCGGCACTCTGCCCCCGTGCCTCAATGGTCTGCATGTATTGCAGCGGGTTTGCGGGCTTTTGATATCGGAAGACGCCCAGGGCGTCGCTTATCTTGCCGTGTGCGCCGGCGCCCGCTGCCAGGTAGTCGCCGAATAGCCAGTAGTTCAGGTTGTGCGCACATACCCTGTCATCGCGTGCGAACGCCGAGACTTCGTATTGCCGGTAACCGCTTTCAGCCAGCAATGCCTGCCCTCGGTCCTGCATTGTGTACGTGGTCTCTTCGTCCGGCAGGTCGCCTGGCGGACGCGCATAAAAAACCGTGTTCGGTTCGAGCGTCAGCTGATACCACGAAATATGTGTGGGCGTCAGGCTGATAGCCGTTTCGAGATCCTCGAGTGCGACCGCGACATTCTGGCCAGGCAGACCGTGCATCAGGTCAATATTCACATTGTGGAAACCGGCCGCCTGCGCATCATTCACGGCTCGCACTATGTCCTCACTATTGTGAATTCGCCCGATCTTCTTCAGGAGCCCGTCATTAAAACTCTGGCCACCGATGGACAGCCGATTGATACCGGCATCGCGATAACCGGCCGGATCTCCGCACTCGAGCGTGCCCGGGTTTGCCTCCATCGTGATTTCCGCGTTGTCGGCAATGTCGAAGCACGCCCCGATGCCTTCGAGCAGCCGTCCAATCTCGTCAGGAGAAAACAGGCTCGGTGTTCCACCGCCCAGGAAAATGCTCTCCAGCTTTCGGCCGTCGCCGCGGGATGCCTCGTCCCCGATATCGACAAGCAGTGCATCCAGGTATCTCTGCCGCGGCGCGGCCTCTCCCGCCGTGTGCGAATTAAAGTCGCAGTACGGACATTTCTGAACGCACCATGGCAAGTGCACGTAAAGCGAAAGTGGCGGCAGGCTCACGAGAACTGTTGCTGTAACAGCGCCACCAGCCCGCGCAATGCCTGTCCTCGATGACTGCGCGCGTTTTTTTCTTCTGGCGTCAGCTCTGCGCCCGTGAGGCCGCTCGCCGGATCGAGAAATATCGGGTCATAACCGAAACCGCCGTCACCCCTGCGCGCCCTCAGAACGGTTCCCCGCCACACGCCTTCGGCAACAACGGCTTGCGATGTTCCCGGCATGATGAAACTCGCGACACAATGAAACGCGGCACCGCGCGACTCGTCGCTTACGTCGACGAGTTCCTGAAGTAGTTTGTCGATGTTTTGCTCGTCCGTCGCATCAGCGCCTGCATAGCGTGCCGAATAAACACCCGGTCGCCCGTCCAGTGCGTCCACGGCCAGCCCGGAGTCGTCTGCAATAGCGGGAAGCCCGGTTGCATCAGCGGCATGTCGTGCCTTTATCAGCGAATTTTCGGCAAACGTGGTGCCTGTTTCATCGGCGTCACTGACACCCAGCTCCGACTGAGCCACGACCTCGACACCAAGACCGTCGAGCAGGCGCGCGATCTCACGAATTTTGCCAGCGTTGCTGCTGGCCATGACGACTTTACCGGGCAGCGAGGTCACTTAAGTTACAGACGCAATCGCCTCGTTTTGAGCAACAATGATGTCGCTGATTCCGGCGCGTGCCAGGCTGATCATCGTGCTGAACTCATCGTCGGTGAATGCGTGGCCTTCGGCAGTACCCTGCACCTCGATGAAACGGCCGGCATCGTTCATGACGATGTTCATGTCCGTTTCGGCTTCTGCGTCTTCCGCATAGTCGAGATCGAGCACCGGCGTACCGCGATAGATGCCGACCGAAATAGCTGCAACCTGCCCGTAAAGCGGCGATTTCTTTATTCCGCCGGACTTCTCGAGCCTGTTCATGGCAATGGCAAGTGCGACGTACGCGCCGCTGATCGACGCCGTGCGTGTGCCACCGTCAGCTTGTATGACATCGCAGTCCAGCATTACCGATCGCTCGCCCAGGGCTTCGAGGTCCGTCACGGCGCGCAGCGAGCGACCGATGAGGCGCTGGATCTCGACGGTTCGTCCTCCTTGCTTGCCGCGCGACGCCTCACGGCCCGAGCGCGTGTGCGTCGCCCTTGGCAACATCCCGTATTCGCCGGTCACCCATCCACGCCCGGTATTACGCATCCAGCCGGGAACGCGATCCTCGATACTGGCCGTGCACAATACCTGGGTATCGCCAAAGGTCGCGAGTACGCTGCCCTCGGCGTGTTTTGTGAAATCGGGAATGAAGCGCAGTTCGCGCATTTGTGACACTTTGCGACCACTGGGACGCATGATTACTCTCCTGCCTGCAACCAGGCTAACCGAGCCACCTTAACGCGGTGCCTGTCGTATTGTCACTGTAGGGAGAATTAACGCTCAGCGCCTTTATGCTCAGGCCTTTTAGATTCTCGATGAGTTCGTTTTCGTCGTTGTTGTCGCCGCTGGCGCCGATTTCGGCCATATCTTCATCTTTCAGTCCCGACCACAAACCGTCCGAGCAGGCGAGCAATACATCGTCCGGAGCAAGTTTGATGCAATTCGTAATGCTCATGTCCGGGACCGGGGAGTCGCCACCAATACAACACTCGACGAAATTGCGCATCGGATGGTCATTGGCTTCTTCCTCCGTGATGGCGCCCTCCTGAATCAATACTTCGACATGGCTATGGTCGCGTGAGCGCTTCAACACGCGTCCGTCCCGCACCTGGTAGATCCGGCTGTCACCAATATGTGCCCAGAATGCGCCGCCTTCCTGCACAAGACAGATTGCACAGGTCGCGCGTGGTCGAAAATCGACAGCGAGATCCTGGCCAAGTCCTACGACCGCATCGTGTGCGCGCGACAGCGCCATGTATAAGAAGCCTTGCGGATCGAGCACGGGCAACGTCGATTCCATGAATAGATCCTGCACAACCTTGAGGCCCGTCTCTGCCGCCCGAGCCCCGTCGGAATGTCCGCCCATGCCGTCAAAAACAAGCATCATCGCGGCTTCGTCGGCAACGACGACAGCCGCACGATCCTGGTTGTCCTTGCGGTCACCGAGCGCTGAAACTTTGGCGTATTCGATTTGCATGGCGTAAAGGTAGCCTTGATTGGCCTTCAACAGCGGCCACAGCTTAGAATGACGATCCTCGAAAAAACGTGACCCAGGCACCAAACTGCGTCGTTACTGGGAGAAGGATGCTGATGTTACACAGTATGACAGGCTTCGCGCGAGAGTCCGTTGAAACCGGCATCGGCACCCTGACGTGGGAGATACGGGCGGTCAATCATCGATACCTGGACGTGCAGTTCAAGATGCCCGACGACCTGCGGCAGAAGGAGCAGTTTTTCCGCCAGCAGGCGAGCGCGGTCCTCGGACGGGGAAAAGTCGAATGTTCTCTCTATTTCCGTCGTGCGGTCCATCAGGAAAACGAGCTGCAGGTAGACAAGGGTCTCGTCGAGTTGATCGGCCATCGAATTTCCGAGCTGACCTCGAAACTGCCCAACGTCGCCGCGGTCAACCCGATCGAAATTCTTCGCTGGCCGGGCGTCGTGCTGCAAACCGAGATCGATACCGAACCGCTGTTCGAGCAGGCCACGGCACTACTGGACAAGGCGCTGGGTGCCATCGAGAGCATGCGCGCGAGTGAAGGTGAGAGAATTGCGGAAATGCTCGAGACTCGTTGCGGCGATATCGAAGTAATTGCGGCCTCCGTTCGTAGCCGTATGCCGGAGGTTCTGGCGGCAACGCGCAGCAAGCAAAAAGAACGAGTTGAGAAGCTCGATGTCGAGGCAGATCCCGCACGACTTGAAGTTGAACTCGCTTTGATCGCACAAAAAATCGATGTCGACGAAGAGCTCGACCGACTCGAAAGTCACCTCGTCGAAATTCGGGACGCGTTGAAAAATAAGGAACCTGTTGGTCGGCGCCTCGACTTTCTCATGCAGGAACTGAATCGCGAGGCCAACACGCTGGGCTCGAAGTCTGCCGACGCAGAGACCACCAAAGCTGCCGTCGACCTGAAAGTCCTGATTGAGCAAATGCGCGAACAGATTCAAAACGTCGAGTAAGTTCGGGTGGAAAAAAACAACGCGAAGCTGTTCGTTATTGCGGCGCCCTCGGGTGCTGGCAAAACGACCATTGTCAAAGCGCTTGTTGCGCGCAACCCCGACCTGCGATTTTCCATTTCGTACACGACGCGACAGAAGCGCCGCACGGAAGTCGATGGGGTCGATTATTTCTTTGTCGATCTCGATGAGTTCGAGCGACTAAACGCAAAAGGAGAGTTGCTCGAGTCCGCGCAAGTATTCGACAATTTTTATGCGACGAGTCGCAGCCAGGTGGAGAAGCACCTGGCCGAAGGCCAGAACGTCGTGCTCGAAATTGACTGGCAGGGCGCAAGACAGGTTCGTGCGTCCATGCCCGAATGCGTCACGATATTTCATTTTGCCGCCCTCGCTCGAAGAGCTCGAACGTCGCTTGAGAGACCGCCGTACCGACAGCCCGGAGGTCATTGAGCGCCGGCTGCGCGACGCACTGAGCGATATGTCGCACTGGGATGAATTCGACTACATCATCATCAACGACAAGCTGGAGCGGGCGGTCGATGATCTCGAAAACGTATTGAAAGGGTCGGGCGATTCGTGTGCGCGGTCAAATGTGGCCTTGCGGCGCGTCATTTCAAGAATCATCGGTTAAGGGCTGGCGTCGGAGGATGCTTATAACAATTGGTTATATAGCTTCGCTTTCCGGCCTGCCGCTCAACTAGACTCGTGGTCCTCATTTATGGGTCCAACCACGATCCACACACATAGGAAACTGACACATGGCCAGAATCACGGTCGAAGATTGCCTGGATAACATCGAAAACATTTTCGAAATGGTGCTCGTTGCCGCCAAGCGCGCACGGCGCATAGCACACGGGGCGGACCCGATGGTCGAGCTCGAGAATGACAAACCGACCGTCCTGGCTCTGCGCGAAATTGCCGAAGGTCATATCACGCCCGCGATTCTCGAGGAGATCGATCAGCCCGCCGCTGAGGAGCTTCTGCAGTCCGAGCCGCCCGAGAACATTCTGCCGGTTCGCGGTATCTCGATCGGCGACTGATATCCCCGCGAATAGCGGCCCTGACAGCCGCGGCAGCTTGACCGTTACGCGGCTATTACCGCTATTATCGGAGCATGGATTACGCGGCGACAATTCTGTCCAGGCTCCCCGGCGCTTCGCGGCGAGACCACGGAGTGCGGCGTCTCGTTGAGACGCTCAAATCCTACCTTGCCGACGAGCAAATCGATCAGATTCTGCGCGCCTATGAATTCGGCGCCAGCGCCCACGAGGGGCAGACGCGCAAGTCCGGCGAAGCCTATATCACGCATCCCGTTGCCGTGGCCCAGGAACTGGCCGACATGCATCTCGATGCGCAGGCCATTACGGCCGCAATATTGCACGATGTCGTAGAGGATACGTCCGCCTCGCTGGATGACATCGAGGAGAACTTCGGTCACGAGGTCGCGCAACTCGTGGACGCCGTCAGCAAACTCGACCAGATTCAATTCCGCAGCCGCGCCGAAGCGCAGGCGGAGAGCTTCCGCAAGATGATGCTGGCAATGATCGAGGATATTCGCGTCATCCTCGTCAAGCTCTCTGATCGACTCCATAACATGCAGACGCTCGGCGCGATGCCTGCCGCCAAGAAAAAACGCATCGCTCGCGAGACGCTGGATATCTATGCGCCAATCGCAAATCGGCTCGGCATTAACAGCCTCAAGATCAAACTCGAAGACCTGGGCTTCAAGCACCTTCATCCATTGCGTTATCGCGTGCTGGAAAAAACGCTCAAGAAAAGCAAGGGAACGCAGCGCCAGATCGTCAAGCGCATCTCCGAAGAGTTCAGCAAGGCCATGAAGGAAGAAGGCATCAACGGCGAAGTCATCGGCCGTGAAAAGCACCTTTACAGCATCTACAGGAAGATGGCCGAAAAAAGACGGCCGTTATCGGACATCGTCGATGTTTACGGTTTTCGTATCATCGTTGACGATGTAAACACGTGCTACCAGACGCTGGGACTGATTCACGGGCTGTACAAACCGATGCCGGGCCGGTTTAAGGACTACATCGCGATACCACGCATTAACGGCTATCAGTCTTTGCACACAACGCTGTTCGGGCCCAAAGGCCTGCCACTGGAGGTTCAGATTCGCACCCGCCATATGGATCGGGTCGCCGAGGCCGGCGTCGCGTCACACTGGATCTACAAGGCCGACGAGAAGACTGATGCGACGCCGCAACGGCGCGCTCGCGAATGGCTGTCGAGCCTCGCCGAGATTCAGCGCTCCGGCACGTCCGAAGAATTTCTCGAAAGCGTCAAGGTCGACCTTTTCCCGGACAAGATTTACGTGTTTACGCCGAAGGGCGACATCATGCCGTTGCCAAAGGGTGCAACAACTGTCGACTTCGCTTATGCGGTGCATACCGACATCGGCGATCGCTGCGTTGCAGCAAAAATCGATCGCGCGCTGGTGCCCCTGAGAACGCAGTTGCAGAACGGTCAGACCGTCGAAATTGTCACCGCGCGCGGTGCCAAACCAAACCCGAACTGGCTGACCTTCGTTCGCTCGGCCAAAGCGCGAACCGCGATACGCAATCACATGAAAAACCTGCGTACCGCGGAATCGATCGATATCGGCAAACGGCTGCTTGATAAGTCCCTCAAAGACGGGGGCTCGTCGCTCCGCAAGATCGGCAAGGTACGCATGGCCAGCGCGCTCGAGGAACTGGGTCTCGACAAGGCCGACGAATTGTTCGAACAGCTGGGCCTGGGCAAACGACTGGCGCCCCTGACGGCCCGAATCCTTGTTGGAGCGGGCGAAGAGGATTCCGCCGATGACAACGTGGCCGGCCTCGTTATAGCCGGTACCGAAGGCATGATCATCAGCTACGCCAAGTGCTGCCACCCGATTCCCGGGGACGTTGTAATGGGCTACCTCACAGCGGGTCGTGGCGTCGTGATTCACAGGAATACCTGCGGCAACCTGAGCAATTTCCGCAAGCAGCCGGAAAAGTGGATTGCGGTTACCTGGGAAAAAGATATTGAGCGGGAATTCACTTCCCAGATTCAGACCGAAACACGCAACCGGACCGGCGTGCTGGCGGAGGTTGCCGCGACAATTGCGGACTGCGGCTCAAATATCGAGCAGGTCGAGGTTCTTGGCCGGCATGACGACTGCTCCGTTCTCTCCTTCGTGTTAAGCGTCAAGGACCGCGGCCATCTCGCGCGAATTATGCGTGACGTACGCAAGATGCCAAACGTTTTACGTGTGTCGCGCGATTGCGCGTAGCCGATTGTTTTTCGATTCCAGGAAAGTCCGATGACTAAAGAGGCAATTCATACCGACAGCGCGCCGGCCGCGATTGGCACTTATTCGCAGGCGATACGTGCGAGTAATCTCGTGTTCCTTTCGGGGCAGATCCCGCTTGTCCCCGAGACCATGGAAATCGTTGACGGCGATTTCGAGGCGCGCGCGCGCCAGGTATTTTCTAACCTGGCTGCTGTCGCGAATGCGGCGGGCGGCAGTCTTGACGATGCGGTCAAAATCACGGTATTTCTGACCAACCTCGACAATTTCGCGACCGTCAACGCGGTCATGGAAGACTTTTTCGAACAGCCTTTCCCGGCGCGCGCCGCGGTTGGCGTTGCGTCGTTGCCAAAGGGCGTTGACGTCGAGGCCGACGCGATCCTTGCGTTGTAGGCGACCTTTCTGGCCTATTGTTGTTTTTCGCGGGCGTAGCCCGCTCCTACGGAACACTGACAAACCGTGGAACAGCAGTCACCGCTGACACAACTAAAAGGCGTTGGACCGGCGCTTGCACAAAAGCTCGAGAAGCTCGGGCTTTTTTGTGTCGAGGATCTTCAGTTCCTGCTTCCGTTGCGCTACGAGGACAGGACCCAGCTCGTAAAGATTGGTGGGCTTGTCGCAGGGAGCCGCTGTCTCGTGACAGGCGAGGTATTGCTTTCGGAAACCGTCTATCGCGGCCGACGCAACCTGCTGGTTCGGATCAGCGACGGCAGCGGCCAGCTGACGCTGCGCTTTTTTCATTTTTCGCGGCAGCAACAGGCGCAGTTTCACGCGGGCACCTCTGTTACCTGCTTCGGTGAAGTTCGACGCGGCTCGGCCGGCTTCGAGATGATTCACCCCGAGTATCGCATCTTGCGCGAGAACCAGGATGCCTCGACGAATGATTCACTGACGCCGATTTATCCCGCGACCGAAGGCGTACAACAAGGGCGTTTGCGCAACCTGACCGACCAGGCACTGCGGTTCATGGAGGAAACCCCGCCCGTCGAACTACTGCCCGCGGGCGTCACGAAAAAACTCGGCATGCCGTCACTCGCCGAAGCAATTCGCTACCTGCACAGGCCACCGCCCGATGCGAATGTGCAGCAGATGTTGCAGGGCCGGCATCCTTGCCAGCAGCGACTCGCTTTTGAAGAACTGCTGGCGCATTACCTGAGCCTGCGTCGCCTGCGGGCGCTCGCCGAAACGGAAGATGCGCCCGCTCTGACCGGCGGTGACTCCGAGGTCGGTCGCTTTATCGGCGATCTGCCGTTTGAGCTGACCCGTGCACAAAAACGCGTCATCGATGAAATTCTTTCCGACTTGTCAGAACCGCATCCGATGATGCGCCTGATCCAGGGCGATGTCGGTTCGGGCAAGACCGTGGTTGCTGCGATTGCCTGCCTGAAAGCGATCGCCTGCGGCGTCCAGGCTGCGATTATGGCGCCTACCGAAATCCTGGCCGAGCAGCACTGGCGCAATTTCTCCGAGTGGTTTCGCCCGCTCGGCATCGAACCCGCGTGGCTAAGCGGCAGCCAGCGCGCGGCTGCGCGCCGCGAATCAATACAATCGATCGCCGATGGCCGCGCAAAACTCGTTGTTGGCACGCATGCACTGTTCCAGGAGGGTGTGGAATTCGAGAGCCTTGGACTCGTCATTATCGATGAGCAGCATCGCTTTGGCGTCCACCAACGCATGGCGTTGCGTGACAAGGGAGTATCGGCCGAGGGTCATCCGCATCAGCTTGTAATGACGGCGACTCCAATACCACGAACATTGGCGATGGCCGCTTACGCCGACCTGGACACGTCGGTCATCGATGAGTTACCGCCGGGCCGCCAGCCAGTTTCGACCATTGCCGTTCCTGATACTCGTCGTGGCGAAATCGTAGAACGCGTGCGCTCCGCGTGCGCCTCGGGGCAGCAGGCTTATTGGGTGTGTCCCCTGATCGAGGAATCAGAAGTACTCGACTACCAGGCAGCCGAGGCCAGTTACCAGATGCTGACTGAAGCTCTGCCAAACCTGCGCGTGGGGCTGGTGCACGGACGTATGCGGCCCGCCGAGAAGGAGCGCGGTATGCAAGCCTTCAAAGAGGGCCTGATTCAGCTGCTCGTCGCAACGACCGTTATCGAAGTCGGCGTGGATGTGCCAAATGCCAGCCTCATGATCATCGAAAACGCGGAGCGCATGGGGCTTTCCCAACTGCATCAGCTACGCGGCCGCGTAGGGCGGGGCACCACACAAAGTCACTGCGTGCTGCTATATAAACCGCCGCTCGGCCGTATTGCCAAGGAACGCCTCGCCGTATTGCGCGACACCAACGATGGCTTTATCGTCGCACAGCGCGACCTGGAACTGCGGGGCCCCGGGGAATTACTCGGTACCCGCCAAACCGGTTTGCCGGATTACCGCATTGCGAACCTGGTTCGCGATGCTGATCTGATGCCGCAAGTACAAATTACGGCCGAGGCAATGCGCACTGCTTCCGACAAGAACGCGGCTGCAATTGTGCGTCGCTGGCTCGGTGACACGCGAAAATACGGCAAGGTGTAGACTTGAATTCATGAAACCCGCGCACGCCAACGCATTCGCACCCCAACTCGTCAGCCAGTTGCGCAACTACGGCAAGCTGATGCGCCTCGACAAACCGATTGGCATATGGCTTCTGCTCTGGCCAACACTCTGGGCGCTGTGGCTTGCCGGAAATGGTGTGCCGGACCAGGGTCTGTTCGTCGTTTTTGTCCTTGGCGTTGTCGTCATGCGCTCCGCCGGCTGCGTTTTAAACGACTATGCCGATCGCAAGATTGATCCCTACGTTGAGCGCACGAGAACGCGTCCGATTGCCTCCGGCGCTGTTGCGCCAATGGAAGCACTGACCCTGTTCGCCGCACTCGGTCTGATTGCCATCGGACTCGCGACCATGCTCAACACGCCGGCGCGCTTGCTTGCCATCATTGGTGCTGGCCTGACTATCGCCTATCCGTTCGTCAAGCGTTACCTGTCAATCCCGCAGTTCGTGCTCGGCGCCGCATTCGGCTGGGGTGTGCCGATGGCGTTCGCTGCGCAAACGGGGACGATCCCGGAACTCGCATGGCTGGTCTTCGGCACGGCCATGATCTGGGCCGTAATTTACGACACGTTTTACGCCATGGTGGATCGCGAAGATGACAAGAAGATCGGCGTCAAGTCGACAGCCATATTGTTCGGCGAAGTCGACCTGTTCGTTGTTGCCGGCCTGCAGGTCCTGATGCTATTTGCGCTTGCCCTGATTGGCTACCGGGCAGAGCTCGGGTTCTGGTACTACCTGTCCGTTGCAATCGCAGCTGCGCTTATGGGCTGGCACCAGTGGCTCGCGCGCGACCGGCAACCCGCCGGTTGTTTCGCGGCTTTTCTGCACAACCATCTCATTGGCATGGTTGTATTCATTGGTATCGTGCTGCACTACACGTTCAACCCTTCCGGCGCAGGCTGAATCACGCCGCCCTTGCCACGGCCAGCACACTGACCTTTTTCACGCCCGCCGGATTAGCGCCATCGCAAGCTGGCGCGCAGTTTCACCCGTGGTGACAACGTCATCCACGATCAATACGTGCCGAAACCGTGGCATTTTTCGGACGACGAATGCCCGTCGCAAATTCTTGCGGCGCTGAGAGGCCGCGAGACCCGACTGGAACGGCGTAGCGCGGCGGCGGGCGATACCCGTCATGATCGGCAGCGCCCACTGGCTGGCAAGCGGCTTGCAGAGTTCCAGCGACTGGTTGAATCCGCGAAACGCCTGTCGCTGCCAGTGCAGCGGCACGGGTAGTAGCGCGTCAATATCGGCAGGAAGTCGCGGCATTTGCGCTACAAGTATGTCGCCAAACGCGGGCGCGTAGTGCAGCCTGCGGCCGAACTTCAGGGCCTTGAGACCTGCATCAACGGGAAACTCGTAGAGCAGCGGAGCAACGGTCGTTTGAATCGGCGATGGGCGCGCCTGGCAGGCGGCGCAGAGCACGCCGCGAGGCAGGTCGATCGCAAGCGGCTCGCCACAGCGCGCGCATGCGTTTTCGATCCAGGGCAGATCACGACGGCATCCGCGGCAGATCCGCCCTTCGGATCGATCGGTCCGTGTGCCGCAGAAGACGCAGCGCAACGGCATGACCGAATCATCCAGTTGACGCAGCAGCCTGGCTGTTCGCCTGCGACAAGCGTGCAGTAGTGCGAGGCGTTCCATGAAGGTATTGGTAGCTGAACAATTAGCCACGTGCCATGCGCCAATCGCGGCAATTGGCGCTGAAAAGCATGATAGTTTGTCGTCCTCTACCAACCGGCTGCTGCGGAAAGTGAACGATAGACCGAAGTTGAACCTGCGAGATGTTCGACGTCGCTTCGACAGTGCGGCGGCGACCTTCGATTCTGCTGATTTTGTACACACCGTCACGCGCGACGGTTTATTCGCTCGACTGTCGCCACTCGTGATGGAAGCGAACACGGTACTCGACCTCGGTTCAGCGACCGGCAGTGCCGGAAAAGAATTGCGCGCGCGATTCCGTCGTGCACACATTATCTCGCTGGATATTTCGCGCAGCATGTTGCGCCAGGGCATTAGTAAGCGCCCCCGGTTTTCTTTTTCCCGTTCTTCCCATGTCCAGGCGAATGCATTGAGCTTGCCGCTCAAAGATCAGAGCGTCGACTTCGTATTTTCGAACCTGTTGCTGCCCTGTACCGATAGTCCTGAGCTTGTCTTCGGCGAGGTTGCGCGTGTGCTGCGCAAAGGTGGCGTGTTCGCTTTTGCAACCCTCGGTCCCGACAGCCTGCTTGAAATCAGCCGCGCATGGAGTGGCCTGGACAGATATATACACGTCAATCGCTTCCTGGATATGCACGACATTGGCGATGCCCTGGTCCGCGCCGGTTTGCGGGATCCCGTTCTGGACGTCGATCGACTGGCCGTGAGTTACGATAATCCCGAAAAATTATTCGCGGACCTGACTGACGTTGGCGCAAGAAACGCGCTGCAACAGCGCAATCGCTCGCTGGTCGGAAAGCATCGTTTCAGAGAAATGCTAAGCGCCCTCACGGGTGGCGACGGCGATGCCAGGATCGGCCTCGAGCTCGAACTCGTCTACGGTCATTGCTGGGGCGGTGGCGCCAGGGTAGACCCCTCGAACTACCGCATTGACGCAGCTCAAATCCCCCGGCGGCGTCGCTGAAATCACAAGCTGTTTTTGTTTGTAACTTTTTGACTCCAGTGCAAACGATAACTCGCTGTTAAATAAGAATTAATCTCAGCAAGCATCGGCGCTTCAGGTTTGCATGGTCATCCCGATTTAAGTACACTTCGCGTGCTTTTTTGGCCGGCCCGCCCGGTCAAACCGGCCGACAGACGATGTCCCGGGGTCACCGGGTCAGCATGGGATTCATCGTTCCATTACTCGTCACATCCGGAATTAGAAACGTAATGTGGTCGCCATGGCGAATCGCAGGGTGAACAATCAATGATACGAAAATCGTTTTTAAGCCTGCTGGCTTTCTGCTTTGCCGGTACGGCGAACGCGGAATGGGCACTGAACATGCCCAGGGGAATTACCGACCTCAGCGTTGAGACCTACAACATCCACATGATGGTCTTCTGGTGGTGCGTCGCGATCGGGATCGTCGTTTTCGGCGTCATGATCGTCTCCCTGTTCCGGCACCGCAAATCGCAGGGCGTCAAACCCGCGACGTTCTCGCACAGCACGACGGCCGAGGTAATCTGGACCGTCATTCCCGTTGTGATTTTGATGCTGATCGCGATACCTGTCGCCGAAACCATGATCAAGCTCGAAGATTCCCGGGATCCCGACATGTCAATTGTCGTCACCGGCTACCAGTGGAAATGGCATTACAAATACCAGGATGAAGGCATCGATTTCTATTCGAGCCTGGCGCGGCCAAGCCTCTTGGCCCGCCGCAAAGAATCGGGTATCGACCCCAACGAGGTCGACAATTACCTGCGCGACGTTGATCGCCCGCTGGTAGTTCCGCGCGGTGCAAAAGTGCGCCTGCTGCTGACTTCGAATGACGTTGTGCATTCCTGGTATGTCCCGGAGCTCGCCATCAAGAAAGACACCATTCCGGGCATCGTTAACGAAGCCTGGTTCAAAGCGAAGGAGGTCGGCACCTACCGCGGCCAGTGCGCCGAGCTTTGTGGCAAGGATCACGGCTACATGCCGATCGTTGTCGAGGTTGTCGAGCCCGAGGCTTACAAAGCCTGGGTTGATGTCCGAAAGGCAGGCGAGCCAAAGGTCGCCAGCACCCAATAGACCAGCCAACAAAGATCTTTGCCGTGTCGGGCATGACGACACGAAAGCGGAGTAAGACCGA
>CAWJCA010000053.1:0-121215 GCA_963841165.1 uncultured Gammaproteobacteria bacterium | reverse complement strand
GCGGGGCGTATCGACCGAGTTGATCCCCAGGAGGCAAACGGCGCGCAGGATAAACGGCAGGACGGTGGTATTGAGTGCCGGGCTGGCCGCAAGACCGATACTCGCGATGTTGCCGCCGTAGCTCATCGTGCGCGTCAGCCACGTAAGGTGGTCACCGCCGAGGTTGTCGATGGCACCCGCCCACAGCGCTTTTTCCATCGGCCGCTTGCCGAGATCGATCTGGTCGCGCAGCAGTATTCGCGCGGCGCCGATCTCGCGAAGGTAAGCCTCCTCCGTGCCCTTGCCCGTGACAGCGACAACCTCGTATCCGCATCCGTGAAGCATATCGATCGCGATACTGCCAACGCCGCCGGTCGCCCCGGTTACAACGACGGGACCCTGGTCCGGCGTTTGTCCATTCTGCTCCATGCGGTGGATCGCCAACGCCGCCGTGTAGCCAGCCGTGCCAATCTGCATGGCTTCAGCACACGTCATGTCCTGCGGGATCGGCACCAGGCTTTCGCTGTCAACGCGTGCATACTCGGAATAGCCTCCGTCCACGCTTTCGCTTAGTCCGCAGCCATTAACCAGCACCTCAGCGCCTGGCTGGAATTCTTCGTCTTCAGAACTGACAACGACACCGGCCAGGTCGATACCGCCATTCAATGGATAGCGGCGCAGAATTCTTCCCTTGCCGGTCGCCGCGAGCGCGTCTTTGTAGTTAATCGTCGAGTGACTGACGCGGACCACCACGTTGCCGGGCGTCAGGTCATCGATTGACAATTCCTTGAAGCCCGCGACGATCTCCCCGTCCTGCTCATCGATTCGATACGCGCGAAAACTGTCCATTCCCTATCTCCGTTTATCCAGACGATCGAGCCAGGCGACGAGGCCGGCCGCATTCAGTTGCACATCGATCTCCAATATCGACCTTATCGCATCATCGCCCCCTTTGAAGCCGTGATCGATCAATCGCGTCGAGAGGTAATCGTACATCGCGGCCTCGAGCGCCACGTCCCGATTCTCGCTTTCACGACAGGCCAGCGCCATCTGTTCGTAAGCATCGATACCGGCGTGCATGTCGGCCGCCAGCCGATCGAGATTCCTCACCCGGCTGTAGTGCGTCAGGTAAACCTGCCGCGGTTCACAGCTCATGATGCGATCAACCGACTTGTGCGCCTCGGTCGGATCAAAGCTCGCCGGCGTCGAGGTCGGAAAAATGAACTCGCCGTTTGCTGTATCGAGCTCGCGATAGGAAACGCCGAAGTTATCACCCGTGAATACGCCGTGCGACGCCGGGTCATTGAGACAATAGTGATGCCGCGCGTGTCCCTCTGTAAACAGTGCCTGCATCGCCCGACCGCTGAGCTCGATCCATTGCTCGTCTTCAACTACAACGATGCGACGCTCATCGATGGGCCGAATCTCACCGTACATTTCGCGAGTGCGTTCGACGCCGTAAACACCTTCGGTACCTTTGATGAGTTTTTCCGGGCTGGCCATGTGTGGTGCGCCGCGCGGATGAATGACGCACCGCGCATTAGGCAGGTGTTGCATCAGCAACCCGGCACCACCCGCGTGGTCGAGGTGAATGTGCGTCAGGAAAACGAAGTCGACGTCGGCCGTGTCGAGATTTTGTTGCTGCAAGGCGTCAAGAAGCAAAGGGACGCTGTCGTTGGTCCCGGTGTCGACGAACGCGCCGCGGCCATTCTCGACAATAAGGTGGCTCGCGTCCTGCATGGGTCGAGCGTACTCGGTATCAATGGCACAAATGCCATCGTTCAGGACCATGATTTGTGCGCGCTTACCCGGCATCAGTAATGCGATGAAGGGCCGGGCGACAGCTAGTCGACCTTCGTGGTTTCGAGGCCTTCAAGGCTTGCGAAGTAGCGTGCGAGGCGCGGGATATCCTCTTCGGCAATTATCGCCGCCTGCGCGCCCATTATGGCGTTGGCACGGCTGCCATTGCGATACTGCTGAAGCGAGCGTTCAAGATAGCTTTCGTATTGGCCCGCAAGCGTCGGCCACTGCGCATTGACGCTGATGCCGTTTTGGCCGTGGCATGCAGCACACGCGGTGGCCGGCTCAAACGGAGGCGGCTTTTGTGCCACCCGAAGCCACGGTTTCGCCACCCAGGCTTGCAAGGTAGGCCGCGACGTCCTCGATTTCCTGATCACTCATACTGGTTGCCTGCGCCTGCATGGTCGGGTGCGAGCGCTCGCCGCTGCGATAACCCTTGAGCGCGATGACCAGGTAGCCGGCCTTTTGTCCGCCCAGCTTGGGAACCCGATACGATGGATAGGCATTGCGATAGCCCTCGATGCCGTGGCATCCGAGGCAGGTGTATCCGAGCTCCTTGCCGGCTTCGGCATCGCCTTCGGCAAGAGCAGGCTGCGCCAGGAAAACCATCGCAAGGAGCAGTGTCGCGGCGTTGGCTGCGATCTTCATGTTCGTAGTCACTTAATTACTCTGTGGGTTTCGTGCCCGAACCCGGGGTTCGGGCAATTCGTGAGGCCGCTATGGTAGTGACACTCGGCTTCGATTTCTAGCTGTAATGATTAAGATCGACCGGGGCCGCGTGCTAGCATCGGCCCATATTCAACGTCCAAACAGGTATTCATCGTGAAAAAAAGCATTGTCATTCTGCTGGTCGTCCTGGCCCTGGCCATCATCGTTTCACCGGGGATACTGGGCCGGCTTGCTGAAAAAAGCGTTGACGACAATCTGAACTGGGCCGCCGCCGAGAGTGGCGATCTTGTCGTCAGCTCCGACAGCTTCGATCGCGGCTGGTTTTCGTCAGACGGGCAGCACCGCGTCGAAATCAGGGAGGGCAACCTGAAGGCCATGCTCCTGGGCCTGGGTGAGCCCGCTGATGACACCGACCTGCCCGTGCTCGTCATCAACACGCACCTTGACCACGGGCTGATTCCCGTCTCGTCAATGGCGCGCGAGAGAGGCTCATTAATGCCGGGTCTCGGCAGTGCCGTGTCCACGCTCAGCGTCGAATTCAACAATGGCGACAAAGTCGATATCCCGGGCAAGATTTACAGCAAGATCGGCCTGACCGGCGAGCTGCAGTCCAGCTATGTGCTGGAAGCGGGTTCGCGCGAAGAAAACGGCGCGACCGCAACCTGGGGAGAGACCCAGATCGACGTCACGACGAACCCGTCGACAGGTAACGTCGTATTCGACGGCAACGTTGGCGCGCTTTCTATTGCCGACGGCGCCGACCTGTTTGCCGTCGATGCACTTACTTTTTCCGGGCGCCAGGCGCCGACGAAGTTCGGCTTCACCGTTGGCGACATAAAGCTCGAACTCGACACCATGACCATTTCAAGCAACGGCGTTCAGGCCGGTGGCCTGAAACGCATGAGCGTCGACGGAAACACGCACCTTAGCGGCGATCGGCTCAGTGCGCGGACCTTCCTTGAAATGCAATCGCAGGCGATTCCGCAGCTTGGGGAATTCACGGTCGTGGCCGACATCAACCTCGACGGTGCCGACGCCGGCGCCATCGGCGCACTGCAAAAATCGCTGGAAGCACAGGGGGCCAACCCGGATCCCGGGCAGATGTTTGCCACCGTGGAAGATGACCTGAAGCGCCTTCTAGCCTCGGGCTTCGAGTTACGCTTCGATCAGTTCGACATCACGCTGCCGATGGGTACCGTCATGTCGAAAATCAATTTCAAGGTTGCCGAAGAGGACGCCGCGACTTTCGAATGGACAACGCTGTTGTTGGCGACCGAGGCATCAGCCGACATTTCTGTTCCGGAAGCACTCATCGAGATGGCGGTGCAAATGAACCCGCAGGCCGGCGCCGCCGTCGGCATGGGCTTCCTGCAAAAGAACGGCGATGTCTACGAAATGAAAGCGGACTACAAGAAAGGCCTGTTAACGATCAACGGCGCGCCGATGCCAATTCCGATGGGGGCTTTTTAGGCGCCGCGTCTAAAGCGACAGATCGATTTCATCCGCGTAATGGCAGGCAACGTGCACGCCCTGCACATCGCGTGCGGTTGGCAGCTTCGACTTGCAGAGTTCCTTGACGAATTTGCATCGCGGATGAAACGCGCAGCCGGATGGCGGATGCAATAACGACGGCACCTCGCCACGCAGCGGCGCTTTTTTCGGTGCGACTACGGGATTCGGAACCGGGACGGCGTCGATCAGGGCCCGCGTGTACGGGTGGCGCGGACGGGAAAACAGCGACGCATTATCGGATCGCTCGACCAGCCGCCCCATGTACAAAACAACGACGCGGTGGCTGATAGCGCGAACCACGGCGAGGTCGTGCGAAATAAAAATGATCGCAAGCCCGGTATCCTCCTGTGCCTTTCGCAGCAGTGCCAGCACCTGTTCTCTTACCGAGCCATCGAGCGCAGCGACCGCCTCATCACAGATCAATACCTTCGGCCCCAGGACCAATGCTCGCGCAATGGCAACGCGCTGCGCCTGGCCGCCCGACAGTTCGTGCGGATAGCGGCCAAGATACTCGTCGCCAAGACCGACCTGCCCGAGCGCCTCGACGACTCTCTCGCGGCGCGCCCGTGATGACAGCTCCGGCTCATGCACCAGCAGCGATTCACCAATAATGCTTTGTACGCGCATGTGCGGATTCAGCGCGCTGACAGGATCCTGAAAAATGAGCTGCAGATCCCTGCGCTGCGCTTTTGCCCGACGCTCAACCGGGCCCTCGAGCGGCGCACCCGCATAAACGGCGCGACCCGCACGCATCGGCACGAGACCGAGCACGGCCCGTACGAAGCTCGACTTTCCGGAGCCGGATTCGCCGACAACCGCAACGGTCTCACCGCTGCGCAGCGAGAGGCTCACGTCGTGAACCGCCTGCAGTTGCTTGTTGCCAAACGCCGTGTAGCTGACCGACACGGCGTCAATACCCAGGATCGATGCGCCCGTCGCCGGCGGCAGGTCGCCGGAACGATCGATCCGTGGCGCAGCATCGAGCAGGAGCCGTGTGTGTGCGTGACCGGGCGATGCAAACAGCGAGGTCGTTGCCCCGGCGTCGACCAGGCGTCCCTTTTCCAGAACCAGCATTCGCTCGCAGTGGCCGGCGACCACGCCGAGATCATGAGTGATCAACAACAGGGCCGTGTTGTCGCGAATTTCCTCCAGCAGCTCCAGTATCTGTGCCTGGACCGTGACATCGAGTGCGGTCGTTGGCTCGTCGCCGATCAGGAGATCCGGCTCGGCGATCAGGGCAGACGCAAGCATGACGCGTTGACGCATGCCCCCGGAGAGCTGGTGCGGGTACGCATGGAATTGTTGCCGCGCGTCGGAAAGGCCCACGCGCGCGAGCATTTCAATGACGCGCTCGTCGATCTCTGCCCCACGCGCCAGCTTGTGTCGCACGAGAATTTCCCGCAGCTGCCGGCCAATCCGGAGGTAGGGATTCAGGGCCTGCATCGGGTCCTGAAAAACGATGCCAATACGTCGCGCCCTTAACTGGTCAAGGGTTTTCTCGCTTGCGCCCACGAGTTCCGTGCCGTCGAAACGAATGCTGCCGGTAACGCTCGCCTGCCTGGGCAACAGGCCAAGCAGCGCCAGCGCGGTTTGCGACTTTCCCGAACCGGATTCGCCGACGAGCCCGACCGACTCCGCCCGATCGATCGAGAAGCTGAGCGCATCGACGACCGCAGTCTCGTTGTATCGAATCGAAAGATCCTTGACGGTCAGCAGGCTCAATTTGTATGCCTCACGTCAAAAAAGTCCCGCAGCCCATCGCCGAGGAAATTGAAGCACAGCAGAATCAGCGCCAGCAGACCGGCCGGAATGAGCAGCGCCCAGGACGCGCCTTCCATCTGGTTCACGCCGGCGTCGACCAGCGCACCGAGAGAGGTCTGCGGCTCCTGTATGCCAAGACCAAGGAAACTCAGGAACGACTCAACGAGTATCGCCTGCGGAATGGTCAGCGTTACATAAACGACAACGATGCCGATCAGGTTCGGCGCAATGTGACGCAGCAGGATGCGAGCCGTGCTGACGCCCGTGAGGCGCGCCGCGTCGACGAACTCACGCTCTCTCAGGCTCAGCGTCTGGCCGCGAACTATGCGCGCCATGTCGAGCCAGTTGACCGCACCGATCGCAACAAAAATCAGCAGGAAGTTTCTTTCGAACGCGACCATCAGGAGGATCACGAAAAATATGAACGGCAACGCGTACAAGGTATCGACGAAACGCATCATCGCCGCATCGACACGACCGCCGACGAAGCCGGCTATCGCCCCGTAAGCAACGCCGATAATGAGGCTTACGAGACTTGCCACGATAGCGACCAGCAGCGTCACGCGGATGCCAAGCATCGTGCGCACAAACAGGTCGCGGCCGAGGTCATCGGTGCCGAAGATTTGCCCACCTGTCATCGTCGGCGACAACAGCTGGCGATCGAAGTCCGTCGCCAGGTAATCGTGTGGGCTGATCCAGGGTCCGGCGAGTGCGCATGCGGCGACCGTCAACAGGATGCCGCCGCTGACGCGGATCGTGCGATTGTCGAACAGGCTCACCGGTAGCGCACCCGCGGGTCGATCGCGCCATAAAGAACATCGACGATGAGGTTCAGCAAAACGATCAGCGTCGCATAAAAAACGACGATGCCGAGTACCAGCGTGTAGTCGCGGTTAAGCGCGCCGCGAATAAAAAACTGCCCGAGCCCGGGTATGCCGAATATTTCTTCGACGACTACCGAGCCCGTCAATATGGCGGCGATAGCCGGACCCATGTAAGAGAGCACGGGCAGCATCGCCGGTTTGAGTGCGTGCAGGCGCACGACTGTCATGGTGCCAAGACCCTGCGCGCGCGCCGTACGTATAAAGTCTCGCCCGAGTACGTCGATCATGCTCGCGCGTGTCAGGCGGGCGATGTAGGCGATCTGCGGCAACGCCAGCGTAATGACGGGAAGCACCATTCGTGAGGCCCCGCTGGAACTGCTCCACCCGGCCGGTAACCAGTGCAGTTTCACCGCGAGAAACAACACCAGGACCGGTGCGACAACAAACACGGGTATCGATATGCCGGTCATCGAGAACGCCATGACCAGGCGATCGAGATAGGTGCCCTGTTTCAGCGCCGCAACCGTGCCGGCGCTTGCACCAACGACAATCGCCAGTGCCATCGCCATCGCGCCCAGCTTCAGCGACAGCGGAAATGCGGCGCCAATGAGTTCGCTGACCGTGTGATCGCGATAACGATAGGACGGCCCGAGATCACCTTGTACAAGTCCCGGACAGATACCGCGCAAGACTGCTTTGGCAGGGTTCGTCGAGGTGATAAGCGCGCTCGATATTGGCATCGACGTCGGCAGGAAGCGCGCGTTCGTCGTCAAACGGTCCGCCGGGCGCGGCGTGCACCATAAGGAAGGCCAGGGCAATGACCAACAACAATGTCGGTATCGCGCCCAACACTCGGAGCAACGTGTATCGCAACAAAGTCTTTATTCCGCTAATCGCGCGGCTAATCAGTCGCGCTGAGACTCAGGTGCTGACTGTAATGATAATCAAGGACATTGTCTCCCCAGCCGCGACCCGTGGACTGACGAGATGCTCTGCTGACGTAAAAGTACAGCGGAATGACGGGGTGGTCCGCCAGCAGGACGCGCTCGGCCTCTTCGAGGTACAGCATGCGGCGGTCCGGGTCGACCTGGTTTGCAGCACGCTCCATCAGCGACTCATATTCGTCGTTCGCGTAGCGCGGCATATTGGCGGCGCTTCCAGCCTGCAGCACGCTCAGAAAAGTCTGGGCATCGTTATAGTCAGCCCATCCAGCTGGAGCGAAAGACCTGCGTGACCTTGGCGTCGCGCATGTTCGCCAGCAAGACCTGGAACTCTTCGTTGATAAGTGTCGTTTCGACGCCCAACACGTCGCGCCACATTGACTGAACGGCAACCGCGATCTTCTTTTGAGTATCCGACGTGTTGTAACGAAGCTCGATCCTGAGCGGTTTGGCCTCGCTGTAACCGGCCTCCTTGTACAAGCGTCGCGCAAGAGTCTCACGCTCGTGCCTGGTCAGTGACGCAAAGCTGAAGACCGTCGGCTCATAGCTGTCGACGCCGGGCGGCACCCAGCTGAACGCCGGCATTTCGCCGCGCCCCAGAACTTTCTCCGCCAGCTGTTCACGATCGATCGCCATCGACAGTGCTTTTCTAAGCTCGAGATTATTCTTGAACGGCGGCCTCAAAAGATTGAATCCGTAGTAGTAAAGGCCGAGGTAGGGAGCGACATGTAGCTCGCTGCCAAACTGTGCCTGCAAGCTCGCGAAATTATCCGGCGGTACGGTGCTGGTTATGTGCAGCTCGCCTGCCCTGTATCGATTGAGCTCTGCGGTGTCCTGCACAACGACATGATAGTTAACGCCGTCGAGCGCCGTTGCTGCATTGTTCCAATAGTATTCGTTGCGGCGCAGCGCAAGAACGGAGCCCGGCACCCAGGCATCGAGAACGTACGCGCCGTTCGACACCAGTCTCCCGGGCCGCGCGAAGCGGTCGCCGTGTTCTGCGACCGAGGCCGGATGTAATGGAAACGTGCTCGGGTGCGTCAATAGACTCAAAAGATAGGGAGTCGGCCTGGCGAGATTAAAAACCAGCGTGCTGTCATCCAGCGCCTCGACGCCCAGCGATTCAACGGGCAGGTCGCCCGACACAATTTCCGGAGCATTGACGACGGCCGCCAGCATATTGGCATAGAACGCGCCGGTCGCCGGCGCCACGAGGCGGCGCAAGCCGAACACGAAATGCCCCGGCCTCGACCTTGTCACCATTAGACCAGCGTGCCTGCTCTCGCAAATGGAACGTATAAGTCAGTCCATCTGCGGACATGTCCCAGCGCTCCGCCGCTGCCGGCACCAGTTCGCCGGTCGGCGAGTAAGCAACGAGGCCCTCACCTATGTCCCGCAAAACTTCTGCCGCCTGGGCGCTTCTTGCCTTGTGCTGGTCCAGCGACTCAGGGTCCGTGGGAAGGCCGCGCTGCAGGACGACACCGGTATCCGGCGCGTCACCCGAACAGCCGGAGACCACAACAACTGACAGAGCGGCAAGCAACAACAGGAACCGGGTCGATTTCATCGGCAAAGAATACCTGATTGCGGAGCCCTTTCGCCCGACCAGGTCTCATGGATGTTATTGTTCCCGCTGCTGTTCCGGCTGTTGGGGGCCGCGCTATGCGGGGTTTCATAGAAGAGCTTCGTTATCGAAACGTGCTCCGCGTTGCGGCAGCGTACGTCGTTCTTGGCTGGCTGATTGCGCAGGTGGCTGACCTGGTTGCCAGCGTGTTCAAGCTGCCCGACTGGTTCATGCAGATGCTGATCGTCTTGCTGCTGCTCGGGTTGCCCGTGGCGCTTGTCCTGGCCTGGGCCTACGAGCTTACGCCCGAGGGCGTGAAGAAGGCCTGGGAGGTGCCGGCCGACGCGCCAAAGGACCCGCGCGCAGGTCGTGTCCTGAATATCGTGACAATAGTGACGCTCGTCATCGTCATTGGCTGGCTCAGCTGGGATAAGCTTCACCGCAGCGCGCCAGCGCCCTTGTCGACAGACAAGTCGATCGCGGTTTTACCCTTCGACGACTTCAGCCCGGCCGGCGACCAGGCGTGGTTCGCCGACGGGCTGACCGAAGAAATACTCAACTCCCTTGCGCGAACAGCGGATTTGCAGGTCGCGTCTCGAACATCGTCGTTCGCCTATCGAGATTCGCCGCTGGACATTCCGACCATCGCAGAAGCGCTCGACGTCGAGCACATTCTCGAAGGCTCGGTACGCCGCAGCAGTGACCGTCTGAGAGTAACCGCGCAACTTATTCGTGCGGCGGACGACAAGCACCTTTGGTCCGAGACTTTTGACGGCAACAGCGAGGACTCGATCAAGATACAGGAAGAATTTGCGTTCGAAATAGCCCGCGCTTTGCAGACCGCCATGGATCCCGAGGAACTCGCACGCATGGTGTCTGCAGGCACGCACTCGGTCGAAGCCTGGGAAACCTACTTGCGCGCACTTGCGCTTGACGCGGAGGTTTCCGATCGGAATGACGTCACCAGACTGTACGACGTCATTGCTGTTTTCGAAGAGGCCGTTGCCATCGACCCCGCCTTCGCCGACGCGCAGCTGCAGCTCGCGGAAAAGTGGGAAAAGCAGCTCGATCCAACATCACTTCACTACGTCGCGTCGGGCCCGTCCCGTGCCGAAAGACGGCAGCACTATGAAAGGGCGATCAAGGCCGCGATCAAGCACGCTCGCTCAGACATGACGCGGATCGAAGCTGAAATGCGCGCCGCCGCTTTTGATGTGCGCGTCGCCGACCAAGTAGCGCTTGCCGAGCGCATGGTCGAGCTTGAGCCGGACAGGCGCATAGGCTGGGCCTGGCTGGCTTATCTCTACCAAATCATTGGAGAATACGATAAGGCTCGCGACGCCGGCTTTGAGGGCTGGGCCCGCGAGGCAACGAGCGACGTTCGCGACGGAGCGATTATCGAAAACGTACACCGCGCCAGCCCTCAGGATGCTGTTGTGTTGGTTGACGAAGCACTGCGATCACCGAACCCCACTCCCAACATCATTTATCAATCGCATCGCGCACTACTTGCGGTGGAGCAGATTGAGCGCGCAGCCGGGTTGATCGACCTGTACGAGCAACGCGCCAACGATGAGGTCGGTGTATTGATCATGCGGTTACGCCAGGCCTGTGCGGAGGGTCGAGTTGCGGACGCCGATGCGCTGTATGAAGTGTTGGACCCGGACTCGAACGTCCAGTGGTTGTACCTGAAGACGCTCGGCTTTGACGATCGTGCTCGTGAGCTGCTTCGGCCGCTGGACACGCCCGAAAATCTCGTCACCTTGAGCGGGTACCTGGTTTACCGGTTTTTTGAGCCACGTGATTATCCGCTGCTTTGGCGAGTGCTGACGGCACAGGACATCAATCGCCCGCCCGCGACGCCGCTAGCCTATCGCTGCCAACGTTAGTCGCCCCTCAGGCGCTTTTCCGAAGCTGCCGCTTCTTCAGGTGAATCAACAGCAACGAAACCGCCGACGGCGTCATGCCTTCGAGGCGTGAGGCCTGGCCCAGGGTCACCGGACGAGAGACTTCAAGTTTTTGCCGCGCCTCGTTGGAAAGTCCGTCGACAGCAGAGTAATCGATGTTCTCTGGCAGGCGCAGCGACTCTTGTTTGGCGTGTTTCGAAATCTCGCGCTCCTGGCGCTCGATGTAGCCGGCGTACTTCGCCTGCACTTCGAGCTGCAGCTCGACCTGCTCGCGCTGTTCGTCGCTCGCAAGCCCCGCTGGATCGAACGCGCCCACCCCGGATAAGCCCGACACGGCCGTGTAATCGAGTTCCGGGCGACGCAACAGGTCGGCCGCCGTACACTCGCGCTGCAGCGACTTGCCGATCAACAGTTCATCATTCTCGCTCAGTAATTGTGGCCGCAGCGTTACGCCGGAGAGCCGTTGCTGCTCGCGTATGACGACTTCCTGTTTGGTTTCGAATACCGACCAGCGTTCGTCATCGACGAGGCCAAGCTCGCGGCCGATCGGTGTCAGGCGAAGATCGGCATTGTCCTCGCGCAAGGTCAGCCGGTATTCGGCGCGGCTCGTGAACATGCGATAGGGCTCGCTCACGCCGCGCGTTATGAGGTCGTCGACGAGCACGCCGAGGTAGGCTTCATGACGTTTTGGAAACCATTCATCCTGGTCATGCGAATGACGCGCCGCGTTGATGCCCGCAAGCACGCCCTGGGCGCCGGCTTCTTCGTAACCCGTGGTGCCGTTGATCTGGCCGGCAAAATACAGGCCTTTGACATGCTTTGTTTCCAGTGTCGGCCTGAGATCGCGTGGATCGAAATAGTCGTATTCGATCGCATAGCCCGGCTGCGTGATTTCTGCCTTTTCGAAACCGATGATCGTGCGCACGAAACGCTCCTGGGTTTCGCGAGGCAGGCTGGTCGAAATGCCGTTCGGGTAGACAAGGTCCGTCGTCAGGCCCTCGGGCTCGACAAAGATCTGGTGCGACGCCTTGTCGGCAAATCGCACGACCTTGTCTTCGACGGACGGGCAATAGCGCGGGCCGACGCCTTCGATCATGCCGGAATACATCGGCGACTCATCGAGCGCGCCGCGAATTATGTCGTGGGTTTGTTCGGTCGTCTTCGTGATGTGGCAGGACACCTGCGCCGGATGATCGCGACGACGCCCAAGGAACGAGAACACCGGCATGGGCTCATCGCCCGGCTGTTCGAGCATTGCTGCATAGTTCAGCGTTTTGCCATCGAGCCGCGGCGGCGTGCCTGTTTTCAGGCGCGCCACGTTGAAAGGCATCTCTCGCAATCGAGCCGCGAGCTTGTTCGATGGCGCATCGCCGACGCGTCCACCTGCTTTCTCGGTTCGGCCAATGAGAATGCGTCCGCCGAGGAAGGTGCCAACCGTCAGCACGACGGTCTTGCCCAAGAAGGTCTGGTCGGCGTCGCAGATGACGCCGCTGACGCGATCGCCGTCGATAACAAGATCGTTCACCGAGGCCTGAACAACGGCGAGGCCTGGCTGACGCTTGATGATGTCGGCGATCGCGGAACGGTATAGCGCGCGATCGGCCTGGGCGCGCGTTGCTCTTACCGCCGGCCCCTTGCTGGCGTTCAGCGTTCGAAACTGTATGCCGGCCCTGTCGATTGCCCGTGCCATCGCCCCGCCGAGCGCATCGATCTCACGGGTCAGGTGGCCCTTGCCAATGCCGCCGATGGCCGGGTTGCAGCTCATCTGCCCGAGCGTCGCGATATTCTGCGTAATCAGCAGCGTGCGGGCACCCGCGCGCGCGGCCGCCAGCGAGGCTTCCGTGCCGGCGTGTCCGCCGCCAATCACAATTACGTCATAACCCTGGGTCATCGTCATCCATGCTGGTCAAAAAGTAACCAGGCCGGGCCGCGCATTTTAGATCCTGGCCGGCAGCGAAGCCACCGGAACTTTACTATTTTTACGCCCTTGTCCAAGATAGCCCGCTGTTTTGCGCTCAGGTTTACCCATGGTTCGTATCACCGCCGTCCTGCTGGCTCTCTTCGCATTGGCCGGCGCCGCGTTCGCGCAGTCCATTGAGCTCAACGATTGCCGCATCAGTGCCGGGCCGGGCTCACCCAGCATGAAAGCCCGCTGTGGCACGCTGTTACGCCCGCTCGACCCGGCCGGCGCTGTGCCCGGTGATATTGAGCTCAAGATAGCCGTGGTCCCGGCACTCAACCTCACGCCTGAGCCGGATCCATTCGTACCCATCGCCGGCGGGCCCGGCCAGAGCACCATACAATTCTACTCGTCGTACTCTTCATCTTTTGAAAACGTGCGACGCAATCGCGACATCGTACTCGTCGATCAGCGTGGCACGGGCGAGTCCTCGGCCATGGACTGCCCGGTCGACGACGACGTGGTTGAGGGCCAGTACTCAACCGAGCTTACGATCGAGTACACCCTGGCTTGCCTCGAGCAGTTGCCCGTCGACCCCCGTTTCTTTACAACGAGCGTCGCAGTTACCGATCTCGAGGCCGTACGCGAGGCGCTGGGCTATCCGTCACTCAATCTCTATGGCATTTCTTATGGCACCCGCGTCGCACAGCATTTCGCCCGCCGCTATCCCGGCTCGACGCGCAGCGTCGTTCTCGACGGTGTCGTGCCGCCACAGATCGCGCTCGGCCCCGAAATTGCGACCGAGAGCCAAAAAGCCGTCGACGCTATTCTCGCCCGATGTGCAGACGACGCGGCGTGTAATGAGCGATTTCCAAACATCCGGGAAACGTTCAGGAAGATTGTGGCCGAGCTGGATAATTCACCTGTCACGATCGACGTGCCGCACCCGGGTACGGGCCGGCCTGAGAGTACGACTTTTGGTCGCGGTGAATTCGCTATCGCTGTTCGGCTGCTGGCCTATCACCCCGGATCAATTGCCCTGTTACCGCTGCTGATTAACGAAGCGGGCAACGGCAACTTTGTGCCACTCGGCTCACAGTTCATGATGACGACGACCGCGATAAGCGACGCGATCTCGCTGGGCATGCACAACGCCATCATGTGTACCGAAGACCTGCCGTTTTTCGACAAGACAACGATCGACTACGAGGGCATTGCGGCCAGTTACATGGGCGTGTTTCAGCTCAGCGCCCTCGAGGCAATTTGTTCGGTGTGGCCAGGGGGGCCTATCGACCCGGAGTTCAAGGCACCGCTGGCAACAGACCTGCCCGTGCTACTGCTGTCCGGCGACGCCGATCCGATCACGCCGCCGCGTTACGCTGAAATGGCTGCCGTTGATTTCAGCAACGCACGACACCTCATCGGCAAACACCAGGGCCATGGCCAGCTGAGCGTCGGTTGTAATCGCCGACTCGTTGCTGCGTTCATTGACGCGGCGGATCCCGGGATCATCGACGCCGAGTGCCTCGAGCGCAGCTTTGTCATGCCGTTCTTTCTCGATTTCTCGGGGCCGCTGCCATGATCAAGGTCGAAGGCATCCACAAATCCTTTGGCAAGGTTCGCGCCGTGCGCGGCGTCAGCTTTGACGCCCCCGACGGGAAGATCACGGGCCTGCTCGGTCCGAACGGTGCCGGCAAATCAACAACGCTGCGGGTGCTGTATACCGTTCTCAAGCCCGATGCGGGCTCTGCCCACATCGATGGCGTCGACGTCGTTAGCGAGGCCCTCCAGGCCCGGCGGCGCATCGGGGCGCTGCCGCACGGTTCAGGTCTGTATCCGCACCTGACCGCGCGCGAGAACATCGCGTATTTCGCGCATCTTTGCGGCCTCGACAGGTCCGAGGTCGATGACCGCGTCGACGAGATCATCAAACTGCTCGAGATCGAAGACTTTGCCGAGCGTCGCACGAAGGGCTTTTCACAGGGACAGCGCACCAAGGTCTCTCTCGCCCGCGCGCTCGTGCACGACCCACAGAACGTCCTGCTGGACGAGCCCTCGAACGGTCTCGACGTCATGGCGACGCGCTCATTGCGGCGCTTGATACTCAAACTGAAAGATTCCGGCCGTTGTGTGCTGTTCTCCAGCCATGTCATGCAGGAGGTCGCTGCCCTGTGCGACAACATCTGCATTATTGCCAATGGCCAGGTTGCCATTGACGACTCCATCGATGGCATCCGCAAACGCACCGGCTGCGATGACCTCGAGGATGCTTTTGTCCACGCTATTCGGATGGTCGGGGGCGAATGATGCGCACTGTATTAATCGTTTTCATCAAAGAGGTTCTCGACAACCTGCGGGACCGACGCACGCTCGGCACGGCGCTGATCATGGGCCCGATTTTTGGTCCCGTGCTGTTTGCGTTTGTCATCAACCTTTCGCTCGAGCGCTCGCTCGAGGACGCTGAGCGGACCCTCGAGCTCCCCGTAATCGGCCGGGAACTCGCACCGAACCTCGTGCTTTATCTCAAGAGTCAAAACATCGATGCGGTCGACGGCCCCGACGATCGTGCCGCTGCCATCAATGCTGTAAAGACCGGTGAACACGATGTCGTGCTGGTTATTCCGGAAACCTTCGCGCAAGCAGCTGGCCGATACCGTGCCGGCGACGATCGAGCTTGTTTCAGACCAGGCGGACACCGATGCCGACAGGATCGCACGACGGACATACAGGGCCCTGCAGGCCTACAACCGCGAGCTTGCGGCGCTCCGCCTCTATGCGCGCGGTGTGAGCCCGACCGTGCTGCGGCCGCTGAATATCGACGAGGTCGATGTGTCCACGCCGAGCGGGCGATCGGCCATGTTGCTTGGCATGATGAGTTACTTTTTTATATTCGCCACGCTGATGGGCGGCATGTATCTTGCTATCGATGCGACCGCCGGCGAACGCGAGCGCGGCTCGCTGGAGCCGCTATTGTCGCTGCCCGTGACCCGCGATCAGCTGATACTCGGCAAGATCGGCGCTACCTGCATCTTCATGGCTTTGTCGCTTTCCCTGAGCCTGGTGTCGTTCCACATCGCACTGAAATTCATGCCGCTGGAACAGCTGGGAATGACGCCGAACTTCGGGCCGGGCGTCGTGCTTGCCGCGTTCCTGCTGTTTGCCCCCTTCATACTGCTCGGCGCTGCCGTCATGACGCTTGTTGCGTCGTTCACGAAGAGCTACCGCGAAGCGCAGACCTGGCTTAGCGTCGTGCTGATTGCACCGACCATGCCCATACTGATCGTCAGTTTGTTGACGCTGCGGCCCAAAATGGAGTTCATGTTTGTGCCCAGCCTGAGCCAGCACCTGCTGCTCGTCGATATGGTCAAGAACGAGCCCGTCAATAACCTGAATGTCGCGATCTCGGTCGCAAGCACGCTCTTTTTCGGCGCCCTTTTGACCTGGATTTGCGCGCGACTGTACCGTCGCGAGGGCCTTCTCGGTTGACAATCCCCGCTGAATCTCCACCATGGAGGTTCCGGGGAATAAAAAAATACTATGTCTCTGTTTTCGGAACTCCGGCGACGCAACGTTTTAAAGGTTGCCCTGCTCTACGCGGTCGCCGCCCTGTTCATACTGTGGATCGTCGATCATGCGGTTTCGGGCCGCGTGCTGCCCGTCTGGGCCAGCGAATTTATGCTGTTGCTGCTCGCCATCGGTTTTCCCGTGGCGCTGATCTTTGCCTGGGTCTACGAGATCACGCCGCAGGGGCTGAAAAAGGGCGTCGACGTCGACCAGACGCAATCCATCGTCTACAAGACCGGGCAGAAGCTGAATGCGGCAGTCGCCGTGCTTGCCGTACTCGGTGTGGCGGCGCTGATTGGCGAGAAGCTGCTCCCGGAGTTCGAGCTGATACGACCTGAGGCCGTCGAAGAGATCCCGTTGCGGCCCATATACAATTCGTCGGAGGCCGCCGGCGTCCCCAAAGAAATTACTTCCTACACAATGGCGAACGGCCTGCGCATTATTGTCTGGCCTGACCACGACATACCGAATGTCGTTATGTACAACTTCGTCCGCGCGGGCGGCCGCAACGAATACCCGGGCATCACGGGCCTGTCTCATTTTTTCGAACACATGATGTTCAACGGCACGACCAAGCTCAAGCCCGGCGAGTTTGATCGTGTCATGGAAGCCGCCGGTGGCGCCAACAACGCCTCTACATCAAAGGACCTGACCGTTTACCAGGACTGGTTCCCACGCTCGGCGCTCAAGACCATTTTGGAGCTCGAAGCCGATCGCATGCAGAACCTGGTTATCGACCCGGATATCGTTGAAAGCGAGCGCGGCGTTGTTTACTCCGAGCGCCGGCAGAGCGTAGACAATGACAATGACGGTCGCCTCTACGAGCAAATGGTCGCGACTGCGTTCCTCGCGCATCCCTATCAATTCCCGGTGATCGGCTGGCCGTCGGATATTGAGAACTGGACGCAAGAAGATCTCGAGTCGTATTTCAAAACCTACTACGCGCCGAACAACTGCACGATGGTTTTTGCGGGCGCCGTTTCGCCGGAGGAGATTTTCCTGCTGGCAGAACAGTATTTTGCACCGATTCCAAGGCAGCTGCCGCCGCCGCCCGTGCGCACGGTCGAGCCCGAGCAAGCCGGCGAGCGCCGGTTGGTCATCGAAACCGAGGCCCAGACGCCATTGCTGCACCTGGCGTTCCACGCGGGCCGCGCGTCGGACCCCGAAACACTGCACATGCAGCTGTTGCTGCACGTCCTGACCGATGGCAACTCATCGCGCCTGCATCGCCTGCTCGTCGAAGAAGAGCAAATCGCGCTTAGCGTCGGTGGCATACAGATGGAGGGCTTTGATCCCGGGCTGGTCTATTTCTACCTGACGCTGCCGCCGGGAGCCGACATTGATGCCGTCGAAGCACGCGTGCTCGAGGAGCTCAAGCGTGTTGCTGTTCAGGGCGTGACAAGAACTGAGCTCGCAAAAGCCCGCAACATCGTGCTGGCCGACTTCTGGCGTCAAATTGCCACGATCAACGGCAAGGCATCCGCGCTTGGTAATTTCGACGTGTTCACCGGAAGTTATGAGAACCTGTTTTCCCTGCCGCAGGACGTTAACGCGGTGACCGCCGCGCAGATTCAGGCCGTTGCCGCCAGCGTCTTTCGGCCGAACAACATGACGGTCGGCGTGCTTCGCGCGCCGACGGATAGCCGCGGAGCAAAAAAATGATCGCTGCCCGTGCTCTGTGCATCGCGTCCGCGCTATTCGTGCTTGCCCTCGACGCGCACGCCGCGGGCGTATCTCTGCCGGCCCACGAGCGCGTTGAGCTTGCGAACGGCACCGTCCTCCTGCTCAGTGAAAAACACGACGTTCCCCTGATTGGTCTCGAGGCCATTGTGCGCGGCGGGGCTGTCTCGGACCCCGACGGGCTTGACGGGATGGCCGGCCTGCTGTCAGAGCTCATGCAGCACGGCGCCGGCAAGCGCGATGCGGCCGCGTTCGCCGAGGCCGTCGCAGCCGTTGGCGGCGAGCTCTCTGCATCAGCCGGCCTGGAAGGCAATCTATGTTTCGGCGGACTTCATGGCTCGGGATGCGGAGCTCATGATCGAGCTGGTCGCAGATTTATTACAGCGCCCAACGCTGGCGCCGGATGAGTTCAACAAGCTGCGCGATCGCTCGATCAACCTGATAAAAGCCGCCAAGGGTGCCGATCCTGGCGAGCTGCTTCCCGCCTACGGCAACGGCTTCCTGTTTGGCAAACACCCCTATGGCAACCCGGTCGGCGGCAGCGAGTCGACGCTCGCAAACATCACGCACGAAAAACTGCAGCAGTATTACGAAGAGCAGGTCGGCGGTGACCGGCTGATAATCTCCGTCGTCGGAAACTTCAACACGGTTGCCATGAAAGCGCGGCTCACGAAAGCGTTTGGCGACTGGCGGCCCGCAACGATGCCGCTGCCGGCCCTGACTGCAGCTGACAAACAAACCGGCCGTCGTGTTCTGCTGATCGACAAGCCCGGCGCAACACAAAGCTACTTCTGGATTGGCAATATCGGGGTCGCCGCCAATTACCCGAAGCGGGCGGATCTCGACCTGGCCAACACGGTTTTCGGCGGCCGCTTCACATCGATGCTGAACACCGAGATGCGAGTCAAGTCCGGCCTGACCTATGGCGCTCGCTCGATACTGCGGCAGCCATCGCAGCCCGGAGCGATTGTCATCAGCTCTTCCACTGAAACCGGCACGACCGTCGAGGCGATCGACATGGCACTCAAGATCCTCGCTCGGCTGCGCGATTCCGGCATTAACGAAGACACGTTAGAATCCGCGCGCAACTACATCATGGGGCAATTCCCGCCACGCCTCGAGACCGCCCCGCAGCTTGCCGCGCAGTTCGCGATGCTTGAACAATACGGGCTCGATGTCGCCTACATCAACGACTACGCCGCCGCACTCTCAGCCGCAACGAGCGACTCCATTGCGGCGGCAATTAACGAAGTTTATCCGTCGCCCGAAGACCTGAGCTTTATTTTGATCGGCGATGCCGCCCGGATCCGTGAAGACATCAGTCAGTACGGCCCGATAAGCGAAATGTCGATCGACGAGCCGCGCTTCCGATAGCCGGTCGAAACCGCGCCGAGTCGCGGGAGCTAACGGCAATTACTTGCCGATGCAAAATTCCGAGAAAATCTTGCCGAGCAGCTCATCGCTCGTAACGGCCCCTGTTATTTCGCCGAGGGACTGTTGGCAGAGGCGCAGCTCTTCGGCCAGCAACTCGCCCGCGCGCGCTTCCAGAAGCGCCTGGCGGCCTGCCAGGAAATGCGCTTTCGCGCGAGCCAGCGCGTCCAGGTGCCGGCGTCTTGCCGTGAACGCACCCTCCCCCTGGTTTTCGTAACCGGCCAACTTTCGAATCGTCTCTCGCAGAACATCGACGCCCGCGCCGGTTTTTGCCGACAGCTTGATCGTGTTGTCGGCCGCTGCGCCGGCCGGCTCGTCCGTCAGGTCGATCTTGTTGCGGACAATGATCACCGGGGTTTCTTCGGGCAGCTCTTCGTCAATGCCGCCCTGGTCCGCGTCTGACGCGTCCTGAATCCAGAGCACGGCATCTGCGTTTTCAACGGCTTTGCGGGCGCGCCGGATTCCTTCGGCCTCTATGCGGTCCGGATCATCGCGCAGTCCGGCCGTGTCGACCAGCTCAACGGCCAGACCGTCAATGTCGATCTGCTCGCGCAGGATATCCCTCGTCGTGCCGGCAACTTCGGTGACGATCGCGGCTTCCTGCCCGCTAAGCAGGTTCATCAGGCTGGACTTGCCGGCGTTGGGCTTGCCAACGATGACCACCTGGTAGCCGTCGCGCAGCACGCGGCCCTGCCGCGTCTCATCGATCAGCGCATCGAACGTCGTCGCGCAGTCCTCGAGTCTCAACAAGAGCTTTTCGTCTGACAGAAAGTCAATCTCCTCTTCCGGGAAATCGATCGCGGCTTCAACGTGCATCCGCAAACGCGTCAGCTTTTCGGAAAGCCCGTTGACGGCCTTCGAGAACGCTCCGGACAATGAGCGTACAGCGGCACGCGCGGCTTGTGCCGTACCGCTGCCGATGAGATCCGCAATCGCTTCGGCCTGCACAAGATCGAGCTTGTCATTAAGGAACGCCCGCTCTGAAAACTCGCCGGGTGCCGCCTGCCTTGCGCCAAGCTCTATCGCCGCATCAACGAGCAGTGACATGACTAACGGGCCACCGTGTCCATGCAGCTCAAGAACGGATTCACCCGTAAATGACGCCGGTCCCGGGAAATACAGCGCTATACCGGCGTCCACCTTCTGGCCGAGGGCGCTTGCAAACGGACGGTACGTCGCCGTGCGAGGTTCCGGTAGACTGCCCAGCATGGCGCGCGCAATGCGTTCTGCCCCATCGCCAGAGATTCTGACGACACCTATGCCGCCGGTTCCGGGCGGGGTTGCCGAAGCTACAATCGTGTCTGCGCTGGACGCCATCCACCAATGAAAACACAGGTTAACTAATTATGCAGAATCAAAAAGTCGTGTTCGAAAACCAACGTGGGCAGGCGCTGTCCGGCGTTCTCGATCTGCCCGCCGCAGCGCCCGCTGGCTACGCGTTATTCGCGCACTGTTTCACGTGCTCCAAGAACCTCAAGGCCGCAAGCAATATCGCACGTGCGCTGACCGACGCCGGCATCGCTGTACTTCGCTTCGACTTCACAGGGCTCGGCCAGAGTGAGGGTGAGTTTTCCGACACGAACTTTTCGTCCAACGTTGACGACTTGCTCTCCGCCGTTAGCTACCTCGATCGGGAACACGAAGCGCCGGCACTCCTGGTCGGACACTCGCTTGGTGGCACCGCTGTTTTGCAGGCCGCGGCCCAGGTTGAGTCAGCCGTGGCTGTCGTTACGATCGGCTCGCCGTCCGAGCCCGGGCATGTAGCACAGGATGTTTGTCGATTCCGAAAACACCTTACGCGATCGCGGCGAAGCGACCGTCAATCTCGGCGGCAGGCCATTCCTGATGAAGCAGCAGTTTCTCGACGACCTCGAAAAGCAGGATCTGCCCTCGTCCATCGGCGCGCTGCGCAAGGCGCTGCTCATCATGCATGCGCCGCTCGACGACGTGGTCGAAATCGACAACGCCTCGGCTCTTTTCATGGCCGCAAAACACCCCAAGAGCTTTGTCAGTCTCGACACGTCCGATCACCTGTTGAGCCGGGAAGTCCGATTCGAAGTATGCGGGTCGTGTGCTGGCGACCTGGGCCTCAAGATACCTGCCTCGCTCAACGGCCCCCGAAACGCTGTCGGGCTCTGACGGCGCGGTTGTTGCAAGAACGCGCGCGGACGGCTTCAGGACAGAGGTGCGCATGGCTGATTACGAGATCGTCGCCGACGAACCGCGCTCCGTCGGCGGCACCGGCCTCGGCCCGACGCCTTACGACCTGCTGTCGGCCGCGCTTGCGACCTGCACATCGATGACTCTGCGGATGTACGCCAATCACAAGAAGCTGAGTTTCGAGTCAGCAACGGTCCGAGTCGAGCATGACAAGATTCATGCAAAGGATTGCGAAGATTGCGAGAGCGGCGCCGGCAAGATCGACGAGTTCCGACGAACGATTTCGCTCGAGGGCGACCTGACCGACGCAGAAAGAAAACGCATGCTTGAGATCGCCGATCGTTGTCCCGTACACCTTACGCTGCACGGCGAGACAAAGGTCCGTTCGACCCTCGCCTAGTCGTCTTTCTTTTTCTTCTTGCTGCCCTTCTGCGCTTTCGCCTCGGCCTCGACGACAGTATTGATTTTCCACTGCTGCGCGATCGACAGCAGCGTGTTGGTCACCCAGTAAAGCACGAGGCCCGACGGGAAGAAGGCGAAAAACGCCGTGAACATGACCGGCATGATTTGCATCACCTTGGCCTGAACCGGGTCGGCGGGCGCCGGATTCAACTTCTGTTGCATGAACATCGCAGCGCCCATGATGAGCGGCAGGATGAAATACGGGTCGCGCGTTGAAAGGTCGGTGATCCAGAGCATGAAGGGCGCCTGTCGCATTTCAACGCTTTCCAACAGCACCCAGTAAAACGCCAGGAAGAACGGCATCTGTATGAGTATCGGTAAACAGCCCGCGGCCGGGTTGACCTTCTCCCGCTTGTACAGCTCCATCATGGCCTGGCTCAGCGCCTGGCGATCGTCTTTATAGCGATCCTGCAGCGCTTTCATGCGCGGCTGCAGGTTGCGCATCTTGGCCATCGAGCGGCCGCTCGCTTCGGTTAGCTTGTAGAACGCAAGCTTGATAAGGAACGTAACGAGAATAATCGAGACGCCCCAGTTGCCGACAAAAGTGTGAACCTTGCTGAGCAACCAGAACAAGGGCTGAGAAATGATCGTCAGCCAGCCATAGTCAACCGTGAGCTTGAGCGTCTTGTCGATATCTTCCAGCTGGGACTGCAGTTTCGGGCCGACAAAAAGCGTCGTTTCAAAAGTCTTGCTCGATCCCGGCGCTATCGCTTCAGCGCTTCTGCCGATGGTGCTGCTGACTGAAACATCACCAACAACGCCCACCTCATAACGGTGCTCGACACCGGGCTGCGGCACGACCGCACTGAGGAAGTGATGCTGAATCGATCCGAACCAGCCCTGTTTTGCATAGAACTCGATCTTGCCGTCCTCAACAAGGTCGTCGTGCTTCAACTTGTCGGATTTTTCACCGTTGTAGATTATTGGCCCAGCGAAGGAGTAAGAATCCACGTCGAACATCGACCGTTCCTGCTCCTTGAAATGACGCTTGAGACGGACATACTCGGCGCCACTCCAGAGCGTTTCGGTGCCGTTCTTTACCTGCTGCTCAAGACCGATGGCGTAGCTGCCTTTCCTGAAGCGGTAGCGCTTCTCGATAACGACGCCGCTGCCGTCAGACCAGGTCAGCGGCACCACGATCTCGTCCCTGCCACCGAGTTCATACGATGCCTGGGAACTCGAGAACATCGCGAGATGTGTCGCTTCGGCGGCGCCGCCGGTTGCACGAACGCCGGACTCGATGAGCCCGGTCTCACCGGGGCGCGTACTCAATAGTTCAACAAGGGTATCGGGCTGGTCTTTGGCCACCGGGTATCGAAGGAGTACCGCTTTTTGCAGCGTGCCACCCCGCGTGCTGATTTCGATGTCCAACACGTCCGTCGTGACGCGAATGGCCGGCGCCCGTTGTTCAGTAACCGACTGGGCGGGTTCCTCGGGCGCCAGCGGGGCTGTCGATGACGCGCCCGGGTCGCTGATTTCCGGAAGGCTCGCGTCAATGCCCGGCTCTTCGCCGGGCTGTGCGCCAGGCTGGACTGTCTGTTCCGCAACCATCGGCGTCGGCTTCGGACCGTAGTCCTGTACCCAGGTCTGGTACGTTATCCAGGCCATGAGTCCGAAAAAAGCCCAAATCAGCAGTCGTTGGTTGTCCATCGATTAGCTTTCCTGCGGTATCCGTTTCGCTTTGCGGCACCGGCGCCAATGGTTTTCAAGGCTTGTGAACATCTGCCGATTGCTGGCACTGGCTGCCGCCGGCTGATTAATCACAACGATATCCAGACCCACCAGTAACGCCTGCTGCTGGCGAAACGACTCCCTGATAATTCGCTTAACGCGATTTCGTTTTGTGGCCTGGCGACAATGCTTCTTTGAAATCGCCAGACCAAGTCTAGCGGCGCCCTTTTCATTGCGCCTGCACAGCACTGTAAATAAATTGTCCCGGCTTCGCGTGGCTTTTTGAAATACACGGCCGAAAGCAGCCGCATCAAGAAGCCGGTTGTTTCTTGCAAACCGGTTGCTTCGACTGCTCGTCAATCCTGAATTTTTGCTCTTCGCCGTATCCGGCGCCGGGGGCGTTACGGCGTCAACCGCGCGCGACCTTTTGCGCGACGGCGCTTCAACACGAGGCGCCCGGCCTTGGTGGCCATCCGCGCACGAAACCCATGGGTGCGAGCGCGCTTGATTTTGCTGGGCTGAAATGTGCGTTTCATGGCTGTTTACCTGGGTCATCAGTCGGCCTGATCGGGGCCGTACTTTTGGGAGGGCGGCAAGGGTACGCAGATGGCCAGACAGTGTCAACAGAGTAATGTAAACATTGGCGTTTTGACCCTTGGCAACCTGTGGATAACTGCATCTGGCGGCGCTCGTTCTTAGGGTATAGACTGCTCGATCGTTCGCTTTTTTCATTGTTACCACACGGCCATTTGCGGCCCCCGGGGAGTGTTTTGTCTGTCGAGTCGACGCTTTGGAACCAGTGCCTCCGCGTCCTGCAGGTAGAGCTTCCCGAGCAACAATTCAACACCTGGATCCGGCCCCTGCAGGCCGTTGACGATGATGCCTCGCTGCGGCTACTCGCGCCGAATCGCTTTGTCGTCGATTGGCTGCGCCAGCACTACATGGATCGCATCCTCGAGCTCGTGGGTGACGGCGGCGAGAATATAGAGGTTCTGCTTGAGGTTGGGTCGCGCTCTGCCGCGCCCGCCGCGGCGGCGACTCAGCGTCCCGCCCCCACCCCGGTCAGCGCAAGCCGGCCGGCCCCGGTCGTTTCTCGGCTTAACCCGGCCTTCACGTTCGACGGTTTTGTCGAAGGCAAGAGCAACCAGCTTGCGCGTGCAGCGGCAAGCCAGGTTGGCGAGAACCCCGGTAAGTCCTACAACCCGCTGTTTATCTATGGCGGCGTTGGTCTTGGCAAGACACACCTCATGCATGCCATCGGCAATATAATGGTGAAAAATAACCCGGCCGCCCGAGTCAGCTACGTGCACTCGGAGCGATTCGTCGGCGACATGGTCAAGGGGCTGCAACACAATACGATTTCTGAATTCAAGCGCTCGTATCGATCGCTCGACGCATTGCTTATTGATGATATTCAGTTTTTTGCGGGCAAGGAGCGTTCACAGGAAGAGTTCTTTCATACCTTCAACGCGCTGCTTGAAGGGCAACGACAGATCATCCTGACCTGCGATCGCTATCCGAAAGAAGTCAACGGCCTCGAAGAACGCCTGAAGTCGCGTTTCGGCTGGGGGCTCACGGTTGCGATTGAGCCGCCCGAGCTCGAAACCTCCGTAGCAATCCTGATGAGCAAAGCCGCAGCGGAGGGTGTCGCGCTTCCGGAAGAAGTGGCCTTTTTTATCGCCAAGCGAATTCGCTCTAACGTCCGGGAGCTCGAGGGCGCGCTTCGCCGCGTCATTGCCAATTATCGATTTACCGGGAGAGCAATTAACCTCGATTTCGCGAAAGAGGCGCTGCGAGACCTGCTTGCTGTGCAGGACCGCCTTGTTTCTATAGAAAACATCCAGAAAACCGTCGCCGAGTACTTTAAGATTCGCGTCGGTGACTTGTTATCGAAAAAACGCAGCCGCTCGATCGCGCGACCCAGGCAGTTCGGCATGGCCCTGGCGAAAGAGCTGACGAACCACAGCCTGCCCGAAATCGGCGACGCGTTCGGCGGTCGGGATCATACGACCGTGCTGCACGGCTGTCGGCGTATCGCCGCGCTGAGAGAGTCCGACAAGCGTATCGATGACGATTATTTGAATTTGTTAAGAACTCTGACAGGATAGTGTGGATAAAGCGTGGATAACATTTTGGCGACTTGTTATCCACAAGCTGTCCACAGTTCGCCGACCGGGCGCACAGATATTGTTAGGTCGCTTTTTTGTACGTAAGTTATTGAAAAATAAAGAACTAAATAAGTTATGCACAGGCCTTTGGCCGCTTAATAATAATAATAATCTATAAATTTCCAATATTTATTAACAGGTGGAAGCTATGAAGTTTACCGCAGCTCGGGAAGCGCTGTTGAAACCACTGCAGGCCGTTATCGGTGTCGTGGAAAGGCGGCAGACGATGCCTATTCTGTCGAACGTTTTGTTGATCGCACGCGAAGGCCAGCTGTCCGTGACAGCGACCGACCTCGAGGTAGAGCTCGTTGCTGATGCCGAGGTTGACACGGAAAGTGGTGGGGAGATTACGGTCTCGGGGCGCAAGCTTCTCGATATATGCCGGGCGGTGCCTGAAGGGTCACAGATTCAGGTCAGCCTGAGCGGCGAAAAACTGGCCGTTCGCGCAGGAAGGAGCAAGTTCAACCTGGCAACGCTGCCGGCGGCAGAGTTCCCGGTTGTTGAGGACATCAAGGCAGGTCAGACAATACAGGTACCGCAGGATGCATTAGCCCGGCTTATCGAAAAGACGCATTTTTCAATGGCGCAGCAGGATGTGCGTTACTACCTGAATGGAATGTTGCTCGAAACCGGCGGCAAATATTTACGGGCCGTGGCGACCGATGGTCATAGGTTGGCGCTGTGCCAGGCCGAGCTCGATGGGAAGCTCGATGAGCAGCAGGTTATTTTGCCGAGGAAAGGTGTTTTGGAGCTGCAGCGGCTAATGGGCGGTGATGGCGACCTGAACATAGAGCTTGGGGCAAACCACATCCGTATTCAGCTGGACGGGATTCGATTCACATCGAAGCTCATTGACGGGCGCTTTCCCGAGTATGAGCGCGTCATTCCGAAAGAATCGTCTAATGAACTCAAGGCGGATCGGGAGGCATTCAAAGGGGCATTGCAACGGACGGCGATCCTGTCGAATGAGAAATATCGCGGGATTCGCCTCGTTATCAGGGACAGCGGCGTGGTCTTGCAGGCACACAATCCGGAGCAGGAAGAGGCCGAAGAGGAGCTCGAGGTCGAATACAGCGGCGAAGATATCGAGATCGGCTTCAACGTCAATTACCTGCTCGACGCGCTCGGAGCCGTGGAGGGCGATGTGGTCACACTGTCAGTGCAGGACAGTAATTCGAGCTGCCTGATTCGCCAGCCCGGGAATGAGGACTCGACTTTCGTGGTTATGCCTATGCGGCTATAGCCGCCCCGGCGGGCTGCAGAGAGGACGATGATTCGCCTGTTTCGGGTCAGTAACTTTCGATGTCTCGAAAGCGCCGAGCTGACCCTGTCCCCGGATTTCAACCTGATTTACGGTGCCAACGCCTCCGGGAAGACCAGCCTCCTGGAAGCGCTGGCGTACCTGGGGCGCGGAAAGTCCTTCCGGGGCGCCAGCACGACGAACCTGGTCCAGCACGGCAGGGATGAATTCGTCCTGTTCGGCCAGGTCGACGGCCTGGCCAGGACGCGCAGCCTGGGTGTTCGCAACAGCCGCGCCGGGCTGGAAGTCAGGGTAGACGGTGACAGCGAGGGCGGGGCCGCGGCGCTGGCCGAGGCGCTGCCCCTTCAGGTAATCGATCCCGAGGTTCACAACCTGGTCGCTGGCGGACCCGAGCAGCGGCGGCGCTTTCTCGACTGGGTGGCGTTCCACGTGGAACAGGACCACCTCCTGGCGTGGCGACGCTTCAGGCGAGCGCTGAAGCAAAGAAACGCGGCCCTCAGGGCAAAATCGGGCCCGGCGACGATCCATAGCTGGAACGCCGAGTTTGTGACGCTGAGCGGCGAGCTCGACGAATCCCGGCGGCGCTCGCTCGATGCCGCGCTGGAAAGCCTGGCGGAGTTCGGTCTTGACTTGCTGGGCACCGAGCTGGGGTTTGAGTACCAGCAGGGCTGGAGCAAGGACCGGGAGCTGGCCGACGTGCTGGAAGAGGGGCTGGAGCGGGACCTGCAGATGGGGGCAACGCAGCACGGCCCCCACCGCGCTGACCTCAAGATCAGCTACGACGAAAAACAGGCCAGAAAACTGGTTTCGCGCGGTCAACAGAAGCTGCTGGCCAGCGCCATGATCCTGGCGGCGACCGAAACGGCCCAAACAGCCCTGGAGCGACCGCTGTTGCTGCTGCTGGACGATCCGGCGGCAGAGCTCGACGCCGAGTCGCTGGAACGGCTGATGGCTGCCGTGGCGCGACTGGGTTGCCAGGTGGTCGCTACGAGCCTCGAGCCGGGGCTGCCCGGCACGCCCGTTGGGGCGGGGCTGTTCCACGTGGAACACGGTGTGCTGACGGTTATCCAGGCGCCAGAAAACAGCCCCTGAAAAACACGCCGGGCAAGCCCTAAAATACCTTAAAAAAGAACGCTTTGAGGCTCCTTTCAGGGCCTGGTTTTGGTACAATACGCCGGTTACGCCCAGAGGATATGGAATGACCGACGAATCAGAATATACTTCCAGTAATATCAAGGTCTTAAAGGGCCTTGAGGCCGTCCGGAAACGGCCGGGCATGTATATTGGTGACACCGACGACGGCACGGGCCTTCATCATATGGTCTTCGAGGTCGTCGATAACTCGATCGACGAGGCGCTCGCGGGTCACTGTGACACGATTACGGTCAGTATCCATGCCGATGAGTCGGTGACCGTGACTGACGACGGCCGCGGCATTCCCGTGGATCTGCACCCCGAGGAGGGGCGATCCGCGGCCGAGGTCATCATGACCGTGCTGCATGCGGGCGGCAAGTTCGACGATAACTCCTACAAGGTGAGCGGCGGCCTGCACGGCGTTGGTGTTTCGGTCGTGAACGCGCTCTCCGAGCAGTTGATTCTGACCATTCATCGCGAAGGCAAGACCTACCAGCAGGAGTACGTGCACGGCGAGCCTTCAGCGCCGTTGGCCGTTATCGGAGACTCCGACCGAACCGGCACGACACTTCGTTTCAAGCCGAGCTCGGGCACGTTCACCAACATCGAGTTTCATTACGACATTCTTGCGCGACGGCTGCGGGAGCTTTCCTTCCTGAACTCGGGCGTGCGAATTCGCCTGGTTGACGAGCGGGACGACAAGGAAGAGGTCTTTGAGTACCAGGGCGGCATCCACGCATTCGTCGAACACCTTAATCGCAACAAGACGCCGGTGCATGCCACGGTATTTCATTTCACAGCCATGAAAGACGGCGTCGCAGTCGAGGCGGCGCTGCAGTGGAATGACGGCTACCAGGAAAACATGTTCTGTTATACGAACAACATCCCGCAGCGCGATGGTGGCACCCACCTGGCGGGCTTTCGGAGCGCGCTTACGCGAACGCTGAACAGCTATATCGAGAAACTGCCCAGCACCCGGAAGGACAAATACACGCCGAGCGGTGACGACGCCCGCGAGGGCCTGACCGCGGTCCTGTCGGTGAAGGTGCCGGACCCGAAGTTCTCGTCACAGACCAAGGAAAAATTAGTTTCATCTGAAATTAAAGGTGTCGTTGAACAGGCCATGGCCGGCCGGCTCGAAGAATTCCTGCTCGAACATCCGCAGGATGCCAAAGCCATCGTATCGAAGATTGTTGACGCCTCCCGGGCCAGGGAGGCGGCTCGAAAAGCGCGCGAGATGACGCGTCGCAAGGGCGCGCTCGATATAGCCGGCCTGCCGGGCAAGCTTGCTGACTGCCAGGAGAAAGACCCCGCGCTTTCAGAGCTGTTCCTGGTGGAGGGCGACTCGGCCGGTGGCTCTGCGAAACAGGGTCGCGACAGGCGCACCCAGGCGATTCTTCCGCTAAAAGGAAAAATACTCAACGTCGAAAAAGCACGCTTTGACAAAATGCTTTCTTCCGCGGAAGTAGGGACGCTGATAACGGCGCTCGGCTGCGGCATCGGTCGCGACGACTTTGACCCCGACAAGTTGCGCTACCACCGCGTCATTATCATGACCGACGCAGACGTCGACGGCTCGCACATCCGCACCCTGTTGCTGACGTTTTTCTATCGACAGATGCACGAGCTCATCGAGCGTGGTCATATCTACATCGCGCAACCGCCGCTGTACAAAATCAAGCGCGGCAAACAGGAGGTCTACGTTAAGGACGATGCGGAACTGAACGCGCACCTGCTCAATGCCGCAATGGATAACGCCGCGCTGCATGTCAACAGCGAAGCGCCGCCGCTGTCCGGAGTCGGTCTCGAAAGTCCCTCGCGCAGGAATACATTGCCGTAGAGAACATCATCGCGCGCCTGTCCAAACGTTACGATGAGGTTGTGTTGCGCACGATGAGCCGGCTTCCGGCCGTTACGAGCGAGTTGGCGGACGATCTCGATGCGCTTGCATCCTGGGCGGACAAGCTGAGCGTTGCGTTGCCGAAGCACAGCGGCGACCGCGCAGAAAACGGTAATGGCGGCAGCTACTCGGCCACGCTTGATCGTGGCGATGAAGACGGCGAGGGCGTTCGCATCGGTATTACCAAGGTGCAACATGGCCTGGGCGCCACGCGTTACCTGCCGCGCGAGTTCTTCGGCACCAATGAATATCGTCACATCATGGCGTTGTCAGAAAAACTGAGCGACCTGTTGTCCGAAGGCGCGACCGTCCGACGCGGTGATCGTGAGGCGCCGGTTGAATCGTTTGCCGAAGCCGTGGAGTGGCTGATGAGTGAGGCGCGACGCGGTCAGTCCATCCAGCGCTATAAAGGCCTCGGCGAGATGAACCCCGACCAGCTCTGGGACACAACGGTTAACCCGGAGACGCGCCGCTTGCTGCAGGTAAAGATTGAAGACGCCGTCAAGGCCGACGAGATATTTACGACACTAATGGGCGACCAGGTAGAACCGCGCCGCGAGTTCATAGAGAAGAACGCGTTGACGGTAGAAAACCTCGACATATGATCGGAAACCGCCTGTTCGTTCACGCGGTAATCCTGGCCCTTGCGCCGATCATCGTTGCCTGGTTCGGAATGTCTGTTCCTGCGGCCATACTCGTTGTCTTGTTACTTTTGCTGTGGCGCTGGATCATCGTACTCAGCGGATTTGTTGCGCCGGAAGAAACGCCGGACCTGGTTCTTGCGACGATTTCCGCGAGCCACTTTGTCGAGAAAGTGCGCTGGAGCATGGATCGCCTCGGCCTTGAATACGTCGAGCAAACCTCAGGGGGAACTTTGGGCGCGTTCTTTAGCGGACGAACCGTGCCGCAGCTCAAGGTGCGCACCGGCAGCGTCCAGTCAAGCATCGGCAACTCGGCCGAAATCCTGCGCTATCTCTGGGGCCGCTATGCGATTGAAAATCCGGAGGCGGCCGCTTTTCTCGAGCCCAGCAAAGAGCGTGTCGAACTCGAGACGCGACTCGATCGCTACGGCGTCAACCTCCAGGTCTGGGTGTACTACCACCTGTTGAACGATCGCGAACTCACACTGCATGTATGGGGCGCCAATAATCCGGCAACACCATTTTGGCAGCGACCGGCGTTGAAGCTGTTGTTCCCGGTGCTTCGGTTTCTGATCCGGAAATCATTTCGAATTACGGACGAAAACTATGCGCGAGCCGTTGCACGAATCGAGGAACTGCTCGACGAAACCAATGGCTGGCTGCAAGACGGGCGCAAGTCCTTACTCGGCGGTGACGCGCTCAACTACACTGACATCACATTCGCCGCCATGACCGGTTTGTGGTTACAGCCAGACGGGTACGGCGGCGGTAAGGCCGATGCGGTTCGGCTGGAGCGCGACAGGGCGCCGGCTGGCATGCAGAAGGACATCGAGGTCTGGCAGTCCGGTTACGCCCGCGTCGCCGAATTTGTCGAACGGCTGTACGCAGAAGAACGAAAGCGCCCTGTTGCGGGTCCAAGCAACCAGGAGGGAAAGACATGAAACGATTAATGCTGGCCCTGATATTTGCGTCGCTGGCGGGCTGCGCCTCACAGCCGGGCCCGAGAGTGGATGAGGCAATAGAAGATTTTGTTGCGGTGTCCGGGCTCGAGGAGATGGACCATATCAGAACGCGAGACCAGTTCGGCACGTCCGAACTTACGGAGCGCTACGCTATTTTGAGAACCCGCAAAGACGTTTACCTGGTTGAATTTCAGCGATGCCCTCCCAAGTTCAACGAGCAACGAAGTGACGCCGGACATACGTTTTGACAGCAAACGTGCTGCGAACACGTTTCGATACGATACGCGGGTGCCGCATCAACAAAGATTTTTGCGATCGATGAAGCCGGCGCCGAGGAATTAAAGATGCTCGCTGAAGCGCCGGGCGCGGAACGCGGCTAGAGGAAAGCCGCGAGCAACTAATTATCGGCGCCGCTTGCGGTCTTCGTGTCTCTGGTACGCGGCGCTGATTTCGTGCATCTTGCTTTCGATCCATGCCTGCACGATCAGGTTTGTTTCCTTGGGCGACTGCGCCGATGCGTCGACAGGCGGGCCAATGCAAAAACGGACCGTTCCCGGGTGTAGCGAAAACTCCCGGCGTCGCCAGACGTCATCTGCATTGTGTGCAACCGGAACGATTTGCACGCCGGCTTCTTGCGCCAGGGCGGCGCCGCTGATGCCGTAGGTGCGCGTCTCACCCCTGGGCACGCGCGTACCCTCCGGAAAAATAGTGACCCAAATGCCTGCGGCGAGCCGCTGTTTGCCTTTTTCGATGACCTGTTTAACCGCGGACCGCCCCTTGCCACGATTGATAGCGATCGGGTTGAGAACAAGGCCGATGGCCCAGCCGACGATGGGTACCCACAACAGTTCGCGCTTCACGACCCATGCCGTCGGCGGAAATATCGGCACGTGGCCATAGGTCTCAAGGATCGTCGTGTGCTTGATCATGATGACGCTGGGTGACGCCGGAATGTTTTCGGCGCCCTCGACAACAACCTTCATGCCACACAGAAAATCCCCCGCCCAAACCAGGAGACGGCAGCCGTGAACCAGTACGAAGCGTCGCCAGCTGGCCGGCGCCCAGAACAACAGCAGCAAAACGATGGCAATGCTCGATGATCCAATCACACCGAAAAGCAGGCCCAGCAGAGAACGTAGCCAGCGAATCATGCCGTCACTCCTGCAACAATGCCGCGGCGGCCGCAGCGAGATCATCGAATACTTCCGTTGCGGCTAACTCGCCGTCGAGCGCCCGCTCCGTTGCCCGGCCGTTTCCGGTGCGCACGAGAACAGGGCGCGCGCCCGCGCGAGCTGCTGCCTGAAGATCACGCAGCGAATCTCCGATAACGGGTACGCCGGCAAGATCGCCGCGATAGTGGCGGGCGAGGCGCTGCAGGAGGCCGGGTGCAGGTTTGCGGCAGTCGCAGCCGTCATCAGGGCCGTGCGGGCAAACGACGATGCGGTCGATGTGGCCACCTTCGGCCAAAACGAGCTTGCGCAGTTTGCGGTGCATCGCGCGAAGCGCGTTGCGATCGAAATGCCCCCGCGCAAGACCGGACTGATTGCTGGCGACGGCCACGGTATAGCCGGCGCGACTGAGTGCGGCTATCGCCCCGACGCTGCCCTCGAGCGGGATCCACTCGGCAGCGGATTTCACGAAATCGCTGGAATCGCGGTTGATCACGCCGTCCCGGTCGAGAATGACAAGGCCCCTCCTGCCCAGGCGCTGCCCCATCGTCAACCCAGCGACAGCCGAGAAATGTCGGCAACGTCGAGAAAAAGCGCTCGAATGTCGCCTAAAAGCGCCAAACGGTTATTTTTGACGGCCTCGTCGTCAGCCATGACCATGACCTCGTCGAAGAAGTGATCAACAGGGTCTTTCAGGTCCGCCAGCGTGTTCAGGGCTTCGGCGTAACTGCGGACCTTTATCATGGGCGCGACTTTTTCCCGGGCATTCTCGAGGGCGTTGAACAGGGCTTGCTCCGCCTCGTGTTGCAGCAACTTCTTCTTGATCTTCAGGCCGGCCGGGTTGCCGGCTTTTCTCAGGATGTTCGCGATACGTTTGTTCGCCGCCGACAGGCTTTCGGCCTGTTCGAGGCGGGCAAAGGTCTGCACGGCAGCGAGGCGGCGATCGAAGTCGAGCAGCGACTCCGGTTCTCGCGCCATGACGGCGTCGAAGGTTTCCACGGCGAGCCCGGTGTCGCGATCGAGGAAGTAGCGACGCAAGCGATCGCTGATAAAGGCGTACAGGTCCGCCGCAAGCACGTCATTCTCTATCTTGCCTTTGGGCTGCTGCTCGACAGCCTTAGCAATGAGCGCTTTGAGGTCGACATCCAGGCCGCATTCGATCAGGATCCTGACGACGCCGAGTGCTGCGCGACGCAGCCCGAAAGGGTCTCGATTGCCGCTCGGCGTTTTGCCGATCGAAAAAACGCCGGCCAGCGTATCGAGCTTGTCGGCGACGGCGAGTACCTGGCCGACCGTCGTGGCAGGCAAGTCATCGCCGGCAAAGCGCGGGCGATAGTGTTCGCCGATTGCCTCGGCAACGACCTCCGGTTCACCGTCGGCGAGCGCATAGTAGCGGCCCATCGTGCCCTGCAACTCCGGAAACTCTCCGACCATGCCGCTTAACAGGTCGCATTTAGCAAGCTCGGCCGCGCGCTCGGCATGGCCTTTGTCGTGCCCGAGCGTTGCAGCGAGCCAGCCGGCCAATGCGCCAATGCGTCGGCTCTTGTCATGAAGGCTGCCGAGCCCGCGCTGGTAAATGACGTCGCGCAAGCCGGCATTTCGGCTGCTCAAGGTCTGGCGACGGTCGCTGTCCCAGAAAAACGCGGCGTCGGCCAGGCGCGGCCGAATAACCCGTTCGTTGCCATCGCGCACCTGGTCGGGGTCCTTGCTTTCGAGATTGGCAACGGTGATGAAGCGCGGTAAAAGCGCGCCTTTGTCATCGGCAACCGGGAAGTAACGCTGATGGCTTGTCAGTGTCGAGATGACCACTTCGCGAGGGAGCGCGAGATACTGTTCATCGAAGCGCCCCAGTATCGGAACCGGCCATTCAACAAGCGCAGCAACCTCGTCGTAAAGAGACTCGCCGTCGACAACATGTCCGCCGGCATCGGCGGCGGCGGCGTTGACGCCGTCCCGGATCATCTCGCGCCGGCGCTCGAAGTCGGCGATGACGCGACCCTTTTTTTCGAGCGTACTGAGATAGGCCTTCGGCGCCGAAATGACAATCGGCCCCGATGAATGAAAGCGATGACCGCGCGTTACGTTGCCGGACGCCGTTTCCATGACGCGCGTTTCAATGACGTCCTCGCCATGCAGCATCACGATCCAGTGAACCGGGCGCACGAACTCGGCGTCGCCCGCGCCCCAGCGCATGCGGCGCGGAATGGGCAGCGAGGCCAGGGTGTTCTCGATCAAAACCGGCATCAGGTCGGCAGCCGCACTGCCTTTCTGCACAGCGTCAAAGGCCAGCCATTCGCCCTTTTTTGTCTTGTTTGTTCCAAGGTCCGAGACGCTCACGCCGCATTTTTTTGCGAACGCTTCGGCGGCCGCTGTCGGTTTGCCATCTTTGTCGAACGCTATTTTGATTGGCGGGCCCTTGTGTTCAACCTTGCGGTCTTCCTGTTGGCGGGCGAGGTCGTCAATGCGCACGGCGAGGCGGCGGGGGCTCGCATAGACCTGCACGGCGCCATGCTCGAGGGGCGCCTCGTCGATGGCGGCAGCCAGGCCGGCGCCGAACGCCTCCATCAATGAGCGCAGCGCTTTGGGCGGCAGCTCTTCGGTGCCGATCTCGACGAGAAAATCATCGGCCTTGCTCATTTTACCGATGCCCCTGTAGCGGCCGACGTCGTCATCGGAAAACCAAGTGCTTCGCGGCTGGCGTAGTAAGCGTCACAAATCGCGCGCGACATCGTCCTGACGCGCAGGATAAAACGCTGTCGCTCGGTCACGGAAATGGCCTGCCTGGCATCGAGCAGGTTGAACGTGTGCGATGCAGTGAGCATTTGTTCATAGGCGGGTAAAGCGAGGCCCAGCTCTATCAGTCGCTGGCTTTCGCGCTCTGCGTGCTCGAACGCATCGAACAGTGTCTCAACGTCGGCCTCTTCAAAATTGTAGCGGGATTGTTCGACTTCATTCTGGTGATAAACATCACCATAAGTAATGCGACCCAGGGGTCCGTCGGTCCACACGAGATCGAAAATGCTTTCCACGTTTTGCAGGTACATGGCGAGGCGCTCGAGACCATAGGTAATCTCGCCCGTAACCGGACGACACTCGAGGCCGCCAACCTGCTGGAAGTAGGTGAACTGGGAAATCTCCATGCCGTTCAGCCAAACCTCCCAACCGAGACCCCAGGCACCAAGCGTTGGTGACTCCCAGTTGTCTTCGACGAATCGAATATCGTGTACGAGGGGGTCGATACCGATGGCGCGCAGTGAGCCAAGATACAGGTCCTGAATGTCGAGGGGCGAAGGCTTGATGACGACCTGGTACTGATAGTAATGCTGCAGGCGGAAAGGATTATCGCCGTAGCGGCCATCCGTCGGTCGACGGCTTGGCTGGACGTAGGCTGCCGACCAGGGCTCGGGGCCGACCGCACGCAGAAACGTCGCCGGGTGAAACGTGCCGGCACCCATTTCCATGTCGTAGGGCTGCAGGATGACACAACCGCGTTCCGCCCAGTACTGCTGCAGCGCAAGGATCAGGTCCTGGAAGCTGAGGTTCGTCGTTGATGTGTTGGCGCTCATTTCAGGCGTCACGGCCGCTCAAAGGCGCGAAGTATAACGGCTGCGGGCGCCGCGTAGGAGGCCCATTGCCGGCGGCGCCGAAATAGCCCCGATGCGCCGCGCTCCATCCAGGTGCAAGGGCGCCCGGTTTGCACTAGAATGGTGCGATAATCATGCGGCGCGCACTAAAATGGTGCAAATTTGCCGGCCCAACCTGCAAAAAACGGATAAAAAACAAGGAATTACAACAGGCGCGTTCTTGGCACGCTTAATGCAAATAACAGCGTCTAATGGGTCGCATTGGGCGGCCACGTTTTTTCGCGCACCAACAACCCGGAGGAAAGATCCATGACGTCCGCAGAGATACTCGCCCTCATCAAAGAGGCAGAGGTCAAATTTGTCGATTTTCGTTTCACGGACACGATCGGCAAGGAACAACACGTAACAGTGCCCGCACACACGGTCGACGACGACCTGTTTGAAGACGGCAAGATGTTCGATGGTTCGTCCATCTCCGGTTGGAAGGGTATTAACGAATCGGACATGATCCTGATGCCGGACCCCGAGTCCGCCGTACTCGATATCTTTCCCTGACGAGCTGACGCTGAACCTGCGTTGCACGGTCGTCGAGCCGTCAACGATGCAAGGCTACGATCGCTGTCCACGCTCGCTCGCCGATCGCGCCGAGGCATACCTGAAATCGACCGGCATTGCCGACGCGGCCTATTTCGGCCCGGAGAATGAATTCTTCGTGTTTGACCATGTCTCGTGGAACGACACCATGCAGGGTGCGTTCTACAAAGTCGACTCGGACGAGGGCGCCTGGAATACAGACCGCAGCTCCGAAGAAGGCAATACGGGTCACCGGCCGACGGTTAAAGGCGGTTACTTCCCGGTGCCGCCTGTTGACTCATTGCACGACATACGTGGCGCCATGTGTCTCGCTATCGAAGAATTAGGCGTCGAAACCGAGGTACACCACCACGAAGTTGCAACTGCGGGCCAGTGTGAAATTGGCGCGAAATTCAACACGCTCGTGCGCAAAGCCGATGAAGTTCAGATACTGAAATATGCGGTTCACAACGTTGCCCACGCGTACGGCAAGACGGCGACGTTCATGCCCAAGCCGCTCGTAAACGACAACGGCAACGGCATGCACGTGCACCAGTCATTGTTCAAGAAGGGCAAGAACCTGTTCTCCGGCGACGGTTATGGCGGACTTTCCGAAACGGCGCTTTTCTACATCGGCGGAATTATCAAACACGCAAAGGCCATCAACGCTTTTGCCAACCCGGCAACCAACAGCTACAAACGGTTGGTGCCAGGTTTCGAAGCACCGACGATTCTTGCTTACTCAGCACGTAATCGCTCTGCGTCCATTCGTATTCCCTATATCGCGAACCCGAAGGGCCGTCGCATCGAGGTTCGCTTCCCGGACTCGATGGCGAATCCTTACCTCGCTTTCTCTGCAATGATGATGGCGGGGCTCGACGGCATCCAGAACAAGATCCACCCGGGTGATGCCATGGACAAGGACCTCTACGATTTGCCGCCGGAGGAAGAAAAACAGCTGAAGCTGGTCGCGTTCTCACTGGACGAGGCCCTTGGGGCGCTAGACGCAGACCGCGATTTCCTTAAAGTCGGCGGTGTTTTCAGTGACGATCTCATTGATGCTTATATCGACCTCAAGATGGACAACGTTACGCGTCTCAGAATGACGACGCACCCGGTCGAATTCGACATGTATTACAGCCTGTAAGGGCCGAAATCGTGCGCCGGGCGACATTATGTCGCCCGGCCACTAGCCCGGAGAACCCCGACGCTGCTATGCTGAATCAATGGACATCCGAGCACTTTTCATTCTCTTCGGACTGCTGGTCGCCAGCGCGGCGTTGGCGGATGCCTACAAGTGGACCGACGAAGATGGCGTCGTGCACTACTCCGACCGTCCTGAGCCCGGTGCCGAGAGTGTGGACCTCGGCCAGGCAACGCGCAGCCGTCCGCAGTCAACCAGGCCAGCGGCAACAAGCTCATCGCCCGGCGATGAAGCAAGCAACGCTGTCGCCAAGCCGTTTAGCTATACAAGCCTCGAAATCAGCGCTCCGGCGCCGGAAGAAACGCTGTGGAATATAGAGGGCACCCTGAACGTATCGCTGGCGCTGAGCCCGGCGCTGCAACCGAACCACCAGGTACGGGTGTATTTCGACGGAGTGGCGCGCACGGTCGAGGGAACGAGCTTCCAGTTGCAGGAGGTTTACCGCGGAGTCCACAACATCCAGGCGGAGGTTCTGGACGAAACCGGCACGCTGATGATTCGCAGTCTCCCGAACCGGTTTTACGTGCAGCAGAATACAGTAAGGTTTCGCTAGGCAGTACAGCGCCCGGTCGGCCGGGCAGTGGTGGATCCGACAACGACGGAACGCTCCGCCGTAACGCCAGCAATATCGTTGACGCCCTGAGTTCGGGCATCGTCCTCCTCGACGAGCACCTCCTGATTGTCGGCCTGAATCCGGCCGCCGAAAACATTCTCGGCATTAGCCAGAAACGCGCTTACGGCAAGTCGTTGTTACGACTCGTAGACGACGAGCCGGAAATGCGCGACATCCTGAGTCGCGTGATGGAAACCGGCGATTTTTACGCAAACGAGATGCGGCTTGCGCCAACCGAGGTGCACGCCCATGAACGTATTGTCGATTGCCGCGTATCACCGATCGCAACGGACGATGCGTGCGTGCTTGTCGAAATCACGGACGTCACGCGGCGCTCGCAGATCAGTCGCGAAAATGCGCTGCTGATTCAACACGGCGCAGGTCGACAGATGATTCGGCAACTTGCACACGAAATCAAAAACCCCCTGGGCGGTATTCGCGGCGCGGCGCAATTGCTCGAACGGCAGCTTCCGGACGATGAGCTTCATGAGTACACCGACGTCGTCATCAGCGAAACCGACCGCCTGGCCGCGCTGGTCGATACGCTGCTGGGGCCGGGCGGGCCGCCGAACAAGCAACCCGTCAACGTCCATGAGCTGCTCGAGTACGTGGTCAGAATTGTTGAGGCGGAGTACGACAAACCGCTGAAAATTCGACGGGAATACGATCCGGGACTGCCAACGATAGACCTGGACCGCGACCAGATGGTCCAGGCATTTCTAAACCTGGTGCGCAATGCCTGCGCCGCCCTGGATGGCCAGGGCACGCTGACATTGCGCAGCCGGGCCGCGACCAATTACACGATTGGCGACATTCGACACCGCGTCATTGCTTCGATCGAGATCGAGGACGACGGTCCTGGCATACCGCGGGACTTGCAGGACTCGGTCTTCTACCCGTTGGTCACGAGCCGTCCCGAAGGCACGGGCCTGGGATTGCCAGCCGCACAGGAACTGATCAGCCGCCACGACGGACTGATCGAATTCGACAGCCGGCCGGGGCACACCGTTTTCTACGTTCGCATTCCAATCAAACAATCGGGGGTAAACGCCAATGACTGACGCTCCCCTGACCACGTGGATCGTGGATGACGATCAATCGGTGCGGTGGGTTCTGGAAAAGGCCCTCAAGCAAGCTGACATCGAAACCCGGAGTTTCGAGCGCGCTGAACATCTGCTCGAAGCCATCGACGAGGGCGCTCCGGATGTCTTGATTACCGACGTGCGCATGCCGGGCATGAGCGGCATCGCCCTCCTGGATCGGCTGCGCGGCAGTTTTCCGGACCTGCCGATCATCGTGATCACGGCACACTCGGATCTTGAAAATGCTGTCGCCGCTTACAAAGGCGGCGCCTTTGAGTACTTGCCAAAACCCTTTGACATCGACGAGGCCGTGGAACTCGTGCGCAAGGCCGCACGCGCCAATGGCAAAGCCGCTGATGAGCCGCCGTCGGCGACCAGTGGCATCGCGTCGATGATCGGACAGGCACCGGCCATGCAGGAGGTCTTTCGCTCGATCGGTCGGCTGGCGGGCTCGAGCATGACCGTACTGATCACCGGCGAGTCCGGCACCGGCAAAGAACTTGTCGCACGCGCCTTGCACGACCACAGTCCGCGTGCGGACAAGACCTTCGTCGCCCTGAACACGTCTGCAATTGCTTCGGAGCTGCTCGAGTCGGAACTGTTCGGGCACGAAAAAGGGGCTTTCACGGGCGCGGATTCGCGGCGCATCGGGCGCTTTGAACAGGCCGATGGCGGCACGCTGTTCCTCGATGAAATAGGTGACATGTCGCCGGCGCTGCAAACACGACTCTTGCGCGTTCTCGCTGAAAGCGAGTTCTACCGTGTCGGCGGACAGACGCCGATCAAGGTGGACGTTCGGGTTATAGCGGCAACCAACCAGGACCTCGCGCGAGCCGTAAAAGAGGCGCGCTTTCGGGAAGACCTGTTCCACCGGCTGAACGTGATACGCATAAACACCCCGCCGTTACGGCAGCGGCGTGACGACATACCGCTGTTGCTCAAACACTACCTGGCCGAAGCTGCAAACGAGCTTGGCGCGGCAGCAAAAACCGTCGACGACGAAGCAATGCATGCGCTCAAAGCGTTTGCGTGGCCCGGCAACGTGCGCCAGCTGGTCAATGCGAGTCGCCGTCTCACGGTAACGGCGCCCGGAAACGTAATCACTGCGGAGGATATACCGAGCGACCTGGGTGGCAGCGAGTCACCGAAACGTGCGGCAAAAGAGTGGACGAGAGTACTCGCGGCATGGGCCGAACGGCAGCTGCATGACAGCGACGCGCCCTTACTGGATACAGCGCTGCCGGAATTTGAAAAAACGCTGATCGAGATTGCGATGTCGCAGACCAACGGTCGCCGGCAGGAAGCGGCGAAGTTGCTTGGATGGGGAAGGAACACGCTGGCAAGGAAGATGAAGGCGCTGCAGCTCGACTGAGCCGAAGGCCGGGAGTAGCACGACTCAGGTCTGCAGCGTACCGACCAGCTCGGAAACGGATGCCATTTCGTGGCGTTCCAGGTAATCGACGATGCCTGCGTTAATTTTCTTGCAGACGAGGGGATCGTAAAACAAGGCGGTACCGATGCCGATGGCGGTCGCGCCGGCGACGATGAATTCGATCGCGTCTTTGGGCGTCGTGATACCGCCCTGCCCGATAATGGGGACACCGTGCTGTTTCGCGACCTCGAAAACCTGGTGCACTTTGAGCAATGCGATGGGTTTGATCGCAGGCCCGGAAAGCCCGCCACGCACGTTACCGATAATCGGTCGGCGCGTTTCGCTGTCGATTGCCATGCCCATAACCGTATTGATCACGGCAAAGCCGTCGGTGCCCGCCTCGATGCATAAACGTGCGTTCTGTTCGATATCCGTCTGGTTCGGCGACAGCTTTGTGATGATGGGTTTTGACGTATGTGCCCGACAGGCAGCGACGACGCGTGCGGACATCTCCGGGTCGTTGCCAAACTGAACCCCGCCTTCCTTGACGTTGGGGCAGGAAATGTTGATTTCGATCGCGTCGATGTCCGAATCGTCGAAGCGCCTGGTGACGCGCTCATATTCTTCGATCGTCGAGCCCGATACGTTCGCGAAGAAGCGCGTCTCTGAAAAATCGAGCCCGGGAAGAATGTCGTCAACAACCTTGTCGACGCCCGGGTTCTGCAGGCCAATCGCGTTCAGCATGCCTTCGGCGGTTTCGTAGACGCGGTGCGGCGGATTTCCCAGGCGCATGTCGCCTGTCGTGCCTTTGAGGACGACGGCGCCGACATCTTTGTTGGAAAAGCCCACGACACGCGTATATTCCTCACCGAAGCCAACGCAACCCGACAACAGCACGATAGGCGAGGCCATCGATACGCCGCACAATTCAGTGTGTAATAGACCGCTTGACATGGCAGCGGCATTCTACAGGGTTTTATATGTTTAGCCTTATACTTTACGAGCCTGAAATTCCGCCCAATACCGGCAACATCATTCGCCTGTGTGCGAACACCGGCGTGCAACTGCATCTCATCGAGCCACTGGGATTTGAGCTCGACGAGCCGAGGCTAAAGCGGGCCGGGCTCGACTATCGCGAGTTCGCAACCGTCACGACACACGCATCGCTCGAGGCGTGCCTGGCGATGCTCGGAAAACCCCGCGTTTTTACTTTGAGCACACGTGCAGGCACGCGTCATGACGCGCCTGAATTCAGACAGGGGGATGCGTTTCTTTTCGGACCGGAAACGCGGGGCCTGCCGCAGGATGTACTCGAGTCGGTTCCCGCCGGAACGACAGACTGCGGCTGCCGATGCAAGAAAACAGCCGCAGCCTCAATCTGTCAAATTCGGCTGCGGTTGTAGTCTATGAAGCATGGCGGCAGCTGGGCTTCGTGGGCGGGCGCTAAGCCGGCGCGATATTGCTGTTGAGCCGGAACAGGTTGCCAGGGTCGAACTCCCCTTTGATTTTGGCAAGCCGCGGATACGCCGGCCCGAAATTGCTGGCAGCGGCCGCACTGTCGAAATCGATGTTGCTGTAGTAGCCACCCATGAAGGGTTCGAGCCGGTAGTACCACTCGCGTGACAAAGCGATGAGCGGACTTCGTCATCAGTCGGGCTTGCCCAGCCGCCGCCGACACCAAGCATGGTCGAAGCGTTGCGATGCGGGAATGCGGTGTCCAATTCACCAACACGATTAACTGCGCCACCCAGCGTATGTGTAAACATCATCAGGCGAGGGTCGTTGATGTAGGCATCGATCATCGTGTCGACCAGCTCCTGCGTGATCTCCTTGACCATCCCGTTCTTGATGTAAGAGCGAACGCCGTGGGCAAATGCGGCGTCTTCCTGCGTTTGCATGACCATGTAGTCTTGCACCTGGACGCCATCAGCCATTGGCTTGCCGATCTTCCTGAGAGGCTCAAGTTCTTTCTCGCCTGTCGCCGGGTCGCCGTTATAGACGACCTCCATGATCATGATGCCCGTGCCATCGGGCATGGTGGCCATCGCCGGGCCGACATAGAGCTGGTCTGTCAGGCCCTGGTACCAGCCGCCATAGAACTCAAGCACATCTCTTGCCTGTGCGATGGGCCAGACGATACTGCCGGAGAGTACGTTACGGTCAAACGGGTGCAGCTGAAACTCGAACTCGGTTACAACGCCGAAGTTGCCGCCGCCGCCGCGAATAGCCCAGAATAGATCGGTGTCCTGTTTGTCACTGACGTGGCGTACCTGGCCGTCCGCGGTAATCATTTCTGCCGAGCGCAGATTATCAATCGCGAGACCATAGCTCCGGTTCAGTCGGCCCATGCCGCCGCCCAGCGTAAAACCACCCACTCCGGTGTGTGATACGACGCCCGCCGTAGTAACCAGTCCGTGTTTCAGAGCCGCCATGTCGAGCGCATTCAGAAGTGCGCCACCCCGAGCGTTGGCACGCTGAGTCTTGGGATCGGCCGCAACAGTGTTCATTTGCGACAGGTCGATCATCAGGCCGTCGTCACAAACGGACTTTCCGGGCCAGCTATGCCCGCCGCCGCGCACGGCGACGAGCAGCTCGCGCTCGCGAGCAAAGGTCACCGCGTGAGAAACATCCTGGCTATTCATACAGCGGGCGATGAGCGCCGGCCGCTTGTCGTGCATGCCGTTCCAGATCTTGCGTGCGCCATCATAGTCAGGATGGCCAGAGAGCATTAGTGGGCCATTCATCGCATCGCCCAACTCTTTGATAGCGGCTTTTTCGAGTTCGATTTCGGCGCCGTCGAGAGAAATACCGCGAATACTGGTGTTGGCGTGAGTTGCGACCGCACCTTTTTTCTCGCATGCGGCGAGAAGTGGATATGCCGCGGCCATGCCGGCCGCAATTGTTGTCTTACAGAATCGTCGTCGGTCCATAACTAATCCCCAGTTTCTTGTTTTTGTTGTATTGCTCTAACTACAGTGTAGTCGATCAGGGGTGTACCGCCATTAATGCTGTTCTTTCTCGGGTTTAAGCTGGCGGCTCATCAGCGCTCTCGACGGCTTCGCGCGGTGAGGCGCCTTCGTAGAGTATCCGATAGATCTGGTCGCAAATCGGCATTTCGATGCCGAGCTTTGCAGCGACTTCCTTGACGGCTTCCGCCGCCATGACGCCCTCTACGACCTGCTGGATTTCTTCCTTGGCTTCGCTCGACGGTCATGCCTTTCGCCAGCGCCAGTCCCATGCGCCGGTTACGCGAGAGATTGTCGGTGCAGGTCAGCACGAGGTCGCCCATACAGGCCAGGCCCATGAAGGTCTCTTTACTGGCGCCAAGCGCGATGCCAAGGCGCGTCATTTCGACGAGACCCCGATTTATCAGCGCGATCCTCGTGTTGGCACCGAAACCCAGGCCATCCGACATGCCGGCACCGATGGCAAGGACGTTCTTGACGGCACCCCCCACTTCGACACCGATCATGTCATCCGACGTGTACGCGCGAAACTTGTCGCCCGACAATCCGACGGCCAGGGCCTGCGCGAATTCATTATCGTTGGCTGCGATAGTCAGGGCGGTTGGCAATCCTGCGGCAACCTCCTTGGCAAACGTTGGCCCGGACAGCACGGCCATTGGACGATCCGCGCCAAGCACTTCGGCAGCTACCTGGTGCGGCAGTTTTCCGGTGTGCAGCTCAAAACCCTTGGTTGCCCAGCACACGCGGGATCGCGGCCCGAGGAATGGCTTGATTGCGGTGAGCGTGTCGCGCAGGCCGTGGCTGGGTACGGCGACGAGGATATCGCGTGCACCCTGAAGGCACTCCTCGAGCTTCGGGTATGCAACCAGGTTCGCGGGGAAGCTGGCGCCGGGAAGGTAGCGAGTATTTTCACCCGTGGCCGCCATGGCCGCCAACTGATCCAGCTCGAGCAGGCCCCCCAGCCTGACATCGCAACCGCTGCGCGCAAACTGCAGGGCCAGCGCGGTACCCCAGGAACCGGCGCCAATTACGGCAACCGTTTGTGGCGCGTCGCTCTTAATCAGTGTTTCTCGGCTTCTTCGGCCGCGGCCGCAACCTGCTGCTGCTTCGATTGCATGTACAGGGCGTCAAAATTTATGGGCTGCAAAACGAATTCCGGAAAACCGCCTTTCTGCACCAATGAGGCAATGGACTCGCGAGCAAACGGGAACAGGATGTTCGGACAATAGCTGCCAACGATGGCCTGCAGCTCTTCGCCGTCATAACCGGCAATTTCAAAAAGTCCTGCCTGCTGCAGTTCGATCAGAAAACAGGTCTTGTCGTCTTCTTTTGCTTCGACAGTAATAGTCAGGACAATTTCATGGTGGTCGTCGCCTACCGGGCTTTGCGCACTGCGAAGGTTCAGGTTGGTCTGCGGCTTCCAGTCGCCCTTGCGGAATATTTCCGGGGACTGTGGCGACTCAAAAGAAAAATCCTTCAAGTAGATTTTGCCAATCGATAAACGCTTCTCAGCGGCTTTTTCCTGGTCTGTCATGATGTTTCCTGTTGTCTAATCAAGAGCCGCCGAGCTGGCCGGCAAGCATTTCATCCAGCTCTCCACTTTTATCGAGAGCACTAAGTTCGTCGAAACCACCAACCGCGGTATCGCCGACAAGTATCTGCGGCACTGTTCGCCTGCCGCTGCGTTCCAGCATCTCCGCAAGCAACGAGGGATTGTCGGTAACGATGATGTCGTCAAAGACAACGCCCTTCCTGGTCAGCAACATGCGCGCTGCGCCGCAATAGGGGCAGCTTGTGTTGCCGTAAACGGTTACTGGCTTTTTGCTACTTTTGCTGGTCACTTTTGGAGCGTTTTTTCTGTTTGCCCGACTTGCTGCGGGTTTTTTTGCCGGTCACGACGGGTAGCCCTGCCTGGCTCCAGCCGGACATTCCACCCTTCAGTCCGAAGACGCTTTCGAAACCGGAATCGCGCAGCTTGGCAACAGTCTTCGTTGTTGTAATCCCGGCGTCGCAAACGGCAACGATAGGAGTGCCCTTGTAGCTGGAAAGCTGTTCAATTCTTGTGTCCAGCTCGTCAGCCGGGATGTTCTTCGCGTTGACGATGTGGCCACGAGCGAAAGCATCCGGGCTGCGGATGTCAACAACCACCCCGTCATTATTGATCAGCTTGACCGCGTCAATGGCCTCGATGTTTACGAGGCCGCTCGCCTTGCGGCGCAACTCGGTGAAGACCACGACAAAAAAGCTGATCATCAGTGCGGACACGACCAACACGTGGTTGCTCGTGAATTCTAGAAATTTGTCCATGAATCAATAATTTCGGCGCAGGCAAGTGCGCCACGGTGAAGCCTAAAGGCGGGATTATACGCGTATTCGCGGGCGGTCATAGCCTTGAGGCCCTACACTCGCGCCCATGACGTGGCGAATTATCATCATCGCGGGCCTGCTGGCCGCCGGGCATTCCGGCCAGGCACAGGACGCAAACGGCGAGCTGACCGATGTCAAGGAGCGCGAACTGGAAGATGTCCGTGGGCGTATCAGCGCGCTCAAAGAGAGCATGGACGCCGGCGCGGCCGAGCGAGATCGCCTGACCGCAGAATTGCAGGAAGCCGAAATCGCGATTTCGGAGCAACGCATGCGGCTCAAGGAAGTCGAGCGTCAGCAACGCTATACGATCGACAGGAAGAAGAAACTGGAGGCTGACCTCGCTGTTCGTGAAGCCCATCTGGACGAGGAATCGACCGCGCTCGCCGCCCAGGTGCGGGCGGCGTACATGAGCGGCAGCCAGGAAAAAATACGGCTGCTACTGAACCAGCGCGACCCCGCGACGCTGGGCCGGTTGATGGCCTATTACCGCTACCTGAATGACTATCGGGCCGAGAACATCGAGTCGGTCATTGCAGAAATCCGCAAGCTCGAGGCGCTCAGGAGCCAGGTCGCTGCCGAGGAGGCTCGACTGGGCGAGCTTGCGAGGACGCGTTACGCGGAGCTGACGCAGCTCAACCGGTCACAGGAAGAAAGGGCGGCGTTACTCACGGCGCTAAGACAGAAGATCGAGAACGAAGGCCAGGAAGTCGAGCGCCTTGCCGCACAGGAAAAAGACCTGACGCGACTCATTGCCGAACTGTCGAGCATCCTGTCCGACTACCCGATCAGCTCGGAGGAACCTTTTAGTTCGCACAAGGGTAAGCTGACCTGGCCGGTCGCCGGGACGCTGTTGCATGACTTTGGCCAACCTCGCGTCGGTGGCACGATCAAATGGAACGGCGTGGTACTCGCGGCGCCACGTGGCCGGGAGGTCCGCGCCGTTTATCACGGACGAATCGCGTTTGCCGACTGGCTCGCCGGCATGGGCCTGCTGGTCATCGTCGATCATGGCGATGGTTACATGACGCTCTACGGCTACAACGAGACCATTCTCAAAAACACCGGCGACTGGGTCGCGCCCGGTGACGTTATCGCAACGGTCGGCGACAGCGGTGGGCAGTCACAGGCCAGCCTGTATTTTGAGCTGCGTCGAGGCAAACAGCCGGTCAATCCGCGTCATTGGGTAACGCGTCGCCCCGGCGGCAAATCCTGAAGTAGCGGACGCAGTTCCGCTGCTCTGACCGTATTGCTGTGCTAAGGTCGATGATCCTGTCAAAATTGACAGGGTGTTCGCTTCACGGAAAACCGTATGTCGTTGAAAGTACGCGCAATTCTCGTTGTCGTTATCGGTGTCGTCCTGGGCCTCAGCCTGTCCGTTGGTGGCGGCCTTATCGATGGCCGGGGGGCACTCGACAAGGAAGAGCTCGCCTGGCAGCAGGCACGTTTGTTTGCCGAGGTTCTGGAGCGCGTCAAGCGGGATTATGTCGAGCCCGTCGACGATGCGGTGTTACTCGAGAGCGCAATACGCGGCATGGTCAGCGACCTGGATGCCCACTCCCAGTATCTCGACGCGCGCGAGTATCGCGATATTCGTGTCAGCACGATGGGCAGTTACTCGGGCATTGGCGTCGAGGTCGATGAGGTCGACGGTGCGCTGCGGGTCATAACACCGATTGCCGGTTCGCCGGCCGCGCGCTCCGGGATTCGGAGTGGCGACCAGATAATCGCCGTCGACGGCATTGCCATCGAAATGGCGAGCTTGCAGCAGACGGTTGGCCGCCTGCGAGGCCATGCGGGCTCCAGGGTTACGGTCACCGTGTTGCGCGATGATGTCGCGATCGAGCATGAAATGCGCAGGCAGATCATCCGTGTTGCGAGCGTGCATAAGGAGCTGCTTGGTCCATCTTCCGGCTACATCCGTGTGAGCCAGTTCAGTGACAATACGGCCCGCGAGCTCGGTCGTGCAGTCGATGACTTGCAGGCAGCCAGCGGCGGGATGCTCGATGGCCTGGTGCTTGATCTCCGCAACAATCCGGGGGGCGTTCTCGACGCCGCTGTTGATGTCTCGGATCTTTTTCTGGATGTTGGCGTCATCGTTTCGGCTGACGGTCGATCATTCGACTCGCGCTTTACGCGTTCCGCGCATCACGGCGATATTCTTGATGGTGCCAACCTCGTCGTACTCGTAAACGGGGGCTCGGCATCGGCGTCCGAGATCGTCGCGGGTGCGCTGCAGGATCATGATCGTGCGCTGATCGTGGGCACGCCAACATTCGGCAAGGGTCTCGTTCAAACCGTTATGCCATTGTCCAGGGGTCGTGCAATCAAGCTCACGACTTCCCGATACTTCACGCCGTCGGGAGACTCGATACACGAAGTGGGTATCGAGCCGGATGTGTTCGTCGAGGACACACCGGGCTTTCCGGACCTCACCCTTTCAGGCACTGTCGATCGCGAAGCCGATGTCCAGTTGGCAGGGGCGATCGAATACCTGCGACCCCGTTCGGTGATGCACAGCAACGCCCAATGAGCTGGACACGAGTTTGTCTTGCAGCGTCGATGCTGCTGATCGTGTCTTACAGCGGCGCAGCGCTGCAGCAACCCAGGGTCGCCATCATCATTGATGACCTCGGCTACCAGCTCGAATCCGGCCGGCGGGCGATCGCGTTGCCCGGTCCCGTGGCCTTCGCGGTGCTACCGGGCACGCCGCGCGCGACCTCTCTCGCCGACTGGGCGCATGCACAGGGCAAGGAGGTATTGCTGCACCTGCCGTTGCAGGCGAACTCCGAAGACAAATACAACGAGCCGATCGGCATCGATCTCGACATGAATCGGCAGGCGGTTGTTGCGACGTTCGCCGCGGCGTTGCAGGCAGTTCCGCACGTAGTCGGCGTCAATGGCCACAGGGGCAGCCTGCTGACAAGACACCCCGGCCATATGCTGTGGCTGATGGAAGAGATCCGCGCACGCAATGACCTGTTTTTTGTCGACAGTTATACAACGGCTGGAAGCGTCGCCATGCAGATCGCCACGGAAGCCGGTGTCCAGGCTGTGCGGCGCGATATATTTCTCGATCCTGACCGATCACCTGAAACCGTCGCGCGGCAATTTGAGCGCATGAAACGGCTGGCGAAAAAACGCGGTTTCGTTGTCGCAATTGGTCACCCCTATGAATCAACGCTCGCGCTGCTCGAAAAAGAGCTGCCGAAACTGGGTGAGCAGGGTATCGAGCTCGTCACGATCAGTGAGCTCGTGCGATGACATGGTACGAGGAAAAAGTGCTGCCGGGTTTGATCAACCTGGCTTGTGGCACCAAACCGACCCGCAAGCAACGCGAAAAAATCGTGCCGCGGGCCAGCGGCGACGTGCTCGAAATAGGGATTGGCAGCGGCCTCAATCTGCCGTTTTATGATCGCGACAAGGTTCGTCATGTCTGGGGGCTGGAGCCGTCCGCCGGCATGCGTCGTCTTGCGAACAAGGCTATCGCAAGGTCCGCCCTCGATGTCGAGCTTATCGATCTGCCAGGAGAGGAAATACCGCTCGACGACAACAGCGTCGACACTGTGCTGGTGACGTACACCTTGTGCACGATTCCCGAGGTAGCCACGGCGCTTCACGGGATGCGCCGCGTCCTGAAACCTGCAGGACGTCTGCTGTTCTGCGAGCACGGTAAAGCCCCCGACCGCGGCGTACTAAAGTGGCAGGACCGGCTGAATCCGGCCTGGAAGAAAGTTACCGGTGGCTGCAACATGAACCGCGATATTGTTGCCATCCTGCAGGAGGCAGGTTTCCTGATCGAGGATGACAACCGCATGTACATTCCGGGCCTGAAGCCATTGACATACAACTACTGGGGCGCCGCTCGAATTCGTTGAACCGGACCCGGTTTTGACGCTCTAAGCAATAAACGGGACGTCTCTGCAGCATGAAAATAAACTACGCACGAACAATCGTACTCCTCCTCCTGGGCTTTGTGCCGAACGCACAGGCCCAGGATGTTGCCTGCACGATGCAGTACGACCCGGTATGCGGTGTTGACGGGCAGACCTACAGCAACGAATGCGTAGCACAGCAGGCGGGTGCCGAGATCGCGAGCCAGGGCATGTGCCCGGAACAGGCGAATGGTTGCCCGGAGACCTTCGACCCGGTCTGTGGTGTCGATGGCAATACCTACATTAATGAGTGCTTCGCACTGAAGTCACGCGTCGAGCTGGCGGGACTCGGGGCCTGCACGCCAAATGGGTGTCCCTCCATCCGCGAGCCGGTCTGTGGGATGAACGGGCGGACCTTTATCAATCGATGCGAAGCCGATGCCGAGCGCATTCCGGTACAGCGCAAGGATCGATGCGACCCGGAAAACTGTCCGCGCGTATTCGCGCCGGTTTGCGGCGATGACGGGGTCACGTATGACAATGCCTGCCACGCAGAACGAGTCGGTGTAAAGACCTTTAAACAGGGCATCTGCAATGTGCGGCCATGCCCGAATTTGTTCGTTCCCGTGTGCGGCTTTGACGAGATGACTTACAGCAATGCCTGCCAGGCGGAACGCCGCGGCGTGCGCGTGGAATATGCCGGCGTTTGTGAGAATCTCGGAGAGAATTGCCCCCGGGAGTACGCGCCCGTGTGTGGCACTGACGGCGTGACCTACGACAATGTTTGCCAGCTCGACAATGCCGGCGTCACGAAAGCCTTTGCAGGCGCCTGCCTGGACGATTAGTCCCGGTTTAACCCCAGGCCGGGCGAAGCCGGCCCTTCTCGTCGGCCGTATACGGTAGCCAGACAAGGCCGGTCAGTGCGACATGAATGTCCGTGCTTTTTGCGCGCACAACGATTTCGTCAAGCTCTTCCGCCTGCGAATCGAACGCCGTATCGAGGTCCGCTACCTCTTTCTCAAGAGCAGCATTGAGATCGGCGATTTCCGCTTTGACTTTCTCTGCCGTTTGCATCGCGCGTCCGACGTCGGCGGCTTCCTTACTCGCGCCGCCGGCGGTCTTGATTGCAGATCCGATTTTTGTCGCCGTGGCGCTGGACAGTTTCTTGCGGCCAAGCACGGCGCCCAATATGGCGGTGCCAAAAGATATGGCCGTGTCGAGCTTCTTCTTGGTTGACTGTTGTTTCTCGCGCGCGATGGATTGCTCGGCGCGTAGCAGGCGATTCTCCAGCGTTGTCACTTTGCTTGCGTAACGTTTACGAATCTTTGCAATAGACTGATCACGAATCTCGCTCGCCGCGCCCTGCAGCCTGACCCGAAACTCGCCCTCGGATTCTCCAGCCGCCGACGTCAGGCGGAAGCGCTTGCTCTTGTACAGTGAGATGTTCTCGTTCTGTCGCAGCCAGCGCTTGTAGTCTTTGCTCCAGCGAGCATACGCTTTGACATCATTGGCCACGGCAGGACAGTTTGCGTAGCTTGCGCCTTCGGCGCCGGCATCGAGAAGGCTGTCAACCGAAATACCAAGCGCCTCACTGTTATCCCAGTCGATCTCGACCGGACCGTCCTCGAATTCGACAGTGTGCACCACGTTGCGCTCATCCTCGACACCGTAACGTGCGCTCGTGAATACGATGTCCCCGGCGGCGATCAGGCGTGGGTGATAGACGAGCTCTTCTCCCTGCCCCTTGACGAAGAACTGTTCAACCGACGGCGGTAATGCCGGCGCACTTTCGTGACTTTTACGTTTTGGTTTCGAAACGGCCTTTGCGACGGCGGCGAGCTTGCTCTTGGTCTTGGACATCAGGGTGCGGATATGGTCGCGCGTCAGCGGGCCGGCCAGGTATGACATGACCCAACGGGTATTGAATACTACGGCCTCATCTTCATGCACGTTGTGCAACAGAAAGCGTCGTTTGCCGAGCCCGGCAATCGTTCGTTCCATTGCCTGTTTGTTAAAGGTGCCGCCGCTGGCGCCCTCCAGGCCCTCCATGACGCGTGCTTTGTCACGTTCGGTTTGCAGGCGACCGATAAACCAGGTGCCGGTGTTGGACAAGCCCTTGTAGTCGAGGTCGACAGGGTTTTGCGTTGCCAGTACAAGGCCCAGGCCGTAGGCGCGTGCCTGCTTCAAAAGGGTGAGGAACAGCCTCTTGGACGGTGGATTCGCGACCGGGGGCATGTAGCCGAAAATCTCATCCATGTAGAGAATGGCGCGCAGGCTCGAGGTGCCCTGTTGGGCGCGCATCCAGGCGATGAGCTCGTTAAGCAGCATCGAGACGAAGAACATGCGTTGAGCGTCATCAAGATGAGCGATCGACATGATAGAGACGCGCGGCTTGCCGTCCTCGGTATACAGGAGATTCCTGGCATCGAGCGGCGTGCCCTGCATCCATGCCTCGAAGCCCGGCGCTGCGAGCAGGTTGTTCAGGCGCATCGCCAGCGCGAACCGGTCCTTGGCCGGGAAAAAGGAATCCAGGTTCATGACGCCGACCCTGGTAATCGGCGGGTTCTGAATCTCGGTGATCAGGCTGGGTACGTCCAGGTCGCGGCCTTCGCGCCAGGCCTTGTCGAGCAGTCGTGATATCAGGATGTGCTCACGACTGGCGACGGGATCTGCGTCAATGTCGAGTAGCGTGAGGATGCCGGTCGCAGTGGACTGTACGCGCTCGCGGTACAGATCGATGTCGTCGATAAGCGCCTGGTCCGGCGCGCTGAAAGACTGCAGGACCGAGACCGGGACACCCGAGTTGCTGCCGGGTGTATAGATGGAAAGATCGACGTTCTTTCTCAGCTGAGCAATTCGCTCGCCGGTCTGGCCCCATTGGCCAAGGCCTTTTTTCCACAAGGCGGCCTGCGCGGCCGCAAACTCGTCCGGCGTCTGACCCTTGTCCGTCGCCGTACGCGCATTGATCCAGGGACGAAAGTCCTCGGCGCGGAGCTTCGGAAACGTCAGCAACAGGTTGCCCATGTCGCCCTTGGGATCGATCGCAATGACCGGAATATGGTCGAGCGCGGCTTCTTCCAGGATACCGATACCGAGACCGGTCTTACCCGACCCCGTCATGCCTATGATTACGGCATGCGTCGTGAGGTCCTTGGAGTCGTAAAGAACCAGCTCTTCCGTCAACTTGTCGGCATCGCCGTCATAGCGTTTGCCGAGATAGAAAGCGCCGAGTTTTTCAAAATCGTGCATGGCCAAAGCGCAATACCTCGTTTATTTATGGATAGGTGTAGCTTGCCTGGATGCCAAGCGGCAATCCGATCATGTAGTAGATGACCAGGAAGATGGTCCAGGTCAGCAGGAACCACATCGAGTACGGCAGCATCATCGCTGTCACCGTGCCGATGCCCGTGGTCTTGACGTAGCGCTGGCAATAGACGACGACCAGCGGAAAGTACGGCATCAGCGGCGTAATAATATTGGTACTCGAATCGCCGACGCGATACGCAGCCTGGGTCAGGTCCGGCGAAATGCCCAGGGACATCAACATCGGCACAAAGATCGGGGCAAGCAGGCCCCACTTGCCGCTGGCCGAGCCGACGAAGATATTCACGAACGCCGTGAGGAAAATGATCCCGACAACGGTGATGATCGAAGGCATGGCGAGCGCCTTGAGAAAAGCCGCGCCCTCCAGTGCGAGCAGCACGCCGAGATTCGACTGGCCGAATGCGTAAACAAATTGCGCGATGAAAAACATGATGACGAGGTAATAGCCCATGCTGTGCATCGAGTGAGACATGCCGTCGATCATGTCCTTGGAGCTTTTCATGGTGCCCGCCGCAATGCCGTAGACGACGCCAGGCACGAGGAACAACAGGAAAATCAGGGATACGATCGAACGCATCATGGGTGCCGCGCCCGTGGTCAGGTCGCCATCCGGGGCGCGCCACGGCGAGCCGGCGGGTAGCGCCGTCGCAAACAGCAAGACAAGACCTACAACCATTGCGATCAGGGCCCACCGCAGCCCTCGGCGCTCATGATCCTGCAGGTCATGCATCTCGGGAAGGTCTTCGGCATCACCGTCGATTTCGGTACCCCGCAGGCGAGGCTCGACAACCTTGTCCGTGAGGTACCAGCCCAGGCCAATAATGAGAACCGACGACGCGGTCGTGAAAAAGTAGTTGTTAAGCGGGTTCAGAATGACCGTCGGGTCGAGAATCTGTGCGCCGGCCTGCGAGAGTCCCTGCAACAACGGGTCCAGTGACGAGGGCACGAAGTTCGCCGAGAAGCCGCCCGATACACCGGCAAACGCCGCGGCGATGCCGGCCAGAGGGTGGCGGCCCGCGGCATAGAAGATGACGCCGCCGAGCGGAATAACGAGAACGTAGCCGGCGTCCACGGCTGCGTGACTGACGATGCCAACCATGATGACCATCGGCGTTAGCAGCCAGCCGGGCGTTACGTTGAGCAGAGAGCGAATAGCTGTGTTAATGAAGCCTGTATGTTCGGCGACGCCAATTCCGAGCATCGCAACCAGCACCACACCAACCGGATGAAAGTGCGAGAAGTTGGTGACCATGACGGACAGGAACTCGGTAAACGCCGCGCCCGACATCAGGTTGTTGACAACCAGCGGCGTACCCGAACGCGGATCTATGACACCGAAAGTCACATAGGACAGCAACCACGAAAGGACCCAGACGATAAACAGCAGCGCGATGAACAGCACGGCCGGGTCTGGAAGCTTGTTGCCCACACGCTCGACGGTGCCAAGAAAGCCACCGGTTGCGTTCTTTTGTTTTTTTTGTGCCATGAAACCCCCTGCTTGTCGTTTCCTATGCTACCAACCGCAGCTCCGACCTTCGTTCTGTTCTTTTAGATAGCTCATGAGCGGAGCGAAATAGTCGATGATTGCCGTAGCATCCATCTCTCGCGTGCCCGTGAGTTTCTCGAGTGCGTCCTGCCACGGCTCGCTTTGTCCGGAGGCCATCATGGCGTAAAAGCGATCACCGGCCTCCTCGCTGCCGAATATCGAACAGGACGCGAGGTCACCCGTGTGCCCCGCGATTTCGCAGAGCGAGCGCTGGAACTGGAACTGCAGTATATGCGCGAGGAAATATCGCGTGTATGAGACATTCGCCGGAACGTGGTATTTCGCGCCCGGGTCGAAATCCGCCTCGCTGCGAGGGACCGGCGGCGTGATGCCCTGGTACTGCGTACGCAGGTTCCACCAGGCCGTGTTGTAGTTTTCAGGCGTGATCTCGCCGGAAAAAACACCCCAGCGCCATTCGTCAATAAGCTTGCCGAAAGGCAGGAACGCTATCTTGTCGAGCGCCATCTGCATCTGCCGGTTGATCACGGCCTCCTCGCTTTCCCCGGCGGCGCCGACAAGGCCAACCTCGGCCAGATACCGGGGTGTCATCGAAAGCGTAACCGTATCGCCGATCGCTTCGTGGAACCCGGCATTTGCACCGCCATGAAACAGCCGTGGCTGATCTTTGTAAGCGCCCTGGTAATAGTTATGGCCGAGCTCGTGGTAAATCACGCGCAGTTCATCGTAGGTCTGCTTGATGCACATCTTGATGCGCAGGTCCTTGCCGCCATCGATTCCCCAGGCGCTCGCGTGACAAACTACTTCGCGATCTCTCGGCTTAGTGAACTGCGAGCGCTCCCAGAATGTGTCCGGCAGTCGCGGCATGCCCAGCGATACGTAGAAGTTCTCGGCGGAACGCACCATTTCCTGCGGCGAAAAGTTTTTCTTCTTCAAGGTGCTGTCGACGTCGAGGTCGGCCACACCAGGGTACGGTTCGATAAGGTCGTAAATGAAACTCCATCCTTGCGACCACATGTTGCCGAGCAGGTGTGCGGGAATCGGACCGTCCTGCGGTACCTTGTCGGTGCCGTAAGTTTCTCCGAGTTTCGCGCGGACGTGGCAATGCAGCTCGTCATACAGCGGTTTGACCTGCTCCCACAGGCGAGTGGTTTCCTGCTCGAAGTCTGCCGGGCTCATGTCGAAGCCGGCGCGCCACATCTCGCCGAGATCTCCGTAACCCAGCTCGTTTGCGCCCTCATTCACGAGCTCGACATAGCGTTGGTATTTCTCGCGCATGGGCGGTGCGATAGTGCGCCAGCCCTGCCAGGCGTCGGTCAGCGCGTCGTAGTCGCGGCTGTTGGCAAGAACATCCTCGAGTTCCGGCAAGGTCTTGCAGTCCCCGTCGCTGCGGCAGTAGCGCCCCGCGCCGTACATGCCGTCAAGATCTGTCGCAATCATCGTGAGTTCTTTGCGCTTGCGAGCGTCGGCCGGCGTTGGCAGCGTAGTGCCGAGCTTTAAAAGGTCGATCGCGCGCCGGGTCCTGGCGTCAAGGTCCTGGTCTTCGTATTGCAGCGCCTGCTTCACCATGCCGCTGTGCCACTCCGCGTATTCTTCGCTGGCGGCGGACGCGATTATTGCCGTGTCCAGGGTGATGTAAGTCGCGCGCACCCACTCGGCGGCTTCCTGTTCCCTGCTCAGCCCGGCGAGCTCGGCGTTCGCGCGGGCAACAAATTCGTCAGCGGTTTCCGTCGAAGCAGTGCCTGTGCCCTTGTCGGCATCCTGTTGACCACAAGCGCTGAGTATTAACACGAGCCCGAGGCCCGCAAGGATTTTTACGAGGTGATTCATGAATGTCTTCCAGTCTGTATTGGTGTCTGCTTAATGTATGCCGTGCATCCAGCGACGCAGGATCGGCGAAATAATGATCATGAAGGCGCCCGTCCCCAGGCCGAACCACATCAGGAACTCGAAAAGCTGCGTATACGTGGCGAGCGCCGTCGCGGCGTCAGGAATATCGCCGCCGTCCGTGCTGATCGCCGCGAGCTTTCCAAGGCGCGTGGCTACCGTTTCGGAGAGCGCGGTGGCGAGGAACCAGGTACCCATGCTGACGCCGACGACATTGCCGATAGACAGCTTGGTCACGGCGGAAAGCCCGACCGGTGACAGGCACAGTTCGCCCGTGGTGTGAAACAGGTAAGCGAGTATCAGCCAGATCATCGCCACCTGGCCGTATTGATCGGGATGCTGTGCGCCATAAACCAGTGCGCCAAAGCCGAGGCCCGCCTGGAATATGCCGAGCCCGAACTTGACAGGCGTGGAAGGTTCCAGCTGCTTCTTCGCGAGCCAGGTCCATAGAGCGGCAAACGGGATGGCGAGCAGCATGATGAACCCGGCGTTCAGCGAGCCGAACTGCGCGGCCGTAAACGTCGTATCGCCAATGGATCGATCAACGACGCGATCCGCAAACAGGGTCATGGAACCGGCGGACTGTTCGAACAGGGCCCAGAAGACGATGGTGGAAAGAATCAGAATCATCAACACGACTGTCCGACCGAATTCCGCCGAGTTATGCGTGATAAAGCCGTAAATCACGAAGGCAATGACCAGAACGATGGAACCGTACAGCACATTTTCAGCCAGGGACTCGGAGCCTGGAATGAAGTGCAGGTTCACGCCGATCGCATACAGCGCCGCGACGGCCGCTGTGCCCGCTACCGTGTAGGCAATGGTGTTGTTCTGGTCCTGCTTGGTATGCACCATCGAATAAAGAATCAGGCCCACGATTGCGATAACCAGGAAGACGTTCTGCATCAGGTACACAACGGGTTCGTGCTGCACCAACAGCCATAGCACGCCGAGTACGGGCAGACTCAAGAGATAGATAGACCACTCGACGTTGATGGGACCCAGGAAACTCTTCTTTAGCTTTTCAGGCTCGGACGGCTCCGCATGGCCCATCAGGTACTTTTGCCCGTACATGAACGTGAACAGACCGATGATCATGCCGATACCCGCGGCGCCGAAACCGTACTTCCAGCCGTAGGTCTCACCGAGCCAGCCGCACAGCAATGTTGCCGCGAACGACCCGATGTTTATGCCCATATAGAAGATCGTGAAACCGGAGTCGCGACGCGGATCATCGATGGAATACAGCTTGCCGACAATCGTGGAGATATTGGGCTTCAGGTAACCGACGCCCATGACGATCAGGGCCAGCGCGAAGTAGAAGACCTTGAGCGCTTCGGTGTCGCGGAAAGTAATAGCCTCGCTCAGCAGGGTCCCTGCGGCGAGTACCTCACCACTTGCCAGTGTGAGATCGTTGCTCAGAATAGTGCCTGCCGCGTAGTTGATCGCCTGGAAGCCTTCGACAGCCATGAGGATATGTCCGAGCGACAGCAGGATGCCGCCAAACAGGACCGACTTGCGCATGCCGAGAAAACGGTCGGCAATCATGCCGCCGATCAGCGGCAGCGCGTAAACGAGTCCGGCGTAGGATCCGAGCACGTCGAGGCCGGCTTCGTCGGTAAAGAGATGGTATTTCGTCAGGTACAGCAGCAGCAGGTATTTCATCCCGTAGAATGAAAATCGTTCCCAAAGCTCCGTCGTGAAACAGACGTAGAGGCCTTTCGGATGACCCAGAAACTCGTCCTGACGTGAATAGTCGTCCGCGGTTGTGGCAACGGAATCAGTCATGGTTTCCCCTGAATTGTGTAGGCCGCCTTCTGTTTTGGTTTTATGGGCCGAGGCTGTGCATTAAACACTATTTGGCGCCCATCCCGCCACTTGACGGAGCGCTAGGCGTCTGTCGCTGCCGCTTCGTCGGCGCTATCGCTTGCGCTTCGTGTGAACAGGCGCGCCATTATGATTCCCAGCTCATAGAGCAGATAAACCGGCACGGCGAGCAGCGTCTGGCTGATGACGTCTGGCGGTGTGAGAAACATGCCGACGACGAATGCGCCCAGAAAAACATAAGGACGTGCTTTGGCCAGTTTTTCCACAGTGGTCAGTCCGGTCCAAACGATCAGGACGGCAGCGATGGGCACCTCGAAAGCGAGGCCAAAAGCCAGCACGAGCATCATTATGAAATCGAGATAGGCGGTGACGTCCGTCATTACCTCGACGCCCTCGGGCGCGATGGCCGTCATGAAACCGAAGATCAACGGAAAGACGACGTAATAAGCGAATGCTATGCCCGCATAGAACAGGAGGACGCTCGAGGCAAGTAACGGCAACGCGAAGCGCTTTTCTTTCTTGTAAAGTCCGGGAGCGACGAAAGCCCAGGTCTGGTAAAGCACAACCGGCATGGCGATAAAGAGTGCGATGTAGAATGTCAGCTTGAACGGGGCGAGTAACGGCGAGGCAACTGCGGTCGCAATCATCTGACCACCGGGAAGAACATCCCTGAGTGGCTCGGAAACAAACTCGAAGATTTTCTGAGCAAACGGCAGCAGCCCGACAAACACCAGGATCACGGCGGCTGCGACTTTCAGCAAGCGGCTTCTGAGCTCGGCGAGGTGGGATAGCAAGGTGCCTTCTCCGAGCTTGTCGCCAGGGTTTTCCAACGGCTCAGTCACTCGGGCTTCTCTTTACTTTCATCCTCTTCGACATGCCGGGGCGAATACGTGTCGTCTTCGTGCGGCGTCAGGAGTTCGTGCGGGTTGATGCCAATATTCTTCTCGACGCTGATCTCTTCTTCGAGTTGGCGCTTCAGTACGCGCGTCATGCGACGCGCCTGTCCGAGCCAGGTGCCAATCTGGCTGGCAACGCGCGGCAACCTCTCGGGCCCGAGAACCAGGAGCCCGATCAGGCAAAGCAGTAGAAATTCCGAACCGCCGATTCCGGACATGGCTGATGACTATCGGGCGTCGTTTTCTTTGCGCGTTTCTTCGGCCGGCGTGTTGTCGAAGTCGGCGTCTTCTGAGGACTCGCTGATTTGCTCGTTCGCCTTGTCAGCGTCACTGACGGCGGAGCGAAAACCTTTGATGGCACTGCCAAGGTCTGAACCCAGCGTGCGCAGACGCTTGGTGCCAAAGATCGCCAAAACAATAACGAGCACAATAATTAATTGTACGGGGCCGATGTTGGAAAACATCTCAAAACTCCTGGGGCTATGCCCCGTGTCGAATACGTAATTTCAGGCGCCGACCAGGGCCGGGCGCGGATTATGTTTATGATACCCCCGCGTGCGCAACAAAACCGTACCGGCGTCACATGGGGCTCAAAGGCTCAGGTTTCGAGCCAGAACGTCACCGGGCCGTCATTGACCAGGCTCACCTGCATATCGGCCCCGAACGAGCCGGTTTCGACAGTGGTGAGCTCCCGGCGACAAATCGCAACGAGTTCGTCGAAGTAAGAAGCACCCATTTCCGGCGATGCGGCTTTCGTGAAACTGGCCCTGGTGCCTTTTTTCGTGTCCGCGGCGAGCGTGAACTGAGGCACGAGCAACAGGCCGCCCGCTTCGTCACGGAGGCTAAGGTTCATGCGGCCTGCAGCGTCCGGAAAGACGCGGTAGCCAAGGATGCGATCAGCCAGCCGCGAGATATCCCGCTCGGAATCATCGCGGTGGACCGCGACGAGTACGAGGAGTCCCCGCCCGATCCGGCCGATGATCTCGCCCCCGACGCTGACCTCGGCGTGGTTTACGCGCTGCAGCAGTCCAATCATATTGCTTTGATTTCCACAGAATCTGGCCCATGTCGGGCGTTTATCGATGCATCACGCAGAATGATAAGCCACAAGACGGGATGGGAGATGGGAGACTCGGTTTACCGGCTGGTGGGAAAGAGAGTTGGAAAAAGGATCCCCCTTTAGGGCCAGGGATGGCAACAAGGGTCTGTTTCCCGCTGGCCGGACCCTGGAGGGAGGGGCGCTGATCGAAAAATCGGGGTTTTTCGCAATAACGTGGTAAAAAGAGGCTATTAAAGACATTTCTGCGTCTATTAGTGGGATTTTATTGACATTAATTTACCCCACCATTCTTGTTGGCTTCGTAGCGGGCGCACAATAGACTAGCCACAAGGCACCCATCCACGGACTCCCAATGAAAAGAAGACAATTTGTAGGCGGCCTCGCAGCGGCCGCAACCCTTTCGGCTTGTGCGAAAAATGACACTGCCTGCGGCGTCGACGGTGCGGCCGGTCAGCAAACCTTCGAGTGGTCCTGCGTGACCTCCTGGCCACCGAAATTTCCGGGCCTGGGAATGGCCCCGGAAAACCTCGCTGCAAGGGTCGAGGCGGCATCGGCCGGGCGCCTCAAGATAAAGGTCTACGGCGGTGGGGAGCTGGTACCCGCTTTCGAGGTATTTGATGCGGTCAGCCGGGGCACCGTGGAGATGGGCCACGACGCCTCTTACTATCACAAGGGCAAAGTGGACGCCGCCCAGTTCTTTACGGCCATTCCTTTCGGCATGACGAATCTCGAGTTAAACGGTTGGCTTTATTACGGCGGTGGCATGGCGCTTTGGCGCGAGCTCTACGCACCCTTCGACCTGGTGCCGTTCCCGACGGGCAATACCGGTGTGCAGATGGGCGGCTGGTTCAACAAGGAGATCAATACCGTCGACGACCTCAAGGGATTGAAGATGCGTATCCCCGGCCTGGGCGGCGAGGTGCTGCGGCGCGCGGGCGGCACCCCGGTCACGCTTCCGGGGTCCGAGATTTTCACGGCACTGCAGACCGGTGCTATCGATGCAACCGAGTGGGTCGGCCCCTATAACGACTCGTCGTTCGGATTGCACAAAGCGGCGCGCTATTACTACTACCCGGGCTGGCAGGAACCAGGCCCCGGTCTCGAGACCATCATCAACAAGGACGCGTGGGATTCCCTGCCTGCAGACCTCCAGGAGATCGTCAGCACTACGTGCCAGGCAATAACTACAGATATGGCAGCGGAGTACACAAACGGTAATGCAAGGTCGTTACAACAACTCAAGAATGATCCGAATATCGAGCTTCGTCGTTTTCCGCCCGAGGTAATCGAACTGCTGCGCTCGATCACGCAAAATGTGGTTGACGAACTGATGGCTTCCGATCCTGCGGCCGCCAAAATTGGCAAAGCCTATTTCGACTATCTCGACATCGTCTCCGCAAACTCACGCATTGCCGAGCAGGCTTACCTCAACACGCGCGAACCGTGAATTCGAACTAGCTTCCGTATTCCTCGATACACGTGAGTTCCGCTAGTAGCGTGGAGGTAGCGATCGTCGGGGCGGGGATTGCCGGCGTCGCGACGGCCTATTACCTGGGCGTCGAGCACAAGAAATCGTCAGTGTTTCTGATCGACTGCCGGACGTCGATGAGCTACACGAGTGCGCAATCGGGCGACAATTTTCGCAACTGGTGGCCACACCCTACGATGACCGCGTTTACCAATGACAGCATCGACCTGATGCAAAGTCTTGCCATCGAGACCGACAACCTCTTTAACATGACTGATCGCGGTTACGTGCTGGCGACTCGACGAGCAGACATCGGAGATCTGGTTGCGCAAGCCGGGGCGAGCATCGATATCGAGGTATTTTCCACCCGTGAACGGATTCGAAAAAACTTTCCAGCGCTAAGCAATGACATCCGCAATGTTATCCACGTAAAGCGAGGGGGTGATTTCAGCGGGCAGCAGCTGGGACAATACATGCTCGAGCGTTTTCGCGAGGCAGGCGGCGTACTCGTCGAAAATATTCGAGCCGCCGAGTACGACGCGCCAGTTCTCGTTGACCTGCCAGCCGGCTTCTAGATCGACATAGTACGTCGAGTCGACCTGGGCACTCGGATCCGTCGCCGCGCCGATCCGGCCGCGCTCATCGAAGTGTTCACCAAAGTAATTAATGCGGCCCATGATGTTGAACTGCTCGCCGAGAAGCCAGTTGCCTGTCAGCGTCCAGCGATGCTCGGGGTAGTTGTTCTCGATGTCCTCGACGAGATCGTCACCCACCGGCTGGATGCCGCGAATCAGCCTCTGACCTGTTACATCGACCGTGTTGTAGGCGTAGGCCAACGCGAGATCGAGCCTGGAAGCCGATCCGAGTTCAAATGACGACGTTGCGACGATATCGATGCCCTGGTGCTCTACATCGATGGCGTTCGTATAGAAGGAAATCGAGCGCGCCGGAAGATTGGGATCGTCGCCAGGCTGCGGCGGCACCGGGATGTTGCCCGTGCGATAGATGCGGTCATCGACTTCTATCTTGTAGACATCGGCCGTCAACGTAACGAGGTCGCCGATTTCTGCCGAGAACCCGGCGCTGATATTGAGCGATGTTTCTTCGGTCAACGCCGATCCACCGGCCGCAACAACATCAGGGTTGTTCACGGGGAACAGGCCTTCCTCAACCTGCAGCCCCGTCGTGCCGTCGAACGTCGTAATTATGGTGCTGACATTAGACTGGCCCGGCGTCGGAGCGTGGAATCCCGTGGAAACAGCGCCGCGAAGAGCAAATGCATCATTAACGCGGAAGCGTGCCGCGATCTTGCCGTTCAATGTGCCACCGAAGTCCGAGAAGTTCTCGTAACGGGCGGCGTACTGAACCAGAAACTGATCAGACACGTCGTGTTCTACGTCGGCGTAGATCGCGACGTTGTCACGTTTGAAGTCGCCCGCGTTCTTGGGCTCGATGCCTCGAAAACCGCTCGATCCCAAGCCGAGGAACGAGTTGGGCTCACCGGAAAATGCCGTAAAGGTCTCTTCGCGCGCCTCGAAGCCGAACGCGAGGTTGATGGCATCGCTAACAGGCAGCGAAAAATCGGCGTTCACGGTTTGCTCTTCCTGAGCGTAGCCGCCGACATCGAAATCCATCTGCGGCAGAGTTTGCAGGTCCCCGGGGCCGAGCGTCGGGTTGGCTGTGTTGTTCAGAAAATAATCGAGCTCGTTCTTGCCATAATTGAAGCTGAAGTCATACAACAGGCCGCTGCCGAACTCGCCTTTAACGCCAACAACGAAACTGGCATCGTCCTGGGCGCCGTCCAGGAACGGCGTGAAGCCGCCGGGCAAGCCGACAAAGCCCTGCTCCCGCAGGCTCTGTGTATTCGGATCACCGTCGACGTCCGGGTCATCCGGGGTTTGGTCGCAAACCGGGCAACCTTCCCCAAAAGCAAGTTGCGAGGTGAAAGCCGCGTTCGTGTCCGGGTTCCTGTAAAAGAAGCGGTAGCGACCGTCGGTCTCCGCGAGACTAAACCGAGCGTACAACTCGGAGGTGCCGCTGATCTCGAAACCTGAATTCACGAAGAATCGCACGCCTTCGGTTTCCGGGCGGCCCCAGGTCTGCACCAGGGGAGCGTCCCCGAACGGTGCGTCCGTGCCAACCTCTGGCCGACCGCCGTCGATCAGTGCCTGTGCGTCCGGCCGCTGAATACCGCGTGAAAGCGCATCGTTATCGACGTACTCAATAGTCGCGTTGACAAAACCGATGTTGCCTATTGGAATACCGATGTTGGCACCGGCATGAAGGCTCTGCTCGCCCTCAAAGTGCTCGCCGTACTGCAGTTTCAACTGACCACCGTCGTCCGCATTTTTCATGATGAAGTTGATAACACCAGCGATCGCGTCCGAACCGTACTGCGATGCCGCGCCGTCCCGCAACACTTCGACGCGTTTTACGGCGAGGCCCGGAATCATGCCGATATCGACGCCATGGGCACCGTTACCGGCCGCCGGAGCGAAAAATTGAACGAGTGCCGAACGATGGCGACGCTTACCGTTGATAAGGACCAGCGTCTGGTCCGGCGCAGTGCCGCGGAGCGAGGTCGGTCGCACGAACGCGCTGCCGTCACCGGTTGCAGGCGTGGCCGTATACGAAGGAATCAACGCCTTGAGATTGTCGGTAAGGTCCGCCGTATTGCCGAGTGCATTGAAACTCTCGGCGCTGATCACGTCGACGGGTACCGGCGAGTCTCCGGCGGAGCGCGCTTTGGCGCTACGCGTGCCGGTTGTTACGATTTCCTCGATGAGCTCTTGACCCTGCGCGTCGGCTGGCAGAATCGTGAGTCCGGCAGCGGCAACGGCGGCCGCCAGTACGCCAATCGAAATGGTTTTTATGTTCATTTTGTATTTCCCCCACTAATTTAAGCGCTTTACTACGAAAATCACCGTAGCCGATCGTCGTTTTTTATGCAACGGAGGAACCGGTATGGTGTAGCAGGGATCTGCCTAGCTACCGTAGATTCGGCTGGGCAGCCAGGTCACGAGATCCGGGAATATCGCCAGCAGCAGCAGCGCCAGCAGCTGTATGGCGACAAATGGAACAGCCCCGCGGTAGATTTGCGCCGTTGTTACCGATGGAGGCGCCACGCCGCGCAGGTAAAACAACGCAAAGCCGAACGGCGGGGTCAGGAAAGAAGTCTGCAGGTTGATTGCGATCATGATGCCGAGCCATACGGGGTCAAGACCCATCGCGAGCAGCACGGGACCGACGATCGGTACGACGACAAACGTTATTTCAATAAAGTCGAGCACGAAGCCGAGCAGGAACATGACCAGCATCACGACGATGACCGCGCCGACGACGCCGCCAGGCAGGGCTTCGAGAATAGCGCGCACACCATCGTCGCCCCCATAGCCACGGAACACGAGCGAAAAAATCGACGCACCGATCAGGATGAGAAACACCATGCTGCTGATACGCAGCGTGCTCTGCATGATTTCCCTGAGCCGCGCGACGTCCAGTTGTCGCCGGTAAAGGGCAAGCAGCAACGCGCCCATGGCGCCGACACCGGCTGCCTCGGTCGGTGTTGCGAGGCCCTTGAGAATGGAACCCAGCACGGCAAAAATCAACAGCAAAGGAGGCAGCAACGCGCTAAGTACCTGGCCGACGGAAACCGGCTGCTCCTGCTCATGACGGTGTGCGGGCATCGCGGCGGGACGAAAAAACGCGACCCCGAGAATATAGAGCACGTACAAACATACGAGCATGAGGCCGGGAATTAATGCGCCCGCGAACAGGTCGCCCACGGACACGGTCTTGGGAGCATAGATGCCCATTTCGAGCTGTGCCTGCTGATAGGCGGTCGTCATGACATCGCCCAGCATCACGAGAATGATCGATGGTGGAATGATCTGCCCGAGTGTGCCCGACGCACAAATTGTTCCCGCCGCGACTTCCGGGGAATAGCCCCGTTTGAGCATGGTGGGCAGCGACAGCAACCCCATGGTAACGACCGTGGCGCCGACGATGCCGGTACTCGCGGCGAGAAGCATCCCAACGAGCGTTACCGAGATGCCGAGGCCGCCGCGCAGTGTTCCGAACAAAGAACTCAGCGTTTCGAGGAGCTCCTCGGCGATGCGGGCACGCTCCAGTGTGACTCCCATGAAGACAAACAACGGCACGGCGACCAGCGTTTCATTGGTCATGATGCCGAATACCCGGTTCGGCAATCCGGAGAGCAAGGCCTCGTTAAAGCCGCCGCCTATGACCCCGAAACCCGCGAATATAAGGGCAGTACCACCAAGCGTGAAAGCAACCGGGAAGCCGGCCAGTAGTATTAGGATAACCGCTACAAACAGCAGTGCGGCGACCCACTCCACCTCAGCCCTGCCTCAGCGTCTTGAGCGAGCGCAGCAACAAAGAGCTGCCCTGCAGCGCAACGGTAATTGGCATCAAAAGCAACACTGTTTTGAGCAATGGAATTAGTGGATACGGCAAGCCGCCGGATTCCCGTGAAGCTTCGTGCAGGCCCCAGGACGCGGCGACAAAATCGAAAGATTTCCACGCCAGGAATGCGCACAGGGGAAACAGGAAAATAATGACGCCAAGCAGGTCAGTCCAGGCGCGTCGCCTGACGCTCATCGTTCGGTAGAAAACGTCGACGCGCACATGATCTTCGTGCTGCAGGGTATAGGCGGCCCCCATCATGAAGACCACGGCGTGCATCCAGATGACGGACTCCTGCAACCAGATCAGCCCTGCATCGAAGACATATCGCATCACGACGATAACGAAGGTGACGATGACCATGAACAGTGTCAGCCAGGCGGACGCTTTGCCGGTCGTGCTGCTTATCTTGTCGGGCAGGGTTGTTGGCGATTGGTCATTCACGGCAACGACCTCGCGCTCAGGTGCGCCAGAAAGTCGGCGTGATGAGGACCAGTAGCGTGAAAATCTCCAGGCGGCCGAGAAGCATGCCGACAATGGATATCCATTTGGCCGAGTCGGTCAGTGACATAAAGCCGGAGGAAACGTCGCCGAGCCCCGGACCCAGGTTATTCAGTGTAGCCGCGACGGCCGAAAACGCCGTGACCTGATCGAGGCCCGTCGACATCATAAGCAGGAGCATCGCCCCGAACACGATGATATAGACGGAGAAGAATCCCCAGACCGCATCGACGACGCGATGCGGTACGGCTTTGTTGCCGAGCTTGACGGGAATCTCGGCGCTCGGATGCACGAGCCGCTTGATCTCACGGACTCCCTGTTTGTACACGAGCAACCAACGAATGACCTTGATGCCGCCGGCCGTCGAGCCGGCCGAGCCGCCGACAAAACTCGCAAAAATCAGGAGTACCGGCAGAGCGGCGGGCCAAACCGAGAAATTCTCCGTCGTAAAACCCGTGGTTGTCGCGATAGAAACGGCCTGGAACAGGCCATTGATGAACGTCTGCCCTGGTTCCACAAAGCCCCTGTGGAAATAAAGAATCGCGATAACAGTTATCGACAGAGTGATCAGCATCAAGCTGTAGGCGCGGAATTCGGGGTCCTGGAAATAGTGTTTTACCGAAACGTATCGCCACGCGAAAAAATGAAGTGAGAAATTGATGCCAGCAACAAACATGAAAAACACGGCAACGACGTCGATGGTCGCGCTGTCAAAATGGCCGATACTCAGGTCGTGGGTTGAGAAGCCGCCGATTGCGACAGTCGAGAACGCATGGCACAGCGCATCGAACCAACCCATTCCGGCAAGCCAGTAGCCGACCATGCAGGTGATTGTGAATGCCAGGTAGACATACCAGAGGGCTTTGGCCGTCTCGGTAATGCGCGGCGTGAGCTTGGTGTCTTTAACGGGCCCCGGTGTTTCGGCCCGATATAGCTGCATGCCACCGACACCGAGCATCGGCAGTACTGCCACGGCCAGAACGATGATGCCCATGCCACCGAGCCACTGCAGCTGCTGCCGGTAATAAAGTATGGATACGGGAAGCTCATCGAGCCCTGTAAGCACCGTGGCACCGGTCGTTGTCAGACCCGACATCGACTCGAAAACGGCATCAGTAAAAGACAGGGACAAACTGTCAGCAAAAAACAGCGGTGCTGCGCCGAACGTGCCGAGGACCGACCAGAACGCTGCAACGACGAGAAAGCCATCGCGCAAGCGTAATTCCTTACGTGAGCGATGTACGGGCAGCCAGCAAAAAAAGCCTGCAGCGAGCGTCAGGCCAAAGCCTTCAACGAAGGGCAGCCAGGAATGATCGTCGTAGTACAGGCTGAACAGAATCGGCGGCAGCATGGTCACGCTGAACATCATTAACAGCAGACCGAGAATACGTTGTACGACTGTCCAGTTCATTTGTCAGCAGGCCATAACTAAACGAAGGAGACGCCGACCTGGAACAGACTTTCGAGTTTCTCGATTTTGCGACGATCAGTCATAAACAGGATTACATGGTCATCGGCCTCTATGACCGTGTCGTGATGAGCAATGATGACCTGATCGCCGCGCACAAGTGCGACAATCGCTGTTCCTTTCGGTAAATCGATGTCTTCGATTGCGCGACCGACCACCTTGGAATTCTCTTCGTTGCCATGCGCGATTGCTTCCATGGCCTCCGCCGCGCCACGTCGCAGCGAGTGAACCTTGACCACATCGCCGCGGCGCACGTGTGCGAGCAGGGAGCCGATCGTGACCTGTTGCGGGGATATCGCGATATCGATGCTGCCCGACTCAACCAGGTCAACGTAGGACGCTCGATTGATGAGGGCCATGGCCTTGTGAGCCCCCAGGCGCTTGGCGAGCATTGAGCTCAGGATGTTGGCTTCTTCCGAATTGGTTATCGCGCAGAACACATCGACATTGTCGATATTCTCTTCGAGCAGCAGTTCCTCATCGGCGGCATCGCCGACGAGCACGATCGCCTTGTTCAGTTGCTCGGAAATGTCGCGAGCGCGCTGCTGATCGCGTTCAATGATCTTCACCTGGTTGGTTTGTTCCAGGGCAAGCGCGAGTCGCACACCTATATTACCGCCGCCGGCGATGACGACGCGGCGCACAGGATCCTCTAGCCGCCGCATCTCGCTCATGAACACGCGAATGTCTTTGCGGTCGGCGATGAAAAATACCTCATCGCCTTCCTGAATGACGGTGTCACCGTCGGGGAGCATGGCCTTGCCCTGGCGATAGATCGCCGCAATGCGACCTTCGGTGTTCGGGATATGGTCCTTGAGTGTCGCGATACGCTGGCCTACGAGGAGACCGTCACGATCCGCTTTCACGCCGACCAGCCGCACGCGGCCATCGGCAAACTCGAGGACCTGCGACGAGCCCGGGTAGAGAATCAACTGCTCGACGTAGCTACAGACCAGCTGTTCGGGACTGATGCGCACGTCGATCGGGATCGCGTCCTGAGTGAACAGCTTGGTCGCGTTCATGTAATCGGCCGATCGAATCCGTGCAATCTTGGTCGGCGTTCGGAATTGCGTGTACGCAACCTGGCAGGCAACCATGTTGGTTTCATCGCTATCGGTCAGCGCAACGACGATGTCCGCGTCGCTCGCGCCAGCGCGGGCGAGTACTTCCGGATAGGCGGCGTGGCCGACGACGGTGCGGATATCGAGTCGATCCTGCAGCTCACGAAGCACTTCGGGCCGCTTGTCGACAACGGTGACCTCGTTGGCCTCCTCGCGAGACAAATGATAGGCGGCCGAGGAGCCAACCTGGCCAGCGCCGAGAATGAGAATTTTCATTAGGTGTAGTTTACATTAGATCGAGATTTGCATAGCTCAGTACCAGCCATTTTGTGCCCGCGGTCTCAAAATTGACTTCGACCCGGGCATGGGCGCCCTGCCCCTCGCAGTTGAGGATCACGCCATCGCCAAATTTCTTGTGGCGGACTCGCTGGCCGAGACGAATGCCGAGCTCATCGCCTGGTGCCGTCGACACCCGGTTGCGTTGCGGCGAGCGCGGAGATCGCATGGGTCTCGATACCTGTACACGAGGCCGGATTTCCTCCACATGCTCGTCGGGGATTTCGGCGATGAAGCGCGACGGTTGCGAGAAGTTGTCCATACCGTGCAGGCGGCGCTGTTCGGCGTGCGTGATAAACAGCGTCTGCTTGGCACGAGTGATGCCCACATAACAAAGACGACGCTCCTCTTCGAGCCCGTTGGGGTCTGCGATGGAGCGCTGATGCGGAAACAGGCCATCTTCCATGCCGCACATGAAGACCAGCGGGAACTCGAGGCCCTTTGCCGAATGCATGGTCATAAGTTGCACACAGTCTTCCCAGGCATCGGCCTGGCCCTCGCCAGCCTCGAGCGCCGCATGCGACAGGAACTCATCGAGCGGTGCCATTTCCTCAGCCGGGTCCGGTTCGAAACCCTTTGCGGCGCTAACGAGTTCGAGCAGGTTTTCTACCCGGGTCTCACCCTTCTCGCCTTTGTCCTTTTTGAAGAAGTCGATCAGTCCACTCGCGTAAATGACATGATCGACCTGGTCGTGCAGGTCCAGGCCCTGGGTCTCGCGCGCCATGCGCTCAATGAGTGACATAAAAGCATTCACGGCGTTAGCGGCGCGACCATTGAGGTCGTTAGTGGCGACCGCAGCCGCGGCTCGCCATAGCGAACACGCGTTCGCGCGCGCGTAAGAGCGCATGTGTTCGACCGTTCGGGCACCAATGCCGCGAGTCGGTTTGTTGACGACGCGCTCGAAGGAGCTGTCATCGTCACGGTTCGAAATAAGGCGCAGGTATGCGAGCGCGTCCTTGATTTCGGAGCGTTCGAAGAAACGCAGGCCGCCGTAAACGCGATAGGGAATGCGTGCGTTGATCAGGCCTTCTTCAAGTACTCGTGATTGGGCGTTCGAGCGATAGAGAATCGCCGAATCGGCACGGGCATTACCCTGATCGATCCAGTCGCGCAGACGCCCGATGACAAAGTCCGCTTCATCACGCTCGTTATAGGCCGAGTAGACCCTGATCGCCTCGCCCTCAGCGCCTTCGGTCCAGAGGTTCTTGCCAAGACGCGAGCTGTTATTGGCGATAACGGCGTTGGCTGCGTTGAGAATCGTCGCCGTCGACCGATAATTCTGTTCAAGCTTGACGACCCGTGTTCCCGGAAAATCTGTTTGAAAGCGGTGTATGTGCTCGACACGCGCACCTCGCCAGCGGTAGATCGATTGATCGTCATCGCCAACAACAAACGGCACACCCTGATCACCGGCGAGCAATCGCAACCAGGCGTATTGAATGGCGTTAGTGTCCTGAAATTCATCGACGAGCAGGTGTTGAAAACGACGACGGTAATGCGACAACAGCTCGGCATTGTCGCGCAGTACCTCGTGGGCACGCAGAAGCAACTCTGCAAAGTCGACGAGCCCACCGCGCTGGCAGATTTCCTCGTAGGACTGGTACAGGGAGATCATTTGGCGGCGATCCGCATCGCCTTCGTCGTCGAGGTGCTGCGGCCGCAGACCCTCGTCCTTTTGCGCGTTGATGAACCACTGGATTTCGCGCGGTACCCAGCGACTGTCGTCGATCTCGAGATTTTTCAGCAGGCGCTTGATCAGGCGCAGCTGGTCGTCCGAGTCTATGATCTGGAAATTCTGCGGCAAACCGGCTTCACGCCAATGCCGGCGTAACATGCGGTGCGCGAGCCCGTGAAACGTACCGATCCAGAGGTTTTGAACCGGCAGATTGAGCAGCGACTCGATGCGGCTGCGCATCTCGGCCGCCGCCTTGTTCGTGAACGTCACAGCGAGCAGACCCTGGGGGGAAAGACCCTCGACATCGATAAGCCAGGCGGCACGATGTACAAGCACGCGAGTCTTGCCGCTGCCGGCGCCGGCAATCACGAGCGTTGGCTCCGCGGCCGCAGTAACGGCCTGACGCTGCGCGTCATTCAGGTTTTCTAGGATTGGAGTTACATCCATGGTGCGCCCAGCGCAGGAGGAGGAAGACAACAGACCATCGCTGCAGATCGAGAGCGGGGAAGTCTAGCAGAGAATCAGTGTTGCCAGCGCACTCCGAGCATGTACTGGTAGCGCTCGTATTGGATACGGATATCGGTGGAGACGGTCTCTCGATAGGTGGCTTCGGCGATGACACTCAGGCGTGGTGTCAGGCGAAAAACACCGATAATGCTGGCGTCCGAAGACTCCTGGGTCTTGCGACCGGCGACCGGGTTGTGAAACGCAAAAGCGTTGGGATAATCATAGAGGCGATATATCCCGCTGGCTTCCAGGTCGAACCGATCTCCAGGCGTCCAGTGAAATTCGAAGCGAAAGCTGTCGCGAGTGTAATCGTTGTAACCAACGTACTGATCCGTGCGCTGGGTGCGCTCGACGTCCCAGCCAAACCACATGCTGCTGCCAATTCGCTGCCGCGCCCTTAGTTTTAGTGCCAGGTAGTCGTAGCGTATGTTCGGGTTGCCGATGCGCTGTTGACCGTCGAGATCAAAAGCGGGCCGGTCGCCGAAACGGCGACTGTAATATTCGGCGGTCAGGCGAAATAGCGATGTCTGCGTGAACTTGTATTGGCCAAAGAGGTTAAGCAAAAAATATTCGTGGTCGTACTCGGGGACGACACCCGTTTCCTCGTAATTCCAGAGCTGGCCCTTGAACCTGGCACCGACGGACAGCCGCTCATGCGCCTGCCGCAATGACAGTTCGGGCCCGTAACGAAAATAGTTCATGCGGTCGTCTATGGCGACGCCGTTGATAATTCGGTTACCGCCGTCGTCCGGGTCGTAATAGATTTCATCGTGCTGGGCTATCTTGAACGCGCTGTAAACTTCGCGCTTTCTCGAACCTTCCTTGCGGCTGTAGTCGCTGCCAAAGCTCGCTTCGTGCAGGTACTCGTTCGCGTTTTCCAGCTCCTTGTCCTGGTAGTAGCGACCAGCCAGGCGATACGCGCCATAGAAGCCTTCAAACGGCAGCGTGTTAATCATGTACTTCACGCTCAGGCTAAGCGGCAGGAATGTGCCGGATTGCGGCACGGGCGTCACGAGCGGCAAAGCGGAATCCGAAAAGTCGATGTAGTTTTGATCCGGCGAACGGAAAACATTGTCGTCGCTGCCAAAGCCGACACGGGCGCGAAATTCGAGGTCGGCGAACGCTCTTTTTTTCTTGCGTTCGGCAACGCGGATTTCAAACTCGTCCGACTTTTCTTCGGCCGCACGAATTCTCGAGATGGCGACTACGGCGAATGACTGCAGCTTCCTGTTTGCGTCCTGATCACGGACCAGGCGAAACCAGCGCAGCGCTTCTTCTGTTTCGCCGGCGGCGTAAGCGTTCAAGCCGAGGTTGTACTGAGTCGCTATGCGCAGGTTTGGATCCTGCAGCGCTTTCTGCAACGACTCGCGAGCTCGAATGTGCTGCATCGCGCGGTAATGGGCAACGCCGGTGTTGTAATGCAAAACCGCCGAATCGAAGCCTTCATCGGCCGCCTGCCGGTAGCGCAGCAAAGCTGCCCAGTAAAGATCGTCACGGAAGAGCCTGTTGCCATCCTCGAAATACTGCTCGGCCGTCATCGCTGAAGCCGTTTGCACGGGCGCCAGGGCTGTGAGCGCAGCAATTATCAGGACGGCGCCTGCGAGGAATGTTTTCTTGGCCATGTAGGTCATGCGAATCAGCGTTATGTCAGATCGCAAGGGTACCGGCATTATTGGTATGAAAACTATGACGTGGCGCAAGAAAATACCCCCGGATCGTCGCCAATCGGGGGTATTTGCGCTTTTCAGGCACATCGCGTCCGTTTTCGGCCGGTTGTTGCCTGACTAGTCAACAACCTCATCATCGCCCACAGGGCTGTCGTCGTCTTCCTCGTCGTCTTCTTCGTCTTCGTCAAACTCGTCGTTGTCGACATCGTCGCCGTCTTCGAAGTCGTCTTCGTCATCCATTTCGTCTTCTTCGAATTCATGGTCATTTTCGAAGTCGTCTTCCATTTCGTCGTCGCCGAAGTCATCTTCTTCGTCTACGTCGGAGTCCTCGTCAATTTCTTCGTCAGACTCATCGCCGTCCCGACCGTCCGACTCTTCTTCACCTTCTTCATTTTCTTCTTCGTCTTCCCAGTCGTCTTCGCCGACGTCACCGTCGTCGGGTCCTCGCATCTCGGAAATAGCGTCATCGAGTTCGCTCGAATCATCGAGAACGAAAATAGAGACGCCTTCGAGATCATTGAGATCGGCGCGATCGTCAGCGCGGGCGCCTGCCGGGAAAAAGGCAACCACGGTCAACACCATGATTGCAAAAAATACGTTTAACTGTTTCATTGACCTACTCCTTTAGCTCACTTCTATACGCAACCGGAATGTGCGGCCACGATCGTTATGTTCGAGTCGTGCAAGCACCTCACCGCCAACAGGCGATACGGCGACGAGCTTGAGCGGTAGTAAATTCTTGCCTTCGCTGAGGCTCGTTTGCCAGGCGACTTCGCGCTGCCCCGGAAAACCTGCAAGCTCTATACCGTCGGGTAGCGTGATTGTAAGCAGCGCCGAATCGAGAGCCGTTTCCGATGCGAATACGAGATTGATCGTACGAGGCTCTTCCAGCGTCATCGTGATGCCCGGTATGCCTGGTTCGGCATCCGGTGCAACGGGGGTCGCGAAGAAGAATCCGCCGACAAACCAGAGCGCAAGCCCGGCTGCCACCGCGGAACCAAATCCAGTCATAATCCAGCGCCTGCGCTGCCGGCGCGGGCCTTCGTGCACTGCACGCGCCAGTGCCTGGTCGTAAAAAACTGCGCTTGCTTCGGGCATCGGGTAGTCCTTTAACAGTGCCTGGATCTCCTGATCCTGCTTGTCGGTAGCTTCAGTCTGTGTGTTTTTGTCCTGCATGATCTGTTACACGACCCCCGTTAGAAAAAGGTTCCGCTCTGCGTCAGAATCTCGCGCAGTCGCGCCCTTGCCCGATGCAGGCGCGACTTGATGGTTCCCACCGGAACACCAGTAAGCTCTTGTATTTCTTTGAGTTTATAGCCTTCTGTGTCGTGCAGGAGCACAACCAGGCGGTGTTCGTCACTGAGCTGGGATAATGCGGCGTCGAGCATGAGAATTTTCTCCCGACGCTCGTTGTCGCGGACGGGGTCCTCGGTACCCGCGAACCCCGCAAGCCCGTCGCCGGGCACCTGTCCTTCTTCGACCGTGTGCATGCGTCGCCGGGCGAAGCGTCGTCGCTCATCGATAAACAGGTTGTACATGACGCGAGACAGCCATGAGCCGGGCTCGTCGATCCTGGCCAGCTCATCGAGTTTGCCGTACGCCTTGATCAGGAGTTCCTGGAAAAGGTCCTCGGCTTCCGCTTTACCGCCGGTCAGTCGCCAGGCGAGGCGATACAGCCGGTCGAAGTGTGGCCGGACCAGGCGTTCAAACGTGAGATTTGCGTTACTTATGGTCGGTCGCCTTTGTCAGAGGCTGACTCGAAATAACAGGTAATGATCAATGAGAACTGCCGCAAACAGGAAGCCCAGGTAGCTGATCGAAAACTTGAAGGTTTTCATCGGCAGCTCATCGTCGGAGGGCACGCGATACATTCGTATGGCGTAATAAAGAAAAAAGATATCCAGCACGATGGCGGTCAACAGGTAAATCAGGCCGCTCATCCCGATCAGGTACGGCATTATCGTAACGAGCGAGAGCAGGATCGTATAGAGCAGGATGTTGAGTCGGGTATAAGCCTCGCCATGAGTGACGGGCAACATCGGAATATCGACCTTGGCATACTCCTCTTTCCTGGCGATAGCTAGCGCCCAGAAATGCGGCGGCGTCCAGACGAACACGATCAGGAATAACAGCAACGCACCGCTGTGAACTTCATTGGTGACAGCCGTCCATCCCAAGATTGGTGGCGCGGCACCGGCAGCTCCACCGATGACAATGTTTTGTGGGGTCGCCCGTTTCAGCCACACGGTATAAACCACGGCATAACCGATCAACGAACAGAATGTCAGGACGGCCGTCAGCGGATTGACAATGAACCACAGAATGATCATGGAGACTACGCACAGCCCGGATGCGAAAATCAACGCCGCTTTTTCCGTGAGCTTGCCCTGTGGCAGCGGCCTCCCGCGTGTTCGCATCATTTGAATGTCGATACGGGCGTCAAGCACGTGGTTGAATACGGCAGCTGATGATGCGGCAAGGCCGATACCCAGCGTGCCAAATACGAGCGGCACGGCTCCGGGCCATCCGGGTACAGAGACGAACATGCCGACGATCGCTGTAAATACAATGAGCATGACGACACGAGGCTTGGTGAGCTCGTAAAAGTCGCGCCAGTCAATGTACGTCGCTACATTCGTATTCAAACTCGTGTCCCGGTTAACCGATGCGAGAGAATTTCAACAAGCGTTTGATGTCCTCAACCATGTCACTCGGCTCGATGTCAGGCGGGAAATACATGACGAGGTTCCCGAGTGGGTCGACAAGGTAATAGCCGCCTGCGGACAGTTCCGAGGACCTCTTGTTCTTGAGCAAAGTACTGAAACCGCTGTCCGAGAGTGTAATCAGGCCCGCGTGCTCATCGGCAAGATACACTGTATCGGGCGCACTTTCACCGTGCAAGAAGACCCGCACAAGCCGATCCATTTCCTTGCCGAGCATCAGGCGCGACTGGCGAACGGTATAGAGTGCAAATTCGCACGCCGCGTCGCAGACGCCGTCATTCCGGTAGACCAGCAGCCAGTGACCGTCGTTGTATTCATGTATCGGCGATTCAGGCAAAGCGTCGCGAATATTCACGAGGGGCTGCAGCAACTCGCCGTGATTCGTCCTGCCCTCAGGCTGAAACGCGCGGCCACCAAAATACAGCCAGGCCGCGAGCAGCAGCGGCCCCAAAAATACCAGCGCGATCAGCAGCAACTGAAGCCTCGCTGTCCTGCCTTTGTTCTTTGTCACGACTGAAATCGCTTTTTTCGGTAGTTCCACGCAAGCAGTCCCGAGAGGACCGCAGCCATTGCAAACCACTGGAAGGCATACCCAAAGTGTTTGCCAGGACCGAACTCGGTCGGGACCCAGTGGCGCAAAAAGCCATGTTCTTCTTCGTGGTCCATTAGCAACACAAAGGTCTGAACCGGAGCGTCGAGTGCGCTGGCGACTTCCTCGGTCGAGGGATAGACGGCGCGTTTGGGCCAGTTCGAGGCCGGATCGATCGCGGCGCCCATTTTATAGCCTGCGCGCGGCAGTGAACCTGCGCGTCCCCGAACGGTCATGCGCGTTACAGGCACATCCAGCGCGCTGACATCGACGTCGTCACTGCCCCTTTCAATCCAGCCGCGGTTAACGAGCAAAACCGGCTCGTCTTTTTCCCCGACCAGGGGTGTCAGCACGTAATAGCCGTAGCGGCCGTTGACAATTATGTTCTCGAGCAGGAACTGGTGCGCCGTGTCGTAACGTCCACTCGCTTTCAAGCGCTGATACGGACGAATTTCCATACCGTCCTGCCAGGCAGCGAAGCCCGACTCGTCATGGAACGCTGCCCTGTCCGCTTGCTTTTCGAGGCCGCGGCCGATCTGCCAGACACCGAGCCCGGCGAATTGTGCAACCAGGAATACACCGACAACCAGGGGCAACCAGGTTGGCAAAGGCTTCTTCGTTTTCGTGTTCACGCTATAATGACTGCTCGAGAGGATGCTTCTATGAAATACGTTGTCATTGCCCTTTTGCTGGCCATTGTAATCAGCCTGGGAACCGGGCTTTTCTATCTGCGTCGCGAGGATGCCGACTCACCGAAAATGCTGCGTGCGCTCGAGATCCGGGTCGGCTTGTCGCTGGTCTTGATCCTGTTCCTCGTCGCTTCTTACTTCCTCGGCTGGATCGTCCCGCCCACACAGTAACAGCAGCACGCGTTATCGACAGGGTAAAACGGGCGCCTCGGCGCCCGCTTTGTTCTTCCTGGTGTTGCTGGCCTACTCACATCCAGTAGACGAATACGTACAGACCGATCCACACGACATCAACAAAATGCCAGTACCAGGCAACCGCTTCGAACGCGAAATGCTTTTCGCGCGTAAAGTGACCTTTCAAGACCCTGAAGAAAATGATCGTCAGCATGATCGCACCGATCGTGACGTGCATACCATGGAAACCTGTCAGCATGAAGAATGTCGAGCCATAGATGCCGGACGTGAGCTTGAGGTTCATGTGCTCGTAGGCCTCAACATACTCAACGCCCTGCATGTATACGAACGTGAAACCAAGCAGGAATGTCGCAGCGAGGAAAATGGCGAGCTGTGCCCGCTTGCCCGCGAGCAGCGAATGATGCGCAATGGTTACGGTAATACTGCTGGTGAGCAGCAGCACAGTATTGATCAAGGGCAAACCGAACGGCGGCATTGCCGTGTATTCGCCGCCGATATCGCCAGGGCCGTTAGTCGGCCACGTGCTCTCATAACCCTGCCACAGCAGCAGATTGGTGAAAAAGTTATTGCTGGATCCGCCCAGCCATGGGACCGACATGTTTCGCGCATAAAACAATGCGCCGAAAAACGCGGCAAAAAACATGATCTCCGAAAAAATGAACCAGAACATGCCCTGTCGGAATGAATGGTCGACCTGCAGGTTATAAAGACCGGCCTGGCTTTCACCGATGACAGTGCCGAACCAGCCGGTGATCATGAAGATGATTACGGCAACGCCCGCCATCATGACGTAGAAGCCGGCATCGCCACCGTTCAGCCAGCTGGATACGCCAACCATGAGGAGCAGGAGCCCGGCAGAGCCGACGATGGGCCAATGACTGCCGTGAGGGACGTAGTAGCGGTCGTCTGTGTGTGTTGTCATGTCAGGTTCCGGGTTAAAGCGGGTTGTTCGCCGCCGCTCGGGCGGTGTCGAAAAACGTGTACTGCAATGTAATCGTGTCTACGTATTCGGGCAGGTCGGGATCGACGATGAACTGCAGCGGCATCGCCCGTTGTTCGTTCGCGAAGAACTCCTGGCTCGTAAAACAAAAGCACTCGATTTTCGCAAAGTGTTCTGCCGCCGCAACCGGTGCGACGCTCGGAACGGCCTGCGCGACTCTGTCCGCCGTCGTGAGGTTCTTCGCAGTGAAAGTCGCGAAGTACATTTTCCCGGGATTAACGGTCATGCTGTCGACATCAGCCGCAAACTCGAATGGCGCATACGAGTTCACGGTAGTCACAAACTCAATACGAATCTCGCGCGACAGGTCCGGCGCCTCCTCGACAACCGCGGCTGTTGCATTCGTCCTGCCACCGAACCCGGTGATCGCACAAAACACATCGTAAAGCGGTACCAGCAGAAAACCGAAGCCAAACATCGCGACAGCCATCAGCACCAGACGGCCGGTGAGCGAGCGGTTTTCAGAATTAAGATTTTGCGGTCTTTTGTTCATGTCTCTCAGGAGCGCAGCACGCCGATCATGATGAAACCGATATAGAACGCAAGCGCAATCGCGCCGACGATCAGCGCCGTGCGGCGAATGTTCTTTTTGCGTTCGGCGTTGTTCATGCTTACTCGAACGCTTCGTTAGCGATGCGTGCTTTCGGTGGTGTCTCGAACGTGTGATAGGGCGCCGGTGAAGGCACCGTCCACTCAAGGCCGTGTGAGCCTTCCCAAACGCGATCGGTCGCTTTGCTGCCTTTCCATGCGGTGACAATCACCAGGACGAAGATCAATTGAGACAGGCCGAAACCAATGGCGCCAATGCTGGCCACCATGTTGAAGTCCGCGAACTGGGTCGAGTAGTCCGGAATACGCCGAGGCATGCCCGCCAGCCCCAAAAAGTGCATCGGGAAGAACGTCAGGTTGACGAATATTGTTGACGCCCAGAAATGCACTTTGCCGAGAGCCTCGTTGTACATGTGCCCGGTCCACTTCGGGAGCCAGTAATAAACCGCGGCCATAATCGCAAAAATCGAGCCTGGAACAAGCACGTAATGGAAGTGCGCGACGACAAAATAGGTGTCGTGGTACTGGATGTCAGCCGGGGCGGCAGCCAGCATCAGGCCTGAGAAACCGCCGATCGTAAACAGGAACACAAAACCCAGCGAGAACAACATTGGCGTTTCGAAGGTCATTGCGCCGCGCCACATCGTTGCGACCCAGTTGAAGACCTTCACGCCTGTCGGAACAGCAATGAGCATTGTTGCGAACATGAAGAACAACTGCCCCGACAGCGGCATGCCAACGGTGAACATGTGATGTGCCCAGACAATGAACGACAGGAACGCGATAGACGCCGCTGCATAAACCATTGAGTCGTGACCGAAGAGCTTCTTGCGTGAAAACGTCGGAATGATTTCTGACACGACACCGAACGCCGGCAGAATCATGATGTAGACTTCGGGGTGACCAAAGAACCAGAAAATATGCTGGAACATAACCGGGTCACCGCCACCGGCCGCCAGGAAGAAGCTCGTGCCGAAAAACTGGTCGGTCAAAAGCATCGTTACGGCGCCCGCCAGCACCGGCATTACCGCGATCAGCAGGTATGCCGTAATCAGCCAGGTCCAAACGAACATCGGCATCTTCAGGAGCGTCATTTGCGGCGCGCGCATGTTGATGATGGTCACGATGACGTTGATCGCCCCCATGATCGACGATATTCCCATGAGATGAATCGAGAAAATCAGGTAGGGGAATGCGTCGCCGGTCTGCAAAACGAGCGGTGGGTACATGGTCCAGCCGCCTGCTGGTGCGCCACCGGGCATAAACAGCGTGGACAGCAAAATGCTGAATGCGACCGGCAGTATCCAGAACGACCAGTTGTTCATGCGGGGCAGCGCCATATCGGGCGCGCCGATCATGAGCGGGATCATCCAGTTGGCAAGCCCGACGAACGCCGGCATAACTCCGCCAAATATCATGATCAGCGCATGCATCGTCGTCATCGAGTTGTAAAACTCGGGATGCACGAACTGCAGTCCCGGGATCGCGAGCTCGGAGCGAATAACCATCGCCATCGCGCCGCCAACAAAGAACATGACGAGGCTGAATACCAGGTACATCGTGCCGATGTCCTTGTGATTCGTCGAAAACAGCCAGCGGCCAATGCCTTTGGCCGGGCCGTGGTCATCGTGATGATCGTGCAGGTCAGCTACTGTCGTACTCATTCGGTCTTACTCCGCTTGCGTGTCGTCATGCCCGACACGGCAAAAATCCTTGCTGGCTGGTCTATTGGGCGCTGGCGACCTTTGGCTCGCCTGCCTTTCGGACATCCACCCAGGCTTTGTAAGCCTCGGGCTCGACAACCTCGACAACGATCGGCATGTAGCCGTGATCCTTGCCACAAAGCTCGGCGCACTGGCCGCGGTAGGTGCCGACCTCCTTCGCTTTGAACCAGGCTTCGTTAACGATGCCCGGAATGGTGTCTTTCTTGATGGCGAGCTCCGGGACATACCAGGAATGCACAACGTCATTCGAAGTCAGCAGCAGGCGCACTTTTGCGCCGCGCGGCACCACGACCGGACGATCAACGTCGCGCAGGTAGTTGTCCACCGAGTTGGGATCAATGCCCGACTCTTTGCGGCGCGCCTCGAGGCTCGGCCGCGCAAGGCTCGAGTAGAAATCGATGCCTTCATCCTGATACTTGTAATGCCACTTCCACTGGTAGCCGGTGACGACGATCGAAATATCGGGATCGCGCGAATCTTCGAGCTTGATCATCGTTTCGGCGACGGGTATTGCGATCAGCATCAGGATAACGACCGGAATAATGGTCCAGATGACTTCGGCCGTCGTGCTGTGCGAAAACGTCGCCGGTTTGACGCCCTGCGATTTGCGGTGTCGGAACAGGGAGACGATCATGACGCCGAAAACGACGATCCCGATCGCGACGCACCACCAGAAGACCATCATGTGGATGTTGTAGGTCTCAACGCTGAGGTCAGTAATTCCCCTGGGCATGTTCAGCGCCCATTCCGCGTTCGCCGTACCGGCAAAGCAGAAAGCCAGCAGGCTTAATAACGACTTTCGTATCATTGATTGTTCACCCTGCGATTCGCCATGGCGACCACATTACGTTTCTAATTCCGGATGTGACGAGTAATGGAACGATGAATCCCATGCTGACCCGGTGACCCCGGGACATCGTCTGTCGGCCGGTTTGACCGGGCGGGCCGGCCAAAAAAGCACGCGAAGTGTACTTAAATCGCGATGACCATGCAAACCTGAAGCGCCGATGCTTGCTGAGATTAATTCTTATTTAACAGCGAGTTATCGCTTTGCACTGGAGTCAAAAAGTTACAAACAAAAACAGCTTGTGATTTCAGCGACGCCGCCGGGGGATTTGAGCGGCGTCAATGCGGTAGTTCGAGGGGTCTACCCTGGCGCCACCGCCCCAGCAATGACCGTAGACGAGTTCGAGCTCGAGGTCGATCCTGGCATCGCCGTCGCCACCCGTGAGAGCGCCTGAACATTTCTCTGAAACGATGCTTTCCGACCAGCGAGCGATTGCGCTGCTGCAGCGCGTTTCTTGCGCCGACGTCCGTCAGGTCGGCGAATAATTTTTCGGCATTATCGTAACTCACGGCCAGTCGATCGACGTCCAGAACGGGATCCCGCAAACCGGAGCGCACCAGGCCGTCGCCGATGTCGTGCATATCCAGGAAGCGATTGACGTGTGCATGATCCATCCAGGCCACTCCATGCGCGGCTGATTTCGAGCAGGCTGTCGGGACCGAGGGTTGCAAAAGCGAACACGCCACCTTTGCGCAGCACGCGAGCGACCTCGCCGAAGACAAGCTCAGGACTATCGATACAGGGCAGCAAAAGGTTCGAAAATACGAAGTCGACGCTCTGGTCTTTGAACGGCAAGCTCAGAGCGTTCGCCTGGACAGCGGAAGAACGGGAGAATGACAGCCGGGGGCGCTTGCCAAGGCCCTGCCGTAACATGCCGTGCGAAAGATCCAGCGAGATAATATGCGCACCACGGAATCGCTCGCGCAGCGGTTTTGCGGCGCTGCCGGTGGCCGAGCCGAGGTCCAGTATCGTGTTTGCATCCAGCACGAGAGGCGCCAGGCGGGTGAACAATCCCTCGCGCGTGATGGCGTGTACAAAATCGGCAGAGTCGAAGGTCGCCGCCGCACTGTCGAAGCGGCGCCGGACATCTCGCAGGTTCAACGTCGATCTATCGTTCACTTTCCGCAGCAGCCGATCAGCACAGGACAACAAACTAACACGCTTTTCCACGCCAATTGCCGCGATTGGCAGGTCGACTGGAAACGAGGGTTCGGCTATCAATGCCTGCATGGAATGCCCGGCCATACTGCGCGCCTGCCGAAAGCGAACAGTCCGCCTGTTGCGGCAACTGGACGACTCGATCATGCCGATGCGCTGCGTTTTCTGCGGGACAGGGAGTGATCGAACCGAAGGACGGATATGCAGCGGATGTCGTCGTGACCTGCCGTGGATCGCGATCGCCTGCCCGCGCTGCGCCGAGCCGCTTGCCGTAGAACCGCCTCGCGGCGTGACCTGTGCCGCCTGCCAGGCGCGCCCTTCGCCGATTCGAATGACCGTTGCCCCGCTGTTGTACGAGTTTCCCGTTGACGCAGGTCTCAAGGCCCTGAAGTTCGGCCGCAGACTGCATTACGCGCCGGCATTTGGCGGGCTGCTTGTCGAGCAAATGCCACGCCTTCCCGGTGACGTCGACGCTTTGTTACCCGTGCCGCTGCACTGGCAGCGGCAGGCGTTTCGCGGCTTCAACCAGGCGCTGGAAATCTGCAGGCCACTGGCCAGGCACTGCGCGCTGCCGATCATGACGGGTGTCGCGCGTCGCCGGGCTACCCCGTTTCAGTCGGGGCTGGCAGCCGCGCAGCGACGCAGGAATTTGCGGCAGGCTTTCGTCGTCCGCAAAACGCCACGGTATCGACACGTGCTGATCGTCGATGATGTCGTCACTACGGGAGAAACCACGCGCCAGCTTGCGATGGCGCTTACGAGGTGTGGCGTGAAAAAGGTCAGCGTGCTCGCTGTTGCGAGGGCTGCATGAGTCAGGCTGCGCCGGAAGGGTTAAACGTGTAATGGAGAACGATACCGATGAATATAACCATGCCAATTAAATGATTATGCAGAAAAGCCGCGAAACAACCGGCAGGCTGCCGGTCACGTGCGAGCCACTGGTGCCAACCCATCAGCGCGGCTGCAACCGCAACGGAAACGTAGTACCAGAAGCCGAGCTCTGCGCGGTAGCCGATCAGTACGAGTGCAAACAGCATCAGTACCTGCAGGCCGGCAATCACGAACAGGTCGACATCGCCAAACAGAATGGCCGTCGACTTGACGCCGATCTTCTTGTCGTCCTCGCGATCCACCATCGCGTAAAACGTGTCGTAGATTACGGCCCAGATCATGGCTGCGCCGAATACCAGCCATGCGAGTTCGGGGATGGTGCCCGTTTGTGCGGCGAACGCCATCGGCACGCCCCAGCCGAATGCCGCGCCGAGCACGAACTGCGGAATCGACAGGTAGCGCTTGATGAACGGGTACGCGACAGTCAGGCCGGCGCCAACAATAGCCAGCATTCGCGCCGGAGTATTGAGCATGGTTGCGAGCCCGATGGCGATTAGCCCGAGTGCAGCGAACAAGGTCAGTGCCTCCATAGGCGCTACAGCACCGGAGGCAATCGGACGCGTTCTCGTGCGCTCAACGTAGGGATCGATCTTGCGATCGGCATAGTCGTTCAATACGCAACCGGCCGAGCGCATGACAAAAACGCCAAGAACAAAAATGACGAACAGACCCTGGTCGGGAACACCGTCTCCAGCCAGCCATAGCGCCCAGAGTGTCGGCCACAGCAGCAGCCAGATACCGATCGGTTTGTCGATGCGCATCAGCTTGCCGTAGTTGCGTAACTGGCTGACAAGTTGAGGTGCGAACGTGTTCGCGTGCGTGGGTTTCATTGCCTCAAGTCTACACCTTGCCGTATTTTCGCGTGTCACCAAGCCAGCGACGAATGATTGCGGTCGCGTTTCTGTCCGAAGCCGCGCGTATGGCCTCCGCCGCAAGCTGTACTTGCGGCATAAGGTCCGCATCGCGAACCAGGTTTGCAATGCGATAGTCCGGCAGACCGGTCTGGCGTTTACCCAGCAATTCTCCGGGACCGCGTAGTTCCAGATCGCGCTGTGCGACGATAAAGCCATCATTGGTGTCGCGCAATACGGCGAGGCGTTCCTTGGCAATACGACCGAGCGGTGGTTTGTACAACAGCACGCAATGACTTTGTACGGCGCCCCGCCCGACGCGACCGCGCAGCTGGTGTAACTGGGACAGTCCCATGCGCTCCGCGTTTTCGATGATCATGAGACTGGCATTGGGTACATCCACACCGACTTCGATAACGGTCGTCGCAACCAGAAGCTGAATAAGACCCTCTTTGAAGGCCTGCATGCCGCGTTCTTTCTCGGCGGGCTTCATACGCCCGTGCACCAGCCCGACGTGCAGATCGGCAAAGCCGCGGTCAGCACCTGGTAGCTGGCTTCGGCCGCCTGGTAGTCGAGCACTTCGGATTCCTCGATCAGGGGGCACACCCAATACGCCTGCTGTCCCGCGCCGCACGCGGAGCGCACCCGTTCGACGATCTCGCCGCGACGGGCATCAGGAACGGCAACGGTCGAAACGGGTTGCCGGCCCGGCGGCAGTTCATCGATGACCGATGTGTCCAGATCGGCGTAAGCGGCCATTGCCAGCGTGCGCGGAATCGGCGTCGCCGTCATGACCAGCTGATGTGGATGACCCTCGCTCGACACACCCTTGTCCCGCAGGGCCATGCGCTGGTGGACACCAAAGCGATGCTGCTCGTCGATAATGACCAGTCCGAGACTGTCGAATTTCACGCCCTCCTGGAACAATGCATGCGTGCCGACAACGAGTTTTGCGCGGCCATCCGCGATCGATAGCAGTGATTCACGACGCGCGGCTGCTCGCTGGCTGCCGCTCAGCCAGGCCGGTTCGATCCCGAGCGGGCGAAACCACTCCGAAAAACTGCGCCAATGTTGCTCGGCCAGGATCTCGGTTGGGGCCATGATCGCCGCCTGGACGCCGCAGGCGATCGCTTTCAGGCAGGCAATCGCGGCAACCACGGTCTTGCCCGAACCGACATCGCCCTGGATCAGGCGCATCATCGGGTGCGGCTCCGACAGGTCCGTGAGAATTTCATCAACGACGCGTTGCTGTGCGCCGGTAAGCTCAAACGGCAGATCGTTGATAAAGCGATCAACCTCGCTGCCTCCGCCTGTCAGTGCCGGCGCATCTTCCGTTTCGGCGAGCGCCCGCAGGCGACGCAGACTCAGGTAATGCGCAAGCAGCTCTTCAAAAGCGAGTCGCCGCTGGCACGGATGCCTGCCGTGCAGCATTTGCTGCACATCCGCATCTGGCGGCGGCCGGTGCAGGTATTCAATGGCCGCGGCGAGCGTGGGCATGCCGAGCCTGGTCGTGACACTTGCCGGCAATAGCTCCGCGGGCGGAGCCTCCTGCATAATGCGCAGCGCCTGGTCGGTGAGGTTACGCAAGCGTCCTTGCTGCACGCCTTCGGTCGCGGGATAGATCGGTGTCAGCGAATCATTCGTCGAGGCATCCTGGTTCTCGCGCAAAATGCGATACTCGGGATGAATCATCTCGAAGCCTGCAGACCCGCGTCGAACTTCACCAAAGCAGGTAACGGAGCAGCCTGCGTGAAACTGCGCCTGTTGCTGTCGCGAAAAGTGAAAAAAGCGCAGCGTCAGCTGGCCGCTGCCGTCGCTGATCCGAACCAGCAGGTTGCGGCGGCCGCGGTAGACGGTCTCCGAAAGCAATACCTCGCCTGTTACAAGACAGCGGCTACCGGCGACCAGCGCGCCGATCTTTACGAGCTGGGTTCTATCCTCGTAGCGCAGCGGCAGCAGGAACAGCAGATCCTCGACGCAAGAAAGGCCGAGCTTCCCGAGCTTTTGTGCAAGCGCCGGTCCAACGCCTTTCAGGCCTGTTAACGGAGATTCCATATCCAATATTCGTGTTCGTCTTGTGTAGGAGCGGCCCCTGGCCGCGAAGCATCGCGGCGGCCGGCAGGCCGCTTTGCAGAGTCGCGGCCAGGGGCCGCTCCTACGAGAGCGAGATTATCGCGTCGGCCTCTACGTCGACACCCTTCGGCAGCGATGCCACGCCAACGGCCGCGCGGGCCGGGAACGGTTGTTCGAAGTAATCTTCCATAACCGCGTTGACGGTCGCGAAGTTGTCGAGGTTGGTCAGGAATACCGTGATCTTTACCGCATCGTCAAGACTGCCGCCTGCCTCACTCGCGACGGCAGCCAGGTTGGAAAATACCTGCCGCGCACGCGCCTCGAAATCGCCGTCAACGATTTCCATGGTCTCCGGGACGAGTGGGATCTGCCCCGAAAGAAACACGAGACTGCCCGCACGTATCGCTTGCGAATAAGTGCCGATCGCGGCCGGCGCGCTGTCGGTATGTACTGCCTCTTTACTCATGCGTGTTCCCTGGAATCGAAAAACGTCTGGCTAAGCGCAATCGCGCGACACGCGCAAGACATTCGGCATCTTGCGCACATCGCGCATGATTTGGGCGAGGTGGCTGCGGTCCTTGACACTTAACAGGAAGGAAAGAACGGAACAATCGTCATGCCGCCCAAGAACTTCCACCTGTTCGATGTTTGAACCGCTGTCGGCGATCGTCGCGGCAACCTCCGCCAGCACCCCGGTACGGTTGCGTGTTTCCGTCTGAATCTGGCAGCTGAATTCCCGCTGGATGTCTTTTTCCCAGGTAACGGCAATCCACTTTTCGGGTTGTTTGCGGAAGTTGCTCAGGTTGCCGCAGGTATTCCTGTGGATCACGACGCCACGACCCGCCGTCAGGTAGCCCATCACCACGTCGCCAGGAATCGGGTGGCAGCACTTGGCGTAGCTGATCACCATGCCTTCGGTGCCGGCTATAACGAGGCCGGTCACCCGGTCCCCGGCCGTGTCGTCTTTTCCCGTACCGACGAGAATTCGCGCCGTCAGGGGCGCCAGTCGTTTGCCGAGGCCCAGCTGCTCGAACAATTCGTCGGCACTGGCGAGACCGAGCTCCTCGAGCGCGCTGGCCATGCGCACCTTGCCAATCTTGCGCAGCGACGAACCCTCGTCTTTAAGGGACTTGTCGAGCAGGCGCTTGCCGATGTCGATGGATTCGGTGGAACGCAGATTTTTCATGTGGTTTCGTATTGCGGTTCGCGCCTTGGCCGAGCGAACGAAAGTCAGCCAGTTGGGGTTGGGCCTGGCGCCACGCGCGGTGACAATTTCGACGGTCTGACCGTTCTGCAATGGTGTCCTCAGGGGCACCAGCGCGCGATCAATTTTTGCCGCGACACAGCGGTCGCCGATATCGGTGTGCACCGCATAAGCGAAGTCGACGGTCGTTGCACCTTTCGGCAACGGCATGATGTCGCCTTTCGGCGTAAACACATAAATCTTGTCCGGGAAAAGATCGACCTTGACGCTTTCGAGGAATTCTTCGGAGGTGCCGGACTGTTGAATTTCCGCCAGGTTGGACAGCCATTCCCGCGCGCGCCGTTGCGGTGTTGCATCTGTCTTTTCGTCGGCCTTGTAGATCCAGTGAGATGCGACGCCGGCCTCGGCGACCCGATCCATCTGGCGCGTGCGAATCTGAACTTCGAGCGGAAGCCCTTTGGGCCCGAACAGCGTTGTGTGCAACGACTGGTAGCCATTAATGCGCGGTATCGCGATGTAGTCCTTGAATCGGCCTGGCATTGGTTTGTAGAGCCCGTGAATCAGGCCCAGCGTCTGGTAACAGGTGTTTACGTCGTCGACGATGATACGAAAACCGTAAACGTCAACGATGTCCGACAACGGCCGCCTTTTTTCGGCCATCTTTTTGTAAATGCTGTACAGATGTTTTTCGCGGCCAATGACTTCACCGTCGATGCCCTCTTCATTCATGGCCTTGCCGAATTCTTCGGAGATGCGTTTGACGATCTGACGCTGTGTCCCCTTGTTCTTCTTGAGTGTTTTCTCCAGCACGCGGTAGCGCAAGGGGTGCAGATGCTTGAAACCCAGGTCTTCGAGTTTGATCTTCAGGCTGTTAATGCCGAGCCGGTTTGCGATCGGCGCATAGATATCCAGCGTCTCGCGAGCAATGCGCTTTTTCTTGGCGGTTGGCATCGCGCCGAGTGTCTGCATGTTGTGCAGTCGATCAGAGAGTTTGACGAGGATGACGCGAATATCCTCGATCATCGCAAGCATCATCTTGCGAAAGCTCTCGGCCTGCGCCTCGGCACGGCTGCGGAATTGAATCTGGTCGAGTTTGCTGACCGCGTCCACGAGTTGCGCGACCTCGTGGCCGAAACTTTCCTCGATGTCGTCCAGGGAGGCGGCGGTATCCTCTACAACGTCGTGCAATATTGCGGCGGTAATCGCCTGCGCATCGAGGTGCATGTCGGCGAGTTCCTGGGCCACGGCAACAGGGTGAGTGATATAGGCCTCGCCGGACTTGCGGGTCTGTCCCTCGTGGGCGCTGGCGCCAAACTCATACGCGCGGAGAATCTGGTCGATCTGGTCGTCGGGCAGGTAGGATTTGAGCGTCTCAACGAGGCGCCGCACCCCGTGATCTCGCCGCGAGGCGCCGGGGAACCTGGACAGAATTGTCGCCGCGTAATCCATGCCCCGATAATAGCCGTAATAGCCGCGGAACGGTCAAGCCGGCGTGGCTGTTGGGGCGATTTTTCGCGGGGATATTCAGTCGCCGATCGAGATACCGCGAACCGGCAGAATGTCCGCGGGTGCCTCGGAATGAAGCAGCTCTTCGGCGGCCGGCTGATCGATCTCTTCGAGAATTGCCGGGGTCACATGGCCCTCTGCTATCTCGCGTAGCGCCAGCACGGTCGGTTTGTCGTTCTCGAGCTCGACCATCGGGTCAGCCCCGTGTGCGATGCGCCTCGCGCGCTTGGCGGCGACGAGCACCATTTCGAAAATGTTCTCGATGTTATCCAGGCAATCTTCGACCGTAATTCTGGCCATGTGTACGTTTCCTGTGCGTGCGGATCCTGTTTGGACCCCTGAATGAGGCTGACGAGTCTAGTTGAGCCGACGGTCAGAAAGCGAAGCTATATAACAAATTGTTATAAGAGATCCTGGCGGCAGCACTCAGGTGATGATTCTTGAAACCACCCGCCGCAGGGCGACATTGGAACAGGCGCAAGAGTCGCCCGACCCGGCCAACACATTTTCCAGGTCAGTGACAGCCTGCTCCAGCTTGTCGTTGATGATGATGTAGTCGAATTCATTCCAGTGCGACATGTCGCCGAGCGCGTCGCGAAGCCGGCGCTCGATGACCTCTGCACTGTCGGTGCGCCGGTCTCTCAGGCGACGCTCCAGTTCTTCGAGCGACGGCGGCAATATGAAAATCGTGACGCATTCGGGCATCGATGCGCGAACCTGCCTTGCGCCCTGCCAGTCAATTTCGAGTACTACATTCTGGCCGTCGGCCAGGTGCTGCTCCACCTGGCTGCGACTTGTCGCATAAAAATTGTCGAATACTTGCGCGAACTCGAGTAACTCTCCCTCTGCTTTGAGGCGCTCGAACTCCTCGAGGTCGACAAAGAAATAGTCGACCCCGTCCACTTCGGTGCGGCGTTTCTGCCGTGTCGTGTATGAAATCGAAAAACGCAGGCCCGGGTTTCGTGCAACGAGCGCTTTGACAATGGTTGTCTTGCCAGCACCCGAAGGAGCCGCAATCACAAACAGCTTCGCTCTGTTTTTTGCCACTCGAAACTACTCGACGTTCTGAATCTGTTCGCGCATTTGTTCGATCAGGACTTTCAGATCAACGGCAGCTTTGGTGGTTTCTGCGTCCGCAGACTTCGAGCCGAGCGTGTTGGCCTCGCGATTCAATTCCTGCATGAGAAAATCCAGGCGCCGACCAACAGGTTTGTCGTTGTTCAGCGCATCCCGAATTTCGGCGAGATGACTTTGGAGTCGATCGAGCTCTTCATCGACATCGATTTTTTGTGCTATTAGTGCGAGCTCTACTTCGAGTCGCGCAGGATCTGCCTCGACATCGAGCTTTTCGATTCGTTCTTTCTGTTTGCTGCGTGTTGCCGCAAGAACCTCCGGCATACGATCGCGAACGGAGGTTGCAATTGTTTCGATGTCGCCGCAACGAGTCGCGAGCATCTCGGCTATTCTCGCTCCTTCGCTCGCGCGCATGGTGTCGACAGCGCCCAGCGCTTTGTCGAGTAATGCCGTGGCTTGCTCGAACAGCGGTTCCGTATCGATCTCTGTCTGCAGAACGACGCCCGGCCAACGGAGAATTTCGATCGGGTTGACTGCAGCGACATTGGGCAACTTCGAGGTCAGCTCGGAAATTCGATGTCCGATCAATTCGACAAGACCCGTGTCGACCTGCAGCTCGTTCTCATGATGGACCGCACGGCGGAAATAGAGGGAACACTCGACTTTGCCACGGCCAAGGACGGCGCTCGCTTGCTGACGGAAAAACTGCTCCTTCGGCCGCAGATCCTCGGGCACCTTGAACTGCACATCGAGGTACCGATGATTGACCGCACGAATTTCCCAGGTCAGGGTACCGATGCCGGTTTCAACGGACTCTCGCGCGAAGCCTGTCATACTGTGTAACATCAGCATCCTTCTCCCGGTGACGACGCAGTTTGCCGCCTGGGTCACGTTTTTTCGAGGACCGTCATTCTAAGCTGTGCCCGCTGTTGAAGGCCAATCAGGGTTACCTTTACGCCATGCAAATCGAATACGCCAAAGTTTCAGCGCTCGGTGACCGCAAGGACAATCAGGATCGTGCCGCTGTCGTCGTTGCAGACGAGGCCGCGATGATGCTCGTTTTTGACGGCATGGGCGGGCATTCCGACGGGGCTCATGCGGCAGAGATCGGCCTCAAGGTTGTGCAGGACCTGTTCATGGAATCCACATTGCCGGTGTTTGACCCGCAGGGCTTCCTCTATATGGCGTTGTCTCGCGCGCACGATGCGGTTGTCGCCCTGGGCCGCGATCTCGCCGTCGACTTTCGACCCCGTGCAACCTGCGCAATCTGTCTTGTGCAGGAAAGCGGTGCATTTTGGGCACACATTGGTGACAGCCGCATCTACCAGGTTCGGAACGGGCGCGTGCTGAAGCGCTCACGCGACCATAGCCACGTCGAAGTGCTGATACAGGAAGGTGCCATTACCGAGGAAGAGGCCAGCGACCATCCGATGCGCAATTTTGTAGAGTGTTGCATTGGCGGCGATGCTCCGGTTCCGGACATGAGCATAACGAATCGCATCAAACTCGCTCCGGGCGACGTCCTGCTCGCCTGCTCGGACGGACTTTGGTCGGGACTGAAAGATGAGGATATGGCTGAAATTGGCGCAAGCAACGACAAAAATAACGAAGATGAACTCGTCGAGAATCTGAAAAAACTGAGCATCAAGGCGTTGAGCGTTAATTCTCCCTACAGTGACAATACGACAGGCACCGCGTTAAGGTGGCTCGGCTAGTCTGGCCGCAAGCAGGAGAGTAATCATGCGTCCCAGTGGTCGCAAAGTTTCACAAATGCGCGAACTGCGCTTCATTCCGGATTTCACCAAGCACGCGGAGGGCAGCGTGCTCGCAACCTTTGGCGATACCCGGGTGCTGTGCACGGCCAGTATCGAAGATCGCGTTCCCGGCTGGATGCGCAACACCGGCCGTGGATGGGTAACCGGCGAATACGGGATGTTGCCGCGAGCGACGCACACGCGCTCTGGCCGAGAGGCGTCGCGTGGCAAGCAGGGTGGGCGGACCGTTGAGATCCAGCGGCTCATCGGTCGTTCGCTGCGCGCGGTTACAGACCTGGAGGCGCTGGGCGAGCGATCGGTAACGCTGGACTGCGATGTTATCCAGGCCGACGGTGGTACGCGAACCGCGTCGATCAGCGGCGCGTATGTCGCACTGGCGATCGCGATGAACCGGCTCGCGAAGGCTGGCCGCATAAAGAAGACGCCGCTGCACGGGCAGGTCGCAGCGATTTCCGTCGGCATCTATCGCGGTACGCCGGTGCTCGATCTCGACTACGCCGAAGACTCGGAGGCCGAAACCGACATGAATATCGTCATGAACGATGCCGGGCGCTTCATCGAGGTGCAGGGCACCGCCGAAGGCCACGCATTTACCGACGACGAATTCAGCACGATGATCAGGCTGGCTCGTGCCGGCATCAGCGACATCATCGTTGCTCAAAACGAGGCGATTGCGTCTGTAAGCTAAGTGACTCGTTACCCGGTAAAATCGTCATGGCGAGCAGCAACGCCGGCAAAATTCGCGAAATCGCGCGTCTGCTCGAGGGCTCTGGCGTCGAGATCGTCGCGCAGTCGGAGCTCGGCGTCAGCGACGCCGACGAAACAGGCACGACGTTTGCTGAAAACTCGCTGATAAAAGCGCGGCATGCCGCGATGCAACCGGTCTGCCGGCCATCGCAGACGACTCCGGGCTCGCCGTCGACGCGCTGGACGGGCGACCGGGCGTCTACTCGGCGCGCTATGCCGGCGCCGATGCGACGGACGACGAGAACATCGACAAGCTGCTTCGGGAACTCGACGATGTCGGCGACGAGTCGCGCGGCGCCGCGTTTCACTGCGTCGCGAGTTTCGTCATGCCGGGCAGCCCGGAAGCCGTTGTTGCCGAAGGCGTGTGGCGGGGAACCATTCTGAGGGCGCGCAGGGGCGACGGCGGCTTCGGCTATGACCCGGTATTTCTCGATCCGGCAAGCGGTCTCGAGCGGTGCCGAACTGACGCCCGAAGAAAAAAACGAGCGCAGCCACCGGGGTCAGGCGCTGCGCGGCGCTGGTCGAGCAGCTGATACAGCGACGGTTCTCGTGACGGTGCCGCCGCTGTCGCTGTATGTGCACCTGCCGTGGTGCGTAAAGAAGTGTCCCTACTGCGATTTCAATTCGCACGCGGCCGGCGATGCGCGCGCCGCGGGAACGTTACCTCGACGCGCTGCTGGTCGATCTCGAAGCGAAGCGGCGCGAGCCGCGGGCAGAGCCGATCGATAGCCGTGTTTCTCGGCGGCGGAACGCCCAGCCTGTTTTCAGCCGATGAAATTGGACGGCTGTTGGACGGCGTCCACGGGCGTTTCGACGTTGCCGACGAACGCCGAAATCACGATGGAGGCGAACCCGGGCACGGTCGAGTGCGGGATCCCGGCCGGTTACCGCGACGCCGGTGTCAATCGCCTGTCGTTCTGGCGGCCAGAGCTTCAACGATGCGCTGCTGGCAGAATCGGACGAATCCATAGAGTCGACGACATCGTGCGCGCGGTGAACGAAGCGCGCGCCGCCGGCTTCGACAACATCAACATCGACCTGATGCACGGGCTGCCGGGCCAGGGCGTGGCAGCCGCGATCGAAGACCTCGAGGCGGCGATCGCGCTCGAGCCCGCACACATTTCCTGGTACCAGCTGACGCTCGAGCCGAATACGGTGTTCCATGCCCGGCCGCCGCGCGGACCTGCCGGACGACGACACCGTCGCACGAAATCCAGGACCACGGGCAGGCGTTGCTGGCCGAAAGCGGTTACAGCCAGTACGAAGTCTCGGCGTTCGCGCGCGACGGCAGCAGTGCTGCGGCACAACCTCAACTACTGGCTGTTCGGCGACTACCTGGCGGCGGGCGCCGGCGCGCACGGCAAGATCAGCGACCGGCACGGCGTGTTTCGCTATCAGAAGCCCGCCAACCCGCTGCAATACATGGAGACCATCGAGGCGCGGGAGCCGGCTGCCCGCTGCGATGCCGGTCGCCGGGCGAAGACCTGGTTTTCGAGTTCATGCTGAATGCGCTGCGGCTGACCGACGGTTTCAGTGACGACGATCTTCTGCGAACGCACCGGGCTCGGCGCGGCCGAGGCTGCGGACGGCTACGCCGAGCCGGCGATGCGACAAAGGGCCTGATTTCGCGCGCAGTCGACGCGTCGCGTGGCAGCCGACGCCGCTGGGCAGGCGCTTCCTGAACGATCTGCAGGCCGAGTTCCTGCCCGACGGGCCTGAATCCGGGTCGACGAGGCAGGGCCGCAGCGCGCGGCCGGACCCGTCTTGGTGCAGCACGGCGACCCGCTGAGAACTTTCCGGATTGTTCATTTATGCACAAGGCGTGCGAGCGGCCTTTATTTTTAGCGTAAGAGCCGCCTCAATTCACTTCGAGTGTCGCGAAGCCGCCTGTAACACGTTGTTTTTATTATAGATTCAAAAAGTGGACATAAAATAGTCAAATTGACAAGCTTGCTTGAAAATCCGCACCTTAGGGCATTCACTCAATTTCCATCCACAGTCTTATCCACAGGTTCTGTGGATAAGACATCGGGGCTTGCGGCGTATGCGCTTCGCTATATCCTACGCGACCTTTTTGCCAAGTAGCGCGCTCGGGAGAGCCAAAATGAAAGCCGACATTCATCCCAATTACACTGCCATCAAGGTCACCTGTAGTTGTGGCAACGAATTCACGACGCGCTCGACGCTCGGCGAGGACCTCCTGATAGAGGTGTGCTCCTCCTGCCACCCGTTCTACACGGGCAAGCAAAAGATTGTCGATACCGGCGGACGTGTAGACAAGTTCCGCCGCAAGTACGGCATGAGCAAGTAACCAGCCGCTGTTTCGGCAGCGCACCGGTAGCCTCATTGCGTCATTCCACGACTTCCCGGGTCGCGGCGCTCTGCTATGCTCGGAATGTTTGATTCATAGGACTATCGAGGAAGAGACATGAGCGAGGATGCATACCGGCTGATCAGCCCCAGCGGCACCGAACTGGAGCTGCCCGTGCGCACGGGAACCGTCGGTCCGGACGTTATCGACATTGCGAAGCTGTACAAGGAACAGGGTGTCTTTACCTACGACCCGGGTTTCGTTTCGACCGGCAGCTGCGAGTCCGACATCACCTACATCGACGGCGAACAGGGCATCCTCATGTACCGGGGCTACCCGGTCGAGCAACTCGCCGCCAACTCGAACTTCATCGAAGTTTCCTACCTGCTGCTGCACGGCGACCTGCCGACAGCAACCGAGCTCGAGAAGTTCGAACGGACGATTCGCCGCCACACCATGCTCAACGAGGGCATGCTGAATTTCTTCAAGGGATTTCGCTACGACGCGCATCCGATGGCGATGTTGTCGGCCGTCGTCGGCTCGATGTCCGCGTACTACCACAGCGAGATGGATGCATCGAACCCCGAGCATCGCGATATCTTCGCGCACCGGATTCTCGCCAAACTGCCGACGATTGCGGCGGCCGCCTACAAGCTGAATATCGGTCAGCCGTTTATCTATCCGCGCAACGACCTGAACTACTGCGAGAACCTGCTGCACATGCTGTTCGCGGTTCCGGCAGAGCCTTACGAAATCGACGAGGTCGCCGCCGAAGCGCTCGACCTGCTGTTCATACTGCACGCCGATCACGAACAGAACTGTTCGACCTCGACGGTCAGGATGGCCGGTAGCTCCGGCGCAAATCCGTACTCGGCGATTGCTGCCGGCATCTCCGCACTCTGGGGCCCGGCACACGGCGGCGCCAACGAGGCCGTTCTCAAGATGCTCGAGGAAATCGGGGACACCAGCCAGATCGAGAAGTATGTCGAAAAAGCCAAGGACAAGTCGGATCCGTTCCGGCTGATGGGCTTCGGTCACCGCGTGTACAAGAACTTCGATCCGCGCGCGACGATCATTCGCGACATGTGCCACAAGGTTCTGCAGCAGCTCGACCGCAAGGACACGCCGCTTGTTCGATCTGGCGCTGGAACTCGAGCAGGTCGCGCTCAAGGACGACTACTTCATCGAGAAGAACCTGTACCCGAACGTCGACTTCTACTCAGGCATTATCTACCGGGCGCTCGGTATTCCGACATCGATGTTCACGGTGATGTTTGCGCTTGGGCGCTCGGTGGGCTGGGCGGCGCACTGGCGGGAGATGATCGCAGATCCGGCTGGCAAGATAGCCAGACCGCGACAGCTGTACACCGGGGCGGCGCAGCGCGACTACAAGCCGATCGAGAAGCGGTAGATCACGCCGACCACCACCCACCATTTTCCCCGCGGCGTCGAGCGCGGGGAGATCTTGCTTGCTCGCGCTTACGCGATGTCGCTTCGCAAGATACCCCGCACTCGCCGCCGCTGCGCAATCGTGCTGCGTGAGGCAAGTGGACGAGATGTTTGCTGGCGAGACATCAAGCGAGCGCAGCGAGACAGTCCGCCAGCAAAGCATGTCGGCCGGTTGCCTGACCTCATGGGTCGATCGACGCCGCCGTCAGAATGGTGGGTGTGTGGTGGTGGGTGCGCTTAAACGTGTTCGAGCAGCAGCTGCACGGCGGCCGAATCGACGCGCTTCATCGGCTTGCCGTCGATCGGGCTCATCGGCGCCTGCCGAATGCCGTCGACCGGAAAAACCGTTGCCTGGATCGCGTTGTTGCTGTGATGAAACTCGAAGCCGGCGTAGGTCTCGACGCGATTGCGGCGGCTCTTCAGGCGACGCTCGTAAGGCCGGTAGCTGACGCCGAGATCGGCGAGTTCCATCGCAACCGCCTCGGGACTGTCGGCGAAAACGTGCAGATTGACGGCCGAATTTTCATCGGCTGTGCCGACGAGCACCGGGCCGACCAGTCGTGGCGTAAACGACGCGAGCAGCTCCATGGCCGAGAGCGCCGCAACCCGCATCAGGCGCAGTTGATCGGCGTGTGATTCGCGGCCGAAAATCTTCAGGTGTTCTGCGACCGCCGCCTCGATTTCCGCGTTGCCCGGCAGCGAACCGCGCCCGTTGACGCCGAGGCGATCCGCCGCCTTTTGTTTGGCCAGTCGATAATCGCGAATGCCGTGATCGACGATGATGCGGGCAGCTTCCTGCGCGACGACCTGCCGCGCCCGCTCGGCCTCATTGTTTTTTTGTCGGCCCATCGACTTAGAAGAGCGGCTCGCTTTGCTTCCTCATTTTCCTCTTCCGGCGGCGCATCGATACCGGACGCATCGTTGAAAATGTCGGGTAGTTCGTCGATGAACTCGCACTCTGGAACATTGCCTTCGCGAAAAACCTCGAACACGACGTTGCGCTGTCCGGCACGCGCCGGACAGCCGGTCTCGCGATCGATCAGTACCGAGACGATGCCTTCCGGCATCGGCATCTGGTTGTTCGGGCACGCCGTCCAGCGCGATGCGCGAAAATTCGATCCAGATCGGCAGCGCCGTCCGCGACCCTTCTTCGCCCGGGCCCAAGCGGCAGATCGTCGTCGTAGCCGACCCAGACGATGCTGGCCAGGTCGGCATTGAAGCCGCCGAACCAGGCATCGCGCCGGTCATTCGACGTGCCGGTCTTGCCCGACAGGTCGTTTCGGCCCAGCACCATTGCGCGCCGACCGGTGCCGCGGCGCACGACGTCGCGCATCATGTCCTGAATGAGGAACATATTTTGCGGGCTGACCGTCTGCGGCGCGACGACGACGTCCTTGAAAAGCTCCGGCGCCGTGCGCGCATCGGGTCGATAGTCGAGCGCGACGTCCGCCATTGCGTCCAGCGTCATTTCGGTGCGTCGCCCATCGTCAAATCGACCGTCCGGCGCTTCGCGCGACACAGGCGTCGCAGACGATGGCCGGCTCACTGCGGTAAAGCGTCTCGCCGTCGGGCCCGTAAATCGCGTCGATAACATAGGGTTTAACCGCATGGCCGCCGTTGGCAATCATTGCGTAGCCCTGCGCCATGTCCAGCGGCGATGCAGCGCCGCCGCCCAGCGCCAGAGAGCCGTTGCGCGGCAGCGCGGCATCGCCGAAGCCGAACTTCTCGATATGGCGAACGGCATTGCCGATGCCGGTTTCGAACAAGCAGCAGCCGGACCGACACGAGGTTCATCGAACGCACCAGCGCTTCGCGCATGCGCGTCGGCCCGTAGAATCGGCCGCTGTAATTGATCGGGCGCCAGACAGCCTCGAGCTCCGAGGAATTGATGACGACCGGTGCGTCCAGGATGACCGTCGCCGGCGTGTTGCCGTGCTCGAGTGCGGCGGAATAGATAAACGGCTTGAACGACGAGCCCGGCTGGCGATAGGCCTGTCGTGCGCGATTGAACTTGCTCATCGTGAAGTCGAAGCCGCCGGTCAGTGCACCGACGGCGCCATCGTACGGGTCAATCGCGACGACCGCGCCCTGTGCCTCAGGCACCTGGGCCAAGTGCCCAGCTGCCGTTTGACGTCGGCATCACATAAATAATGTCACCGACCGTCAGCACATCGGTTACCGTTTCTGGTGCCGGTCCGGTCGTCTCGCGATCGACGAACGGCTTGGCCCAGCTGATGCCGTTGCCAGGGCAGCGTGGCCTCGACGCCGCCGCCGAACACGATGCTCGCCGAGTTGTTTTCCGAAACGGCCGTAACGAGCGCGACAGAGAGACCGCCCGGCGCGTATTGCTCGAGCATTTCGCGGATCTCTATCGGCCATTCCTCGAACGCGTGTCGCCAGGACCTCGTCGCCGAGTTCCACGTTCGACATCGGACCGCGATAGCCGCGTCGCCGCGTAAACTCGAGCAGCCCGTTTCTCAATGCGTAGTTGGCTGCCGTTTGCAGGCGCGAGTCGAGGGCCGTGACGACCTGGTAACCGGCCGTGTAGGTGTCCTCGCCGTAACGCTTCAACATCTCACTGCGAACCATTTCCGCGACGTACGGCGCGTTCAGTTCAACCGCGGCCCCGTGCAGCTGCGACTCCATCGGGAACGCCATCGACTCCGCGTAAGCGGCGTCGTCAAGATAGCCAAGATCGTGCATCCGGCCGAGCACGTAGCCACGACGCATTTCTGCGTTCGCCGCGCTGTAGACCGGGTTATATCGAGACGGTGCCGGCAGAACGCCGGCGAGGGTCGCGGCTTCCGCCGCGTTGATGTCCCTGAGGTTCTTGTTGAAGTACACCTGCGCGGCGGCAGCCACACCATAGGCGCGCTGCCCGAAGAACATCTTGTTAAGGAACAGCGCCATGATCTGCTCCTTGGTGAACTCGTGCTCGATCTTGTAGGCAAGAAAAGCCTCGCGGAGTTTTCTTGTAAACAATTGCTCACGCGTCAGAAAGTAGTCGCGGGCCAGCTGCTGCGTCAGCGTGCTGCCACCGCCGCTGATCTCACCGCTTTGAAGCAATCGCGCAAACGACCGCATGATTCCCTGGTAGTCGATTCCCGGGTGTTCAAAGAAGCGCCGGTCTTCGGCGGAGACAAATGCATGCACGACATGCGCTGGCAGGTCTTCGAAGGTGACAAGAATGCGCCGCCGTTCGCCGATCTCGGATATCAGGTAGCCGTCGCGACTGAAAATGCGAAGCGGAATCTGCAGCGGAATATCCCGAATCGTCTCGGCCCTGGGCAAGCCCGGCTCCACGAAGTAATACGCTCCGATCACCGCGGCCACGGCCGCAACCGTGCCGCTGACCCCAAGACCAAGGAACAAGATCAGGCTCCTGAGGAGCCGTCGTCTGCGGATGTGACGTAGATTCTTGTTTGTTTTCGGTGGTTTATGCATAGTTGCTGACGATTTCCGGAGAATATCCCGGTATTATCGGGGTGCTGGCTCACTCTATATAACGGTACGGTGGTGGTCGGCGGATGCAGGAAATGTGGCTTTTTCAGGGCAAGGCATTTTGCAAACTTGATCGAGGCGGCCGATGATAGACGCGCATTGCTGAACGCTGCAATAACGAGTCTCGCTCTCAGTCGCCGACTGGTTCACGGAATGTACCCATCGGGCCGCATTACTATAGGGATTGTTGGATCGTGAACAAAGTCACGTTTTATTTAACATTTTATTGATATATAGTTAAATCGAATTGCTAATGCCCAACCTACAATTGGCTCGCAACTTACCGACTTAGAAGGAAAAATACGTGCTTTTTGGCAATAAATCACAGCCATTGCTGGGCCTCGATATCACGACATCGTCGGTCAAACTGATTGAGCTTACCCAGAGTGGAAAGCGCTATCGGGTCGAGTCTTACTCAGCAGAGCCTACCCCTCCCAGTTCGGTCAGCGAAAAAGCGATCGTCGACGCGAAAGCCGTCGGCGAAGCTATTCGACGCGCCGTAAAGCGGGCCGGGGCCAAGGCAACCGATGTGGCCGTCGCCATCAGTGGTGATGCGGCCATTACCAAAGTCATTCAGATGCCCTCCAGCCTCTCCGCGCGAGACCTCGAAGGGCAGGTCGAGATTCAGGCCGACCAGTACATTCCATTCCCGATGGAAGAGGTCAGCTTCGACTACGAAGTGATTGGGCCGAATGAAAAAGACCCCGAACTCATGGACGTGTTGCTGGTAGCGACACGAACGGAGAACGTCGAGCAGCGCCAGTCTGCGGTCACCGCCGCGGGCCTGGCGACGAAGATCGTCGATGTCGAGGCCTTCGCACTGGAGAACGCCTGTCGCCTGCTGAGCCACCAGATTCCCGACGGTGGCATGGGACAGTCGGTAGCGGTTGTCGACATCGGCGCCAGCAGCACGACCTTCAGCGTACTTTATGATCTGAAAGTTGTTTATACGCGCGACTTCAACTTCGGCGGCCAGCAGCTGACCGAGGAAATCATGCGCACTTACGGGCTGTCGATGGAAGATGCGGGCCGCGCCAAGAAGCAAGGTGGCCTGCCAAGCAATTACCAACCCGAAGTCCTGGAGCCTTTTATTGACGACATGACCCAGCAGGTCAGCCGGTCACTGCAGTTCTACCTGGCCTCGGGCGGCGGTCGTGAGCAGCCGGACATGATCCTGGTTTGCGGCGGTTGTGCGAATATTCCGGGTATTGCCGACGTCATCTCGAGTCGCGTCGGTATTCCGACCGAGGTTGGTGATCCACTCGGACAAATGAAAATTTCGTCTAAGGCCAAATCGCAGGGCGTCAACAAAGATGCGACTGCACTTCTTACGGCCTGCGGCCTTGCACTGAGGAGCTTCGACTAATATGCCTAGTATTAATCTACTCCCATGGCGCGAGGCAGAGCGCAAAAAACGTCAACGAGATTTCGGCGTGGCCACAGCCGGTGCGGTAGTTGCTGCAATTGCGGTCGTCATAACGACGATTTTCGCCTACTCACAGATGATCTCCGGGCAGGAAGCACGCAATAAGCGGCTGACTGACGAGATCGTCGAGCTTGAGAAGAGCATTACCGAGATCAACGGCCTGGAGCGGCAAAAAGAACGCCTGCTTGCGCGAATGGAAATCATCGAGCAACTGCAGAAGAGTCGCCCGGAGATCGTCCATCTTTTTGACGAGCTGGTGCGGCAATTGCCGGAGGGCGTTTACCTTACCGGAATGAAACAAACAGGTTCACGAGTCACGATTCGCGGCGTGGCGCAGTCCAGTACGCGAGTGTCAGCTCTGATGCGCCAGATCGATGCGTCGAATTGGTTATCCGACCCCGAGGTTGAGCGGGTCGAGACCAAACAGTCCGGCGCATCCCGCAAGGCGGAGTTCGTCGTTTACCTGAAACAGTTGCACAAGGATGGCGAAGCGGAGGAGGCGGAATGAATCTCATTGAGGAACTCCAGAGCCTGGACGTCAATGACGTCGGCCGCTGGCCGCTGCTCTTCCGCGTCGCTGTTATCGTAATCGTGTTCGCAGTCGTATTAGGGCTCGGCGTTTACTGGTTCATCATCCAGGACAAGGCACCGCAGCTTAGCCGTGTTCAGGACGAAGAAAAGCAGCTCCGGGTGACGTTTGAAAACAAGCAGCGCAAGGCCGCTAACTACGACGCTTACAAAGCGCAGCTTTTCCAGATCGAACAGTCTTTCGGCACGATGCTCAGGCAGCTTCCTGGCAAGACGGAAATACCCAGCCTGATCGTGGATATTTCACAGACCGGGCTTGCAGCGGGCTTGCAGGAAAAACTGTTTGTTCCGCAGGGTGAAATCCCGAGAGACTTTTATGCAGAAAAGCCCATCAAGATTCGTCTGACAGGCGGATACCACGAGATCGGAAATTTTGTAAGCGGCATCGCTGCACTGCCTCGAATCGTGACCTTGCATGACATCAACATTACGCAAGAAGACAAGAACAAATTCGACAGCCTTAGCATCGAGGTTACGGCCAAAACCTACCGCTATCTTGACGAGGAGGCGAAGTGATAATGCGCGCTCCCCAAATAACCAAACACGCCATGATCCTGATTTTGTCAGCCGTCGGACTCGCAGCATGCGGGGGCGACATGGACGACCTGGATCAGTATATCAACGAGACAGTAGCATCGAGGTTACGGCCAAAACCTACCGCTATCTTGACGAGGAGGCGAAGTGATAATGCGCGCTCCCCAAATAATTAAACACGCCATGATCCTGGTTTTGTCAGCGGTCGGACTCGCAGCATGCGGGGGCGACATGGACGACCTGGATCAGTATATCAACGAGGTCAAGGCGAAGCCGGGCGGACGGATTGAACCGCTTCCGGAAATCACGCCTTATGAAGTGTTCATGTATGCCGCTGACAAGCAGGGCATGCGGTCACCGTTCGTACCGGATACACCACAGGCAAGCAGCGCTTCGGGCGGTACACGCCCCGATCGGGACCGGAGCCGTGAATATCTCGAGAACTTTCCGCTGGACACATTGGGCATGGTTGGAACCCTGTACATGGGCGACACGAATTATGGCCTCATACGAACAGCAGACGGATTGATTCACCGAGTTGTTCCCGGAAATTACATGGGGCAAAACGACGGACGAATCACGGAAGTTTCTGAATCGGAAGTCGCATTGGTCGAAATTATATCTGATGGAATCGGCGGCTATATCGAGAGAGATGCCGCGGTCGGTCTAGCAGACTGACACCTGAATGGAACTGGGAGTAATTGGAATGATGCTCAAAAGCAAACCGACGGTCGGTCATCGCATGACGGTGATAAAGCTGGCCGCATTGGCACAGGCAGCACTGCTGCTTTTCTGGGGCGCGACTGCCAGCGCACAGGAAGGTAATCGTCTGCAGGACATTCAGGTGCAGAGTCTGCCCGGCCAGCGTGTCGAGCTGAAGCTGATCATGAGTGACACGGCACCCGAGCCGCTGGCGTTCACGATCGAGAATCCTGCAAGGATCGCGCTCGATCTGCCCAACACAACGTTGGGTTTGAGTTCACGTCGCCGCGATGTGAATCTCGGGCCGCTCGATACGGTGCTTACAGCTGAAGCAAACGGCCGTACGCGGGTCGTGCTTAACCTCGGTTCCATGGTTGAATACGAGACTCGCCGTAGCGGTAACACGGTAATCGTCACCCTGGGTGGCGGGGATGAATACAGCGCAGGGACAACCCAGTTCGCCAGCGCCCCGGCATCCGAAACCCGTTCTTACGCCGCGCCCGGCAGCCGTGCGATTTCAAGCGTAGATTTCCGTCGAACGCGTGATGGCGGTGGCCGAGTTATCGTGAACCTGACCGACCCTTCAACACCGGTCGACATTCGCCAGGAAGGTGGCCGAGTTGTTGCCGTCTTTAAGGACACGAGCCTGCCGGCCGAGCTGATGCGCCGTCTTGATGTCATGGATTTTGCGACCCCGGTCACGACCGTTGACACACTGCGCACAAACCTCGATACACGTGTTGTTATTTCGGCAGACGGCAAGTTTGAGCAGCTCGCCTATCAGTCGGACAATGAATTCACGATCGAAATCAACCCTGCCGCTGAGCAAACCAAGGATGCATCAAGCCTGTTCTCGGAGACCAAGGAATACGAAGGTCAACGCCTGACGCTGAACTTCCAGGACATTGAGACACGCGCTGTACTGCAGCTGCTTGCCGAGACTTCGGGCAAGAACATCGTTGTTTCCGATACGGTTTCGGGCAACGTAACGCTGCGCCTGCGCAATGTTCCCTGGGATCAGGCCCTGGATATCGTGATGACGACCAAGGGCCTGGACATGCGCCAGAACGGCAATGTGATCATGGTTGCGCCTGCGCAGGAAATTGCGGCGCGCGAAACAGCGGATCTGGAGGCCAAGCTGGCGATTAGAGAACTGGAGCCAACATACTCCGAGTTCCTGCAGGTCAACTACGCCAAAGCAAGCGATATCGCGGCGTTGATTCAGGCTGATAGTGGCGGCAACCCGTTGCTGTCGGACCGGGGCAGCGTTGGCGTTGACGATCGCACGAACACGCTTCTGGTTCAGGATACAGCAGAGCGATTGCAGAACATTCGCCGCCTGGTTCGAACCCTGGATATTCCGATCAAGCAGGTTTTGATCGAGTCACGCATCGTTGTCGTCAATGACGATTTCAGTCGTGATCTCGGTATACGCCTGGGCGTCACCGCGTTCAACGAGAGCAACTACAGGCCTCACGGCGATAAGCGGCTCCGGCCAGGGAACTGACAACATGATCAGTACCTATCTTGAAAACCAGGCCGATCCGACAAGTCCCTTCCTGCTCGAGTATCCGTCGCTGACCAATCGCTACAATGTTCCTCTGCCGATCGGCGCTGCTGCGGGCCGCTTCTCGCTGGCCGTGCTTGAGAACGACTATCTGGTTGACCTCGAGCTGACAGCGATGGAAGCTGAGGGTCGCGGCGAGATCGTATCGACTCCGCGCGTTATCACTGCGAACCAGAAAGAAGCGACGATCAAGCAGGGTGTGGAAATTCCTTACCAGCAGTCGGCATCTTCTGGCGCGACGACGATCCAGTTCAAAGAGGCTGTTCTCGAGCTGGTTGTTACGCCGCAAATTACGCCTGACAACAACATCATCATGGATCTCAGGGTCAGCAAGGACAACGTCGGCGAGATTATCTCGACAGGCGGCCTTGGCGGTACGGTGCCGAGTATCGATACGCGCTCCGTAGAGACCCAGGTTCTTGTTGCTAACGGACAGACGGTCGTTCTGGGCGGTATTTATGAAACAGAACGTCGCGAGACGGTCAAGAAAGTGCCGTTCCTTGGTGATATTCCGTTTGCTGGCGCCCTGTTCCGCAGCAAGCAGCGGACCGACAACAAAGCCGAACTGCTAATCTTTGTGACGCCGCGCATCCTTGAGGAAGGCGCCACCGTTTATTAGGATTTTGTTCCGCTGAAGATCCGGAAAGCCAACCTTCGGGTTGGCTTTCTCTTTGAGGGCCTTCACAAAAACAGGTGAAACACGGCCGTTAATGAAACACCCTAAGAACATCTTCCTGATTGGCCCAATGGGCGCGGGCAAGTCGGCAGTTGGCCGGCAGCTCGCCCGAACCCTGCACCTGTCGTTCATGGATAGCGACGACGAAATAGAAGCGCGGACAGGCGTCGATATTCCTTTCATTTTCGAGAAAGAGGGTGAGGCGGGTTTTCGCAAACGTGAAGCGGCGGTGATCGACGACCTGAGTGGCATCGACGGCGTCGTGCTTGCAACGGGCGGTGGCGCGATTGTCGATCCGGAAAGCCGCAGCCTGCTTGGCGGCCGTGGCTATGTAGTGTATCTGTATACGACGGTCGACCAGCAGTACGCCCGCACCAACAAGGGCCGCGAGAGACCGTTGCTGGAGAATGGTGATCGACGCCAGATTCTCGAAGAGCTGCTGCTTGCGCGCGACCCGCTGTATCGGGAGATCGCAGACCTGGTTGTCGAAACGGATGGGCGCAAGGTTCATTCGGTTGCCAGCGAGATAATTGAGAAGGTTTGCGTACGGAGCGCTTCCCTACATTCATGTAATCTAGCGCCGTCATGAAGACTATCAATGTTGATCTCGGTGAGCGGAGCTATCCGATCATCATTGGCCGTGGCCTCATGGACGGCAACTTCAACCTGGCCGACTACGTACACGGACCGGACTGCCTCGTCGTCAGCAATGAGACCGTTGCGCCCCTTTACCTCGACAAGCTCATGCCGAACCTGGCCGGTCGTGAGGTGGCGAACATCAGTCTTGCGGACGGCGAGTCGTTCAAGACGCTTGCGACGATGCAAACGATTCTGGACAAACTGGTCGCATCGGGTGCCAACCGGGACACCACCGTAATTGCGCTCGGTGGCGGAGTCGTCGGCGACATTGCCGGTTTTGCTGCCGCCTGCTACATGCGAGGCGTGGCATTCGTGCAGGTGCCGACAACGCTGCTCGCGCAGGTCGACTCGTCCGTCGGCGGCAAGACCGGCGTCAACCACGAAAAAGGCAAGAACCTGATCGGCGCGTTTCACCAGCCGCGGGTCGTACTCATCGATACAGATACCCTCAACACGCTACCACCGCGAGAATTCAGGGCGGGCCTGGCCGAGGTCATCAAGCACGGCGCGATCTGTGACCCGGCATTTTTTTCATGGCTTGAGTCAAATATGGCCGCGCTGCTCGAGAAAGACCCGGAAGCGCTCGTTTACGCGATCCAGCGCTCTTGCGAGATCAAGTCGGGCGTCGTGGCTGAGGACGAACGAGAGGCCGGTCGACGCGCGATTCTGAACTTCGGCCATACCTTTGGCCACGCGATTGAACGCTGCCTCGGATACGGTGAGTGGCTACACGGCGAAGCCGTGGCAGCAGGCATGATCATGGCCGCCGAACTGAGCGGCATCGCGTCCGCCGATCTGGCGCGCCTCAAAGAGCTGGTAGCGGCGGCGGGACTGCCAACCGAACCGCCGGCCATTGCCGCTGAGCGCTGGCTCGACGCGATGGGGATGGACAAGAAAGCACAGCAGAAACAGCTGCGTTTTGTCCTGTTGCGCTCCCTGGGAGAGGCTTACGTCAGCGCCGATTATGAACGCACGAGGCTGGCGGCGCTGACCGGGGCGCCGCTTTGACGGGTGCAGTGGGCCTCGCACCCTATGCCGCTGACGAGTCACAGAGCCGCGGCAGAAAATACGACGAGCCGCGCGCGGCGTACCGCGGCGAATACCAGCGTGATCGCGATCGGATCATTCACTCGACGGCCTTCCGGCGGCTGATCTACAAAACCCAGGTGTTTGTCAATCATGAGGGCGACCTGTATCGCACCCGATTGACGCATTCACTTGAGGTGTCACAGATAGCCCGCAGTGTGGCGGATGCGCTGAATCTCAACGAGCCGTTGACAGAGGCAATCAGCCTGGCTCACGACCTGGGCCATACCCCGTTTGGTCATGCCGGACAGGATACGTTGAATGCCTGCATGCGAGACTACGGCGGCTTCGAGCACAACCTGCAGTCGCTGCGGGTTGTTGATGTGCTGGAAGCGAAGTACGCCGACTTTCCCGGGCTGAATCTCATGTTCGAGACGCGCGAAGGCATCCTCAAGCACTGTTCTACGCGTAACGCCCGCGAGCTTGGCGATGTGGGCGAACGATTCCTGCAGCGTAAACAGCCCGGCCTCGAAGCACAGCTTGCGAATATTGCCGATGCCATCGCCTACAACAACCACGATGTGGACGATGGATTTCGGGCTGGTCTGCTGAGCCTCGATCAGCTTCTGGAGCAGCCGTTGTTCGAGTCTCAGTACGTCGAGGTACATGCCCTGTATCCCGAACTCGAGGACCGCCGGCTTATTTATGAAATTATTCGTCGCATGATCGGCACCGTCGTAACGGACCTGATCGAAGAAACGCGACGGCGCCTCGAGAAAGAGGGCCCGGAATCGATAGATGACGTTCGCAGCGCCGGCAAGCGGCTCGTGTCGATGTCGGATCGTGTTTACGAACAACACGTATCGCTGAAGCGCTTCCTGAACGAGCACCTGTACAAGCATGAACAAAAACTGGAAATGACGCGCAAGGTGCAAATCATGGTCAGGGACCTGTTCACGGCCTACTCGGAGGATGTGAAACGCATGCCACCGGAGTTTGCCGACGCAGCCGCCAGTCTTGACGAGCACGGCCGAGCCCGGGTTGTTGCCGATTACATAGCGGGAATGACAGATCGCTATGCAATCGCGGCCCACGAGGGCATGCAGGGCTGATAGAATGCGCCGCAATTCTTACGCGGCCGCTGCGCAGGCCGCCCGACAGCAAGCCAGGGTTTCCAGTGAAGCATAAAAACATTCCGAATAAAGACCGCCTCATTTTTGCCATGGACGTTCCCGACTGCGATCGGGCCAGGGCCCTCGCTGACGAGTTGGGCGATGCCGTGACGTTTTACAAGATCGGGCTCGAGCTCATGATGAGCGGGGAGTACTTCGAACTGCTCGACTGGATGCTCGCGCGCGACAAGAAAGTGTTTTGCGATCTGAAATTTTTCGACATACCGGCAACCGTGGGTTCCGCTGTGCGGTCGCTCAAGAATCGAGGTGCATCGTTCGTTACGGTGCACGGCAACCAGTCGATCATGGAGGCCGCGGCGGAGAACAAGGGTGACAGCCTGAAGGTACTGGGCGTAACGGTGCTGACGAGCCTCGATCGTGGCGACCTGGATGACCTTGGTTTCGACTGCGACCTCGAGTCGCTGGTTCTCTCGCGTGCCAGGCGGGCACTGGAAGCCGGTTGCGACGGTGTGATTTCGTCGGGCCTCGAAGTGCCGAAGCTGCGCGAACACATCGATAACAAACTGCTCGTCATATCGCCCGGCATTCGCCCTGTCGACAACAAACCGATGGGCGACCAGAAGCGCGTCGTGACGGTCGAGACGGCATTCTCGAACGGCGCCGACTACATCGTCGTGGGTCGCCCCATTCGCGACGCCGAGAGTCCGCGTGCGGCGGCGGAGGCCATGCAGGCCTCGATTGCCGCCGAGGTTGGCGCGTAATGGCGGAGCTGAAGAACGACGTGTTCCTGCGCGCGCTGCGTCGCCAGCCCACGGCGCGTACGCCGGTCTGGATCATGCGACAGGCCGGCCGCTATCTGCCGGAGTACCGCGAGGTTCGGGCGGAGGCCGGCGACTTCATGAGCTTGTGCCGTAACGCCAGGCTGGCGTGCGAGGTGACATTGCAGCCGCTGCGGCGCTTCAAGCTGGATGCGGCCATCCTGTTCTCGGATATCCTGACCGTGCCCGACGCGCTGGGCCTTGGACTGTATTTCGCGACCGGAGAAGGGCCGCGATTCAAACGGCCGGTGCAGAGCGCCGCAGCGATCCGCAAACTGTCGGTCCCGGACGTTGGCTCGGAACTCGGTTACGTCTTCGAGGCAGTCAGCACGATCAGGAAGGCGCTCGACGGACAGGTGCCGCTGATCGGGTTTGCGGGCAGCCCCTGGACCGTCGCCACCTACATGGTTGAGGGCCGCTCCAGCCGGGATTTCAAGACCATCAAGGGGCTCGCGAAAGAGGACCCGCAGGCGCTGCTGACGTTTGCTGGATATCGTCACCGAGACGACCATTCAGTATCTGAATGCACAAATAGATGCGGGCGCGCAGGCAATCATGGTCTTTGACACCTGGGGCGCGGCACTGGAGCCGGACGACTATCGACGTTTCTCGCTCGCCAATATGCAGACGATCGTCGACAACCTTGCTCGCGACAAAGGGCGCAGAGCCGATTCCCGTCATTCTGTTCACCAAGGGCGCCGGCGCGCTGCTTGCCGACATGGTGGAAACCGGTTGCGATGCGCTGGGCGTCGACTGGACAACCGATCTACGAACAGCTCGAGGCTATGTCGAAGACAGGGTTGCGCTGCAAGGCAACCTGGATCCGGCGACACTGCGCGAAAGCCCCGAGGTCATACGACAGGGTGTCGCCGACACGCTGGCCAGCTACGGTCATGGGCCGGGGCATGTGTTCAATCTCGGACACGGCATTACGCCGGACATCGATCCGGAGCACCTCGGCGTGCTGGTCGACGCGGTGCATGAACTCAGCCCGCAGTATCACGAATAGCTTTTCGCACTTAAGTGTGTCGGATACGACTACTGTCTGAAGCCCACGGCGGGCCGGTGTAAAAGCAGAAGCAGCCGTTACGTACATCCCAGAATTGACCGAATTTCATCGCTGTTCATAATTGGTTTGATAAAGGCAAATCTGACCAAAGTCAGCGACGCAAAGCCACGGGTCCTCGCTTCCTCCGAGTAGCCTCCGTCCACTCCCCGAAGGACCCAAAGATCGCCGGGCTGCCGCATGAGCGGTTTTGCAATCATTCCGAAAGGAGAAGGCGATGAAATCCACACTCACACGACACGTCGTGGCGATCGCGGCCGGCTTGATCCTGGCTGCAACCTCGGCACACGCGGGCGTTCGCGTAGTCAATTGCGACAAAGGCGATTCACTACAGAAGGCAATCGATGCCGGTGCAGGGTCTGCCAAGGTCATCGAGATCGAGCTGTACGGTACCTGCGAGGAAGACATCTCGATTCACCGCGACGGCGTCAACATTGTTGGCGATGGCGCCACGGTGATTGATGGTGATGTCCGGCTGTATAATTCGGACGGTACTGTCTTCGAATACCTGAACATTACAGGTTCGGGCGGTGGCCTCAGAGTCGTTCACAGTCGAGCACGGCTGCGATTTGTAAACGTCTTTGGCAATAAAGAATACGGCGTCTCGGTCCTCCAGAATGGCATGCTTGTGTGTATCAGCTGCCGCATCGAGTACAACACAGAAGAGGGTGTCGTACTGGACAACGGTTCGGCGAGGCTGCGGAACACGATTGTCGAGCATAATGGCAGCGATGGCATCCTTGTGACCAATAACGGCTTCCTGAATCTCGACGGCGGCGGCGTCAATTACCATGAGAATGGAATCGGAATCCGCGCAACGCGCAGCTCGTCGCTCGACCTGACCGATACACATATCGGCTGGGCCAATCCCGTCGGCGTATTGCTGAGTCTCGGGTCTGCCGGAAGCATGGAAAATTCGCACGCTAACGCCAACACCGAAACCGGAGTCGTACTCGAAAACAACTCGGCCTTCGAGGTCGTTGGTGGCGGGATTTCCTGGAACGGACTCTACGGTGCCTGGGTACAGTCACATTCGACCTTGAACATCCACGGCACGGGCGTTGACAACAACAGCGCCCACGGCATCGTCGTCGAGCAAGACGGCGCACTGTTCGCGAGAGAAGGCGCCCGGATTTTCAACAACTGGGCGAGTGACGGAGTCCAGATCGAATGCCGGGACAAGGAATCGAGCATATTCCTCGACGGCCCGGTGGTCAACGATCTGCTCACTGACGTCAATTGCACGGATTCGGATTTCTGAGAAAAGCACACTCCCCGGCGCCGATCTCTATTCGGTGTCGGGGAACTCGTCTCAGAAAATTACCAGCTGCGCGGGCGGCCCGCTTCTGGCCGTTATTTGCCGTTTGCTTGACCCCACTCTGAGCCGAATGACCGCCTGTTGTGAGTAAGAGCAGGCGCTTTAGCGCACACTAATCACCAGCCGATGCCGGATGAGCTTCTAGCGCGAGCAGATCGCAATCCGCGCGTCTCGTTTCTGCGACTGAGGCCCTCGTCGTGAAACATCGTATGACTGTACGAATCACGACATACAGTTTGCCTAAACTGCTATCCTTTCCAAATAAGCGATGTTTTACGCGGATGCCGCACTCGGTACGGTTTTTGTGTGCATTACATCTAGAGTCGAATGTTGACCTCGAAACAAGAATAAGAATCGTCTCTTGAACCTTAGATCAGAGGGAAGAAATCAATGTTGAGTCAAATCCGCAGAGCGGCAACAGCTCTAAGTTTTGCGATCTTGTTTCTTGCGTCCGGCCCGCTATTTGCGCAAGTCTCAATCAGTGAAATCCGCATCGACCAGCCCGGCGGCGACAATGATGAGTATTTCGAGCTGGCTGGTACAGGTGGCGCCGATCTTAGCGCACTGACTTATGTCGTGATCGGCGACGGCACCGGAGGCAGCGGCGTCATTGAAGCGGCCGTGGGCCTCTCCGGCTGGAGCATTCCGGGCTCCGGCTTCTTCGTCGCCGCCGAAAGTACTTTCGGTCTCGGGGCGGCGGATCTCACGACCTCGCTCAATTTCGAGAATTCGGACAACGTGACCCATTTGCTCGTCTCCGACTTTTTGGGCAGCAGCGGTGACGACCTAGATACGAATGACGATGGCATCCTGGATTCGACGCCGTGGTCGAGTTTGGCCGACTGCATCGGTCTCGTGGAAACCGCGGGGTCGGGTGATCTGATCTACTGTGCCGACACCGTCGGCCCCGACGGCGCTTTTGTGCCAGGCCATGCCATCGATTGCCCGGGCGGTTTCCAGGTAGGGGCTTTCGATCCGGCCGGCGGAAACGATACGCCGGGTGCGGTTAACGACTGCGGGCAGATTTCGGTTTCGATTTCCGAAATCCGCATCGACCAGCCCGGCGGCGACAATGACGAATACTTCGAATTGGCTGGTGACGCCGGCGATGCACTGGACGGCCTCTCGTATCTCGTGATCGGCGACGGCACAGGGGGCAGCGGCGTGATCGAGGCCGTTGTGGATCTGACTGGCTCGGCTGTTCCCGGCGGTGGTTTTTTTGTTGCCGCGGAGGGGACGTTCACACTCGGAACCGCCGATCTTACCGCTAACCTCAATTTCGAGAACTCGGACAATGTAACGCATCTCGTAGTTCGCGATTTCACGGGTGCCAGTAGTGATGACCTCGATACGGACAATGACGGTGTGCTCGATTCAATGCCATGGGCGGAACTCGTCGACTGCATCGGTCTCGTGGAAACCGCGGGGTCGGGTGATCTGATCTACTGCGCCGACACCGTCGGCCCCGACGGTTCTTTCGTTCCGGGTCACATCTTCGATTGCCCCACAGGATTTGAGATAGGCGCCTTCGACCCCGCGGGCGGCAACGACACGCCTGGCGCGCTTAACGCGTGCGGTGGCGGCCCAACAGGCGGCGACCTCGTAATCAACGAAATTGACTACGATCAGCCCGGCGCCGATGCCGCGGAGTTCATCGAGATCTACAACGCCGATTCGGCCGACGTCAGCCTGTCCGGGTTCAGCCTGGAACTCGTAAACGGCAGCGGTGGAGGGGCCGCGATTTACAACACGATTCCGTTACCGGCAACGACGCTTGCTGCGGGCGATTTCTTTGTCGTTTGCGGCGAGGCCAGTCAGGTGATCGGCTGCGATCTCGACGTCAGCCCGAACACCAACCTCGTTCAGAATGGCGGCCCTGATGCCGTGGCTCTTACGTTCGGCGGCGCGATCGTCGATGCGGTGAGTTATGAAGGCGATACGAGCGCGCCCTATACCGAGGGCTCGGGCGCCGGTCTCACGGATCCCGGTACGGGCGGCGTCGGTGGTGGTAACGACAACAAGAGCATCTCGCGCCTGCCTGACGGCTTCGATACGGACCAGAACAACGTCGATTTCCAGGTCGTCTGTGCGACACCGGGATCGGCCAACTCCAGCGACACGAGTAACTGTCCATCGGTGGCGCCGCCGAATCTCCTGATTAACGAGGTCGACTACGACCAGCCGGGCGGCGACACGGCCGAGTTCATCGAGATCGTCAACAACGGCCTGGGCGACCAGGATCTGAGCGGGATCACGCTCGAACTGGTTAACGGCGCAACGGGCTCTCCCTACGGTTCCTTCCCGCTACCAAGCGTGATGCTGCCCTCCGGAGACTACTTCGTGGTCTGCAGTAATGCCGCGACGGTGGCCAACTGCGACCTGGATGCCCTCAGCTCGATTCAGAACGGCTCACCCGATGCGGTCGCGCTGGTATTTGCCGGCGCCGTGTTGGATACGGTCAGCTACGAAGGCGATACTGCCTCGCCGTACACGGAAGGCTCGGGCGCGGGTCTCGAGGACTCTGGTTCGGCCGGCCAGGACTTCCGCGGCATCGGTCGTTTTCCCGACGGCGCGGACAGCAACCAGAATAACGTCGATTTTGCAAACGCCTGCATCACCCCCGGCAGGTCGAATACGTCGCTCACCACCGGTTGCAGCTTGACGGCACCGGTTCGGGAGATTTACGAGATCCAGGGCGCAGGCGTGGCCTCGCCGTTCGACGGGCAGAGCATTCGGACCGAGGACAACGTCGTAACGGCTGTCGGTGTGGACCAGTTCGCCATGCAAACGCCGGAGGCTCGCAGCGACGTAGACGTTGATACATCAGACGGCATCATTGTTTTCACCGGCGCCGCCCCGACGGTCGCGGTCGGTGACGTGGTGACAGTAACCGGTACCGTCATCGAGTTTTTCGATTTAACGGAATTCACTTTCGGATCATCCGTCGAACACGTGTCCTCGGGTAGCCCGGTGCCGGACCCGGTCGTGTTTGACGCCACGGTGCCGTCGCCGGACCCGACCGCTCCGAGCTGTGCGATCGAATTCGAGTGTTACGAAGGAATGTTGGTCGAGATTGCCGGCGGCTCGGTCACCGGGCCGAATCAGCGCTTCAATCCGGATCCGATCGCCGAGGTACACATTACGGCTGCACCGGCACGCACGTTCCGCGAGCCCGGCGTTGAATTCCCCGGTCTATCGATGCCACCGATACCGACCTGGGATGGCAATCCGGAAGTCTTCGAACTCGATCCCGACAAGCTGGGCCTCCCGAACCAGATCATCCCCGCAGGGTCGAGCTTCAGCGCGATCGGCGTCATAGGATTCGAGTTCAGCGGTTACGAATTGTGGCCCTTGGCGCTAAGCGTAGATTCGGCGCCGCCACCCGTACCAGTGCGACCTCGCGAGCCGGGCGAAATCACCGTAGGTACGCTCAATTTGTTCCGCCTGTTTGACGATATTGACGATCCGGCCGACGTTGACGGGCGCGATGACGCAGTAGTCTCCACGGCCGAATATCAACTTCGGCTGAGCAAGTTCTCCGACTACGTCCGCACGGTGCTCGGCGCGCCGGATATCCTCGCCGTGCAGGAAGTCGAGAGCCTGAAGGTGCTCGGCGACCTGGCGGCGCAGATCGAAGCCGACGACCCGTCGGTGGTCTACACAGCCCTCCTGGTGGAGGGCAACGACGTTGGCACCATCGATGTCGGTTTCCTGACCCGCCAGCGCATCAACGTTGACGCGGTTACGCAGGTCGATCCGGACGAGACTTTTTTGAATCCGATTAGTGGGGAAAACGATATCCTCCACGACCGTCCGCCGCTGTTGCTCGAGGGTAGCTGCGAGTTGGCATATGGTAGCGTCCCCATTGCGGTGATGGCCGTGCACAATCGTTCCCTCGGCGGCATCGACGGGTCCGAGGGCCAGCGGGTACGCAAGAAGCGTCTACTGCAGGCGGAATCGATTGCGACGGCGGTGCAGGATCTGCAAACTGCGGATCCCGACGTCCGACTGGTCGTTACGGGTGATTTCAATGCCTTCGAGTTCACCGACGGCTACGTGGACTCACTCGGCATAATCACAGGGGACTTTGATACGACGGAGAGTTCGGTTTGCTTTGACGAGTCGTGTGCGGGCGACCTGGTCGAACCGAACCTGGACAACCAGGTCCTGACGCTGCCGGTCGAAGATCGCTACTCCTTTATATTTGGCGGAAGCGCGCAGGTGCTCGATCACGTATTGACCTCGCCGAAGCTGGCCGGCGAAATCAGTGGCATCGAATATGGCCGCGGTAACGCAGACGCGGCCGTCAATCTCATCAACGACGTCGGCCCACTGCGTTCCTCGGACCACGACGGTCTTGTCCTGTACATCAACAAGGATGAAGATGCCGACGGCGTGCCCAACGATCTGGATTCTTGCGCAATGACCCCGCTCGGCGATTTGGTTGATCCAGAGAATGGATGTTCAATCGCGCAACTGTGCCCGTGTGACGGCCCGCGTGGCATCGAGAAGCTTTGGAAAAACCATGGCGAGTATGTTTCTTGTACGGCACACGCCACAAATACCTTCGTCGACAGGGGTCTGATCAGTCAGGCTGAGAAAGGCGCAATAATGTCTGCGGCTGGGCAGTCGTCCTGCGGCAAGAAGGGCAAGAAGGGCAAGAAAAAATGATCTGCGACTGAGTCGCCTGGTTGCGCTTGGACCCCGCCCTCGTGGCGGGGTTTCTTCATAGCGCGCAATTGGGCAGCAGAGTCGTCAAGGATTGTAAGCAACCCCAATACCGCGCAATCCGGAGGACACTAAAAATGCCTGTTTCCATTTCGTAGCGAATTCGCGAGCTTATTGTCTGGTGATGCGATCGGTTTTCCGCGCCAATAATCAGACTTTGGAATACGGAGCGTAAGGAGAGGCAAGAAACGACTGCGCCATCGATCCCGAGCACCTCGGTGTGCTGGTCGACGCGGTGCATGAACTCAGCCCGCAGTATCACGAATAGCTTTTCGCACTTAAGTGTGTCGGATACGACTACCGTCTGAAGCCCACGGCGGGCCGGTGTAAAAGCAGAAGCAGCCGTTACGTACATCCCAGAATTGACTGAGTCTCTGTCATTGAGAGAATAGTCTCGACAAGGCAAACCTGACCAAAGTCAGTGACGCAAAGCCACGGGTCCTCGCTTCCTCCGAGAAGCCAGCAGTGACTCCCCGAAGGATCCCAAGATCGCCGGGCTGCCCGAATGAACGGGATTAAACGGGACTGCAAAAGGGGAATGTCATGAAGCGCGCAAATCTTGTTTGGGTCGCGATAGCTGTCGGCCTGATGTTCAGCTGCGGTGGCGGCGGCGGTGGTGACGGCAACGTCGGCCAGTCGGCAGGTGGGGTCGAGCCCCCGCTGGCAATATTGCCGACCTACAATTTCGAAATCGGCGAAAACCTGGAAAACATCGCTTTCTTTATCGACGTTGGCGAGCAACTTGATATAACGATCCAGTTTGGCAACACGTTGTTCGGAAGTGTCGAACTGAACGTTATTAGCCCTTCCAACGTAACGTTTCTGTCCTATGTCACCGATGTCGGCTCGAGTTTTCGTGCCACAATAAGTGACAGTCAAACAACCCTCAACGGTACGTATGTGCTCAACGTCACCTCGGCCGTCAATGCCAGTGTGGGTGACTATCCTACGAGCGGCGCATTCGAAGTTGTGGGATCCAATGAAACTGTCTCGGTCAGTTTTACAGGGACCGGCGTGGAATTGAGCCTGGACGGTGCGGCAGCAACCCCATTCACCTGGGAGGAATATCAGGATTTGATTGATGATCCGATGGCCGAGACCTGGCAGCGCCGGGCGTCTTTGGCCGGCGCAACGTTCGGATTTATTTTCGATCTGATGTTCGAAATTGCCGATCAACTCGATGAACTTGAGCTGACACTGACGACAAATCCAACGGTAGAGACTTGTGACATGTTTACGAGTTCGCCACCTCCGGGAGTATTGGCGCAAGGTGAAAGCGTCTTTACACGACTGAGTTCAGGTAACGAATTGAGCCCTGGCGATTCTTTCTATTGGCAGTTCACAGATTGCTGGGACTCTTCGTCCTATGATTTGATCGATGGTGAGGCCCAGTTCACGAACTATATCGAAGAGATCGATGCGAATAATACGCTTACCCGGATTGGCTTTGCGCCGGTTGGAAACATCTACGGCGGCATCGACTTCTATATGTTGGAGATTTTGGAGACAGAGGAGAATCAGGGTGTGTTCACGATAGACCCTGAGGCCGTGATTACAGTTTACGGCGGATTCTGGATGCTCCTGAGTCAGCCATAGCCACCACTCGGGGGTGCTTGGTTGTGGATGGGTTAAAGCAACGCCTCAGCTGAGCAGAGCTATCTTCGAGACGCATAGTAGGCGACCACGCGAGGGTCGCTTTCGATTCGTTTCTTGTGCCCTAACAGTCCCGGCGCCAGTCGCTGGAGGATATCCGGCGACACGTGGTCGAGGGTGCCAGCGAGTAGCGACTTCGTCTGCATGAAGACCTTCAGGTCCGCGACGGTCATGCGATTGTCGGCGAAGTAGTCGCCTCCACCGCGGGTCAGGAGCTCATCCAGCCCGCGCAAATACACGGACAGCCAGCCGTCGACCAGTTTTTTGCGCGCGCGCTTGAGGTCGTCGCCCTGCAGACCGAAGGTGGGCACGATGTAGTGCATAAGATCCTCCATGGCGTCCATCGCTTCGTCGCAGTAAAGCGCCTGCAGGTCATCCTCAGGGTACAGGCCCGCCATTTTGCCGATATAACGGCACATGGCGTTCGACTGAGTAACGGCTGCGCCATCGATTTCGAGCACCGGTAACGAGTTGAATCGAGTGGTCTTTCGCATCTCCCCGAATTCAGCAAAGGATATGCGCTTATCTTCGAATTTAATGCCTGCCGCGTGAAAAGCGATTCGAACCGGCTCTGCGCGCCCGCCGTCGAAGTCAAAATAAGTCAGTTTGTACTGGGTCATCGCGTCGCCTCCCGTAGCGGCACTTACAATAGTTCGATTTCGAGTATCTTGCATTCCTGCGCGACTTCAATCGCAGTGCCACCGTGCGTATCCGCCGGCGACCAAACCGCTTCGCCTATCTTGTACAGCTGCATTTGCTCGCCACCCATCCCATCGTTTTCCAACCAGGCACAGGACTGCAGGTAGACCATGACCCGATCGGGGTGTGCGTGTACCGGCTGCGTCTCACCGTTTCGAACGGTTTGCAGCAGCACGCGGACCCTGTCGTTTTCGAACACGAGCTTGTAGATATGAGGGGCAACCTGCATTGGGTCCAGCGGCTTGGGTACGGCCGCGGCGACAACGGCCGCGAGCAACAGCGTGGGTACGATCGACAGCAGTTTGCTGGCAGGCATCATGAGCCTCCTCTGGATCAGTCGCGCAGTGCTCTGCGAAGAATCTTGCCGACATTGGTCTTTGGCAGCTCATCGCGAAACTCAACGAGCCGCGGCCGCTTGTAGCCGGTCAGGTTTTTCTTGCAATGATCGAGAATGTCCTGCTCAGTTACGCTGTCGTTTTTGCGCACAACAAAAACTTTCACGGCCTCACCGGAACGCTCATCGGGAACACCGATTGCGGCTGCTTCCAGGACGCCATCCAGTTCGACGATGACGTTCTCGATTTCATTGGGATAAACATTGAAACCGGAAACGAGGATCATGTCTTTTTTGCGGTCCTCGATATAAAAGTAGCCATTGTCGTCCATGCGCCCGATGTCGCCGGTGCGCAGCCAGCCACCGGGAAACATCACTTCGGCGGTTTCTGCGGGACGCTGCCAGTAGCCCTCCATGACCTGGGGTCCCTTGATGCAGATTTCGCCGACCTGGCCTGCCGGCAGCGGGTTGCCGTCTTCACCGGTAATCATGACCTCGGTCGAGGGTATTGGCAGGCCGATGGTGCCGGTAAATTCCGAATCGATACGACAGACAATGGCGGCCGGCGAGGTTTCAGTGAGTCCATAGCCCTGAAGGATGGTGTTTCCGGTCGCCTCCTTCCATTCTTTTGCAACGGCCGGCTGAACGGCCGTGCCGCCTCCGATGCACACGCGCAGGTGGCTGAAATCAACGTCCTTGAAGCTGGGCGTGTTCAGGAGTGCGGCGAACATCGTGTTGACGCCCGTGAACATATTAAATTCGTATTTCGCCATTTCCTTGGCAAAGCCTTCGAAGTCCCGCGGGTTGGTGATAAGCACGTTCTGCCCGCCCTGTGCCATCACCGTCAGGCAGTTACCCTGTAGCGAAAAGATGTGATACAGCGGCAGCGCCGTGATCGCGATGATCGGGTGGACGCCCTCATAAGCGTCACCCTGCCACGTGATGGTCTGCTGCACGTTGTAGATCATGTTGCGGTGACTCAGCATGGCACCTTTCGAAAGGCCGGTGGTACCGCCGGTGTATTGCAGGTACGCGATATCGGCAAAGCCGATGTCGACAGGCTTCACGACCTTGTTCGCTCCCGCCTTGAGCGCGGCCTTGAAAGGAATGCGATTCGCAATTTTACAGGCAGGCACTTGTTTCTTGACATGAC
>CAWJCA010000052.1:0-61481 GCA_963841165.1 uncultured Gammaproteobacteria bacterium | reverse complement strand
TCTCAAAAGTATGCTCGAACGATAAGACAGTGGCGGGCCAGGTGGTAAACTAAATTAACGGCAAACCAAAGTCAGACTGCACGGGGAGAGTTGCGTGGACCTCAACCAAGTCACAATTCCGTGCCACGACTACGAAAAATCCGTCGCCTTCTATATTGGTCTGGGACTTCGACAAATTGTAGATAGTCCGCCTCGCTATGCTCGATTTGAAACGGAGTCGGGAACCACTCTTTCAATCCATCAGGTGGGATCCAGTAGTGTCAATCACGACGTTGTAGTCTATTTTGAAGTCGAGAGTGTTGACGAGTCAGTTGAGACACTGAAGCGCGCGGGCTTTGAGTTCGAGATCGAACCTGTCGACCAGAGTTGGCTTTGGCGCGAGGCTTACTTGCGGGATCCTTCTGGGAATAGGGTGTGTATTTATCATGCTGGCCAGAACAGGCGATACCCGCCGTGGAGAATTGCAGGCGGCACAGTCTAACGATGTGCTGCGCTCTTCTACACTCAGAGCACGAGGCCCGACCGGTGCCGTCTCTGGGTTCATTGAAGATCATCTCTGATCAGGAACCACTAATTGTGTGCGCGGTCTGAAGTGTTATGCAGAGATTGTTATGGAGCATCGGTTTCAACTCATTTTTGCCGGCCGGAGCAGGCGCTACTAACTGCGGCCACGTGTTCTTCACCCTCAGTGGCCAATTATTGCTTGGCCAGCTCACGGCGTCATATACAGCCAGACCTGCAGAAATTCGACGCTTATCCGAAATCCCTGCAGTGACCCCGTCGGGTTTCCCCTGGACTGCAACTAATCCAAGATCAAGGTAGTTCCGTCTTTTATGCGTTTCTACGCCGATCCAGAAACGAAGGAATTGGCATTAACGCAAACAATGCAAAATACACATATCCGGCAACCGATACCCAAGCACCCGGAACGAGGAGCGCCAACAGAATTGACAATGACGCAATACTCGCGATGAGAGCCCATACCTGCATGTTGATTCTGGTCACCCGCAACTCAATTTGATTTAATGCCAGTGAGGTCGATCCCCGCAGAGTGGCGCGGTACAACTGGTTGAAGAGTAGCGATAAGACGAGAACCCCACCGGAATAGAAAACGAGAATTCCGCGCGCCTCATCGTAGGACTCAATCTCGAAGCTAGTAGCCAGGTACCCGCCACTGATAGAGGAAAACAGTAACTCGAATATCACTCTTAGCGGGTAAACGTAGACTAATACCACCAATATAAGTGTAACGCTAAGCAGAATTGTTTCAGAGTTCTCTAAACCGTAGCGTCGGCTCCAGCGTCGGTGTCGCAGCCAAAACACCATTAACATCGCAAAACTGGCGGCAAATGCCGGAATTCGTTTTGCAGCCACCGCCATATCGGCATAGTTCGAAGGAATTTCATCGAAAGATATAACAAGCAACGTGAGTACGAATGCAAAAGCAGCGTCGACGAATGTGTCCAGACGCGTTACTTCCAACCCTCTCAGGCGGAATTGATCTTCAACTATGAGACGATCTATCTCCGTCTTTGTCCACTGCCTGCCGGAAGACGCGTGAGTAGTCATATACGAGCTTTTCCAGAAACGATTGATCATTCATCGTGCCAGGACAAGATATCAGAACTGACGCGAATATCCTGCACGAACGTCGAATAGCCACAGGCTTCTTCACGCGAATAGCCGCTTCTGGCCGATAGCAGCCGGTCGGGTGATAAGCTAGCGAATGACGGCTACTGACCCAATGCGGACGGTCGCTATTTGATGAGCTCGCGAACCATTGCGGTGTCGACGTGTTGCAAGAAAGCGATAGCCTTACCGTCCGCTAGCGTCCACACGTGCGCCATTCTTACTTCACAGGAATCACCGGAGTTTTTGTGATTCCAAGTGTATTTTCCATCTGCAATGACCGTGTCTCCATCCGCAACAAGTCTATCGACGACGACCGCCCAATCGTTGCTAAACTCGCTGAGGCGCATGAATACGTTCTCGACCACCGCCTGAGGACCAATGTAGGTCCCGGCCAGTGGGAAACCATCGGCCTCCGTCCATGAAATGTTGTCATCAAATCTAGCGACAACAGCGGGAACGTCCCCGCTTGCGAAGTTTTGATAAAGCCCTTGAATGATTTCTTTGTTAGTCACCTGAGTTTCCTTACGATTTCTTACCGTCGGAGTGTTTCTCATTATATCGCAGGATTTGGCAGTGGACTGCGTGGATCGCAGCGGCCGCTTCTGGCCGTTCTGAGACGGTCGCCTGGTTCGCGGTATAATTTCCGCTGTTGATCCATAGCGGTCGTTGACGGCGCGCTGAGTAAATACCAACTTTTTCCAAAGGCTGAGAACGTGAGTAATGAAATCGCTCGACTGCACGAACTGCTCAATCAGAGTATGGAGTTACTTGATGAAGCGGCGAGACTGGTTGAGCCAAGCGGCGTTGAGCGAAAGCGAGAGTCCCTAAAGCTAATCGGACTGGCAATCGGGGAGATACTCAATGTCAGGAAGTTCGTATACGACGTAGAGCCATCCCTGAAGCAGGATTAGAGTTGTTCCGACCGACTGCTTATGGCCGTTAGCCGACGGTCATTTTGTTGAGGTCGCCGCGATCTGAACGACCGCTCCTGATGAAAGCAGACTTTCGCCGAAACAGTATAATCTGGCGATGAAAACGACGAGCTTGGAGCGAGCCTCCCTAATCTTCGTTGGCAGTTCACTCAGTTTAGCCACGGAAAGCAAGTCGCAATGAGGATTCCACTATTCTTGACTACTCTAACGCTGTATCTGATGTGTGGGTGTTCTTTTGACCGGACATTTTTCCCGATCGACGAAAGACTTAACGACGACATCGGTGCCAACCAAGAAACAATAGTGCTGAAGGCTGCGGATGGGAAGAACATTCACCACGTGATGATCAAGCCGCGTTCAGATCACAAAGCAACAATTCTCGTATTTCATGGCAGCGGTTCAACAGTCTCAAACTGGTTGAGCGTACTCGAGCCACTACTCGAAGACCGGTATCAGCTTTTCATGATGGAGTACCGGCGGTTTGGGAACTCTGAAGGTAACCCCAGCCATAAGGTCGTGGCTTCAGATGCACAGAGGGCGTTTCTGTATTTGGTTGACCGTGAAGACGTCAAAGACAAGCCGATATTGATTCTTGGTCAATCGTATGGTGGCCAGATCGCAATCAATGTGGCCGCCAGATTTCCGGAAGACGTGGATGTGCTAGTCACGGAGGGCACGTTCACTTCGTTTCGAGATATAGCCGTGTACTCGACGCCCCGGATTGGAAAGCCATTCACATGGGCTTTTTTCCTGAACCCTTATAGCGCGACAGAATTGATCAAGGAAGCATCCATGCCGAAACTTATCATCCATAGCCAGGACGATGATATTGTCCCGTTCTTCATGGGCCAAGAGCTTTTTGACCAAGCCGGTAGTCACAAGGAATTTTGGAAGATTCGCGGGCAGCACACAGATGCATTGGTTGACTATCCAAAAGAGTTTGTCTTGAGAATAAACAAAATGGCAGGATTGGCTCACAACTAACTGGTGGACTCGACTCGCAAACTCCCAGCGGATTTAGCGGTACCTATGTGTGACTGCAATTGGCCGTTCTGAGACGGTCGCCCGGGAGACGAACGACCGCTTAGCACCGGGAAGCGGCCGGTCGTGGGTTTTGGGTTAAAATGACGGCTTCTGATCCAAAGGAGCCGGTCGCGAAATTGGGCGCCCCGGTACGTGTTCTTCGTCATGTCGACGCATCAATCACTAGTTAGGTGGAGCTAATTTTCATCAAAAGACTGTGTTTCCTCATTCTGGCTGCGACATGCGGAGCTCAGGCATCGATCGCCGCCAACAACGAAGGCGAAGTTGAAGTATTCAGATCTGCGATGGCATCGCAAGTTGCGGCGGAAGCATATGCAGGAATGGACCCAGAGTTTTTGGCGAGTGGGCTTGCGGAATCTGACATCCATCGAATAGTTGAAGCTTTTGCAGACGCTTGTGCCACTTGTGTTGTTGATGCAATGGTGAGCCTTGCGGACCTAAAATCAATCGATATCGAGTTGATGATCGATGATGCGAAGGAGGCTTCCGTTGACTCGAAGTACTTTGACACTCAGGAATTCGATCGAATAATGCTGCCATGCTTCTATTCGGCTGCGGAGAAGGCTGGGATGAAGGTGCGATGACAGCCGTGCGTCAATGCGCCGGCCCTTTTGGTCGGAAGCAGCCTGCCAGGTAATAAACTATTGAGCGGCTGCTACTGGCCCAAAGCGGCCATTCGCAATTGACAAATATCTGGCTCGGAGAGCAATAAGACGATCGCTATGAGAATCATAATTGTCGTCCTTGCGGCCCTCCAAATTTGTGCATGTAGCCTATCGAACAATGTTCTCGATTCTCCCGTACCGGATTTCGTAATAGATCGCGGCCAGGAGCGGCATGAGGCGAACATGCTGTGTTCTGTTGCAGCAGATCTGAAGATAGCCGAGGTGGTTGACGAGAACGTGCTGGTATCAATGCATATCTCGAAGTCTCTGTTTGAAAAAAACAGGTAACCGTTTCCCAATTGGAGTCGCCGGATTGTCCACTGACCTAGCGTCTTAGATCGTGTCGCGGTTCATGCGAATTACAGGCTGTTGATCGAGCGGCATCGGCTGCCGGAGATGCCCCCACTTTTTTACGCCACCAGTAATCGGACGACCAACCCGATCAAGCCCGGATCAAGGATCATCCAATCAGGAACTTCTATTCCGTGCCCTATAGGGGGTCGCCGCGGATGTGTTGGTATGATGCCCCCTCAGCCGGTTGTTGCGCGTGTGCCGCAGCGGCGCGACGCCCGGAAATCCACCCAGCCCGAGGCCTTACGCTGATGGTTTGGACCCTGAGTAACAGACTGCTTTTTACAGCCATCTTCATCTCGGGCGCTTCCGCCCTGATCTACCAGCTGATCTGGGTCCGGTTGCTGGGCCTCGTGTTCGGGGTCAGCAGTTTCGCCGTCGCCACGGTGGTCGCGGTATTCCTGCTGGGCCTTGGCCTGGGGAGCTATTTCTTTGGCCGGTGGTCAGAGCGAGCCCGTGACCCGCTGCGCATCTACCTGTACGTGGAATTGGGGATTGCCGCGACTTCGCTCATCGCCTACCTGGTGATTGAGGCCGTGCCGGTCTACCGCTATCTCCACGAGTACGCCTACAACAACCTCGGCTTCTACGGCCTTTCGGTCGCTCGGCTGCTGCTGTCGATGCTTGTGCTGCTGCCCCCGGTGTTCCTCATCGGCGGCACCATGCCGCTGCTCGCCAAGTACTTCCTCCGCGACCCTGCCAACCTGGGCTCCGGCTTCAGCAAGATCTACTACCTCAACACCCTCGGGGCCTGCGCCGGCGCGCTGCTAACTGGCTTTGTGTTCGTGCGGTACTTCGGCGTGATCGGCACGCTGATGATTGCCGTCGGCGGCAACTTAGCGGTCGCCCTGATCATTGCGCTGAGCAAGCGAGGCACAGGAGTCACGCGTCCCGCGACAGGCGAGCAGTCGCCTTACTCCTACATGCTGGTCTTCCTGTTTCTCACCGGCTTCATCAGCCTGGGCTACGAGATGCTGTGGGTGCGCATCCTCTCGACCTACGGGCTGTCGACCTCCCAGGCCTTCGCGCTCATCCTCGCGGGGTTCCTGTTGGGCTTCTCGGTCGGGGCGTGGGTCGTGGCGCGAAAGGTGGATCGCCGCCGGGATCTCGAGGCCTGGTTCAGCGCCGTGTCCATCGTCACGGCCTTCAGCGGCGCCGTCGTGCTCCTGTTGTTCCGGCAGTTCGAGGCCCTCACGATCCTGCTCGCGGACGCCACGCCGATGAGCCAGCTGACGCTCGGCATGGCCCTGGCGTTCACCGTGTCTTTCATCCCGGCAGTGTTCATGGGGATCCTGTTCCCGCTCGGTGTGCGCATCTACGCGCACGATATCGATCGGATCGGCGCCAAGGCCGGCAACACCTATTTTTCGAACACTCTCGGCTGCGTGCTGGGCAGCCTGCTGACGGGATTCGTGCTGATCCCCTTCCTGGGGATGTGGAACACCACGCTCCTCCTCATCAACCTCAGCCTGCTGATCGCGGTGGCTTTCCTGCTGCGGGGCCGCCGCCCCGCCAGGGCGCAATGGGTCTCGCTGGTCGTCGTCGCGGCCGTCGCGAACCTGTTGGTGTTCACGGACAGCAAGACGTTCCACGCCGAACTGAAGGGCCGCGACCTGCGCACGGCGGCTGAGGGCTTCGACGTCATCTACTATGCCGAGGGCCTGTCGGGGACCGTCACTGCCGTCGAACGGGGCAACTATCGGGGGCTGTTCGTCGATGGCCAGAACGTCTCCGGAACGGATCCCGTGTTGCTCGCCGACTCGAAGATGCTCGCCCACGTGCCGCTGCTGCTAGCCGAGGAGCCGGAAGTTGCGCTGACGGTGGGCTACGGCACCGGAACCACTTCGGGGAGCATGCTGCTGCACGATGTCGAGGTCCATGCGGTCGAGATCGAGGAGAAGATCATCGAGGCGGCGCCGCTGTTCAGCAAGGTCAACTACGCGTCCTATGCCGACCCTGATCTCGATATCGTGCTGGACGATGCCCGCAACTACATCGCCACCACGGACGAAAAGTTCTCCGTCATCGTCACGGACGTGACCAACCTGAAGTACAAGCGCAATCCCTATCTCTACACCCGGGAATACTTCGAGATCATGCAGGACGCGCTCAGCGCGGATGGCGTTGCCGCCGCGTGGCTCCCGGTCGGCGGCCTGTCCTTCAACGACCTGCGCACCCTGATCGCCACGTTCGACAGTGTCTTCCCGCACACGACCGCTTGGTATTTCACTCAATTCCCGACCCATTTCATCATCCTGGTGGGCACGCCGGAGCCGACGCGGGTGAACCTGACGGAGCTGAGAGAAAGAATGGCCAAGGTCGAGCGCGACCTGCGCAGCCTCAACGTCGACAATGTCTATAAGCTCGCCAGCATGCTGCTGCTGGGCGAGAGCGACATCGACTCGCTGGTGGACGGCGCGCCGATCCACACGGACAACCGCCCGATCCTCGAGTACTCCGACATGGACCTTTACAACGTCACGGACGTCGCGCCGAACCTCGGCCGGCTCATCGAGTTCCAGCAGGAGGACCTGCTCGCGTACTTCGTCGGGGGCGAGCATCAGCTCGCCGAGCTTGAGGAGTATTTCGACCTGTATACCGGCCATTACCTCGACTACGTCCAATTGTACGAGCAGCAGCGCCTCAATTAGGCGCCGGGGGGCTGCGTCGGACACCCGGAGTAAAATAAATGGAGCCTCACGCTTTGCGGGTGTAGTTGAATGGTAGAACATCAGCTTCCCAAGCTGACGATACACCTCATTGCCTGAAAGCAGACATTCGAAATTTGCGGCCCGACGGCTGCTTCTGGCCCAAAGCGGCCGTTGGACCAGCACCCATCGAATTCCCCCATTTTGAGGGGCTACCAATGTCTTGGCTATACGGATAGCGTCAATGTGCTATTTCAAGATGCTGGTATTTCGACTAGCTTGAAAGTAGAACCCGTGTTGCCGTGCACGACCACGGAACACTCTCCCCAGCTATCGGGAATCTCCCATGCGACACCTTCCCTTGCTTTATCTACATATCGCTGCCATTCGCAACGAAGCTCAAGATTCCCCAGCTCCCCATCAATATCAGTAATCTCGATCGCGCGTCGCAACGGTTTGTATCGCCATTGCGAGACACAGGTTTCGCAACTGTCGATGCCCCCGATCTCCGCGGCTTTGAATATAAGGTGATCACTTTCGGCAAGAGTTCGGATCTTTTCCGCTACCAGATCGAGCTTGGATGTATCAGCGCCATCAATCGTCTTTAACGCCGAGTAAGCGGCCATAGCCGCAGAATAGTTGCCTTGCTCAATCTCCAGAATAGCTTGTGTCTTCAGAAGTCCTATTCTTAGTTGATCTGGAATCCACTTTTTTGAAACGGCCAATGCTCGTTGCACGGCAACCAACTGTCGTTCTTTGTCGCCCTGTATCCCCGCGATACGGGCTTGCAGGGCCCGGAGCCAAGATAGCTCGCCCAGCGTCAGGCCTTTTGATTGGAAAGCATCCTCTAGTTCAGAGCTGGCAGATTCGATATCTCCTTGATCCAGAGCCCGGTCAATTTTCTTGTATCTTTTGTTGAAACTCTTGGACACTCCCGGCTGAGAACCATCAATAGCGAACGAAATTCTGACCGCTGTCTTGCATTGTTGTATTGGCTCGCCGTTCAGCAGCGCAGGCTCATAGCTCCAGTGCTTCACGGTATTGATCGCAGCACGCTCAAACGCGCGAGAGCCACTCGATGCTTCGACGACCGGTTCGATGACCTTACCTTCTTCAGTGACAACGTAGTTGAGTTCGACCCATCCTTGCTGACCATTGCGAAGTTCGCTCGACGGGTACTTCGGGGCAGTTCGGACAACCGGTTTGGCGTAGATTTGGTGCGACGAGGATTCATCAGCCACCGCAACTCGCCCGACCAGTATTAATGCAAGAAGGCAAAGACACATTCTCATTTTCAGTAATCCTCGAATATGCGCACACGACAATCATGATGAATGCGCTAATGTTTCGCAACCGATGAGGGGACTGGATTTATCCATTTTGCGACGTTTGCCAGGAAAATTACTAGAATTATTGAGATGCGTGCAAGCGAAGCAATCGCTGGTAACTCAGTCGTTATTGTTGACTTTATTGTTGAGGAAGCGAGGGAAGCGGAAGGGCGCGGAGAAGAGGGACTCTAGGCGCGATTGTAAGGATCGAAGACGTCAGCCACGAGTGCTGGTTCCTCAAGCGTCAAATCGTCTGAGCCTGCAGAATCCTGCAATAAATCCGAGCAGCGTTTCTGAATCTCGGCGAGCTTATGCGAAACGCTCGATTCTGAAAGCGGTATTGGGTTGTCGTCTTTTTCCATATCGTCATCCATGCTGGCACCCGTCTCTGTTTACAGACAGTTTACATATTGCAAACTATAGACACAGCATTCGCAAAAGTGCGTGAAGCGCATCACAATTTCTAACCAAATCGGCCTATATTCGAGCTGATGTTAACTAAGGCTTGCCTGCTGCAAGAAATCGACTGGATTCTCTTGGAGGTTCTCTTCGCGGATCGCCATGTTGCCAATAACTTAGTGTCGCGCCTTTTCACCGTCGTCCGCTCATGGCCGCAAGCCGCCGCTCAGGTGATAAACTAGCGAACGACTGCTGCTGACCCAAAGCAGCCAGTCGAAGTTGGCCAAACGTCGGTACCTTATACGAGGCTAATATTTATTAGTTTTTAGCTAGGTCAGTATTAGAGTTATGAGTACCGCATATTTTATTGTCCTTGACCGCGACGATCCAGGCTTCGATTCTTTTGTAGACGGGAAGATGCTGACCAAGCAGCTAGGGGCCGTCAATAAAGTCGCAAACAAGCTGGGTCTTAAGAAGTTCGAAGATTACGCATGTCAAGATCTAAGCGAGTTTGGGCTGCCGGATTCGGAACCAGCGTGGTTTGAAGCAACAGAGGGCGTCAAATGGGCAACAGCGATCCTTCAGAAACTACGTGACGATCCAGGAGCCGTAAAAGATATCGAGGCAGTCATCGAAGACCTAGAAGATTACATTAGGGTTTTCAAGGAGGCTGAAAAGCGGGACCTAAAGTGGCACCTAGAACTTGATTTCTGAAGTCCAATAAGTAGCTCGACCGACCGCTTATGGCCGAAAGCAGAAGTTCGAGTGCTAGACTATTGAACGACTGCTGCTGACCCAAAGCGGACGTTGGTATCGTGTCGCCAAAATGAAATGCTATTCTCCACCTTTGCATTCTAATAGTGGTTAGATGTTGTGATGTCAAACGACACTCAGACATTTTATATCAAGATTTTCGGGCGATTTGGGATTGTCATGATCCTATTCTTTACTCCGGTGCTGTGGGTGGCGTGGGGCAGGTCCACAACTCTGTTGGTCGGCCTTGCATTCTTCGTATTTGGTGCGTTTGTTACGCCGATTCTCTGTACTGTGGTCGTAAGTCAAAGTGGTGTTGTGCTCAATCGCGTCAATCGGGCGCGATGGCAGGATCTCACAGCAGCAAGACGGGTTACTGTTCTCGGTTTGCCTTATCTGTTGGTGCAACGCAGAAAAGGACTTAGGTGGTGGATCCCGCTTTACCTAAGCCGGCCAGAAGAATTTCGACGTTCACTGATTGCGAATGCTCCGCTCGGAAACCCTCTCCGCGAGTATGCCGCCGGCGACATCTAGCCGTGCGCTTCATCGACGTTTTATACGACCGCTAATGGCCGTTAGCCGCCTGTCAGATCTGATTGATCGAATGACCGCTAGCGGTGAAAGCGGACGTTCAGCCAGGGATTCTCGAAATCGGCTTACCTAACGGTTGCTATGCGCTCCAAAGTGGTCATTGGGTTAAACTCGTCCGGAGGGGCCGCTGATGACCCAAAGGAGACACAGAAATTTAAGGTAAGCGTGATCAAGAAATTAGGCCTTCTAAATGGTGAGGGGCGTGCGCCGGATTGAACTATAATGGTTGTGTACCCGCAAAACTTAAGAGTGACCGAAGAAGAGTAAGCGTGAGGCTCGTCGATATGCTCAAAACCGGATCGCAAGTGCGTTGGCTGCTCAGCGAAACGCTCGTCGTTGTACTCGGTGTTCTAATAGCGTTGGGTTTGAATGATTACTGGAACTACCGGGAGGACAGGGCTCTTGAACTGCAGTATCTCAAGCGAATTCAGGCGGACGTTAGCACCGACGTTGAACTCATTGAGCAGTGGGTTGGTGATCAATTGCAGAGGAAATTGCGGGCCCTAAATGCAATTGCTCCTATTGTCCGTGGCCAAGAGCCTGTGCCGGAGGACGTAGAAACATTCTTACGAAACGTAGCACTGGGTGGGATCGGTGGGGCCTCATCGACGCATTGGGTGGCTAGTACGACGTTTGAAGATTTGAAATCTACTGGGAATCTTCGCCTAATTCGCAACGCGGATCTACGAGCAAGAATAGCGAGCTACTATGACGACTTTGAGACGCTTTTCATTCGTAGTCGCGATCGCAAAACTGGATATGTCGCATATGTTCATTCTCTGCTGCCCGCGGAACTTCGGGAAGATATGAGTTTCGCGTCGATGACAGAATTTGGCGTTGACTATGCCGTAGAGAGTTTTAGGTCAGTCGAGTTTCGAAAGTTATTGAATCAGGAGTACAACTATGCATTTTTCAATATGCGAAACGATAGTCTGCCATCAAAGCAACTTGCGAACGACCTAGAGAACTATATTGAGCAAGTAGAAGCTGAATATTAGCCAATCGGAGGCTTTAGGTTAATGTCGGCTTTTGGCCGGAAGCGGCCGGTCGAGTGGTAAACTACTGAACGACTGCTACTGACCCATTGCAGTCGTTCAGATTCACCACTTATATGCCTAACTTGAACGGGCTGAAATTGGGGTCTGGCCACAGTGATTCTCTATCGGAGAAGTAACATGAATTACGTACAGGGATTTCTTGTTCCAGTTCCTAAATCAAATAAGGAGGCTTATCGCGCTTTGGCGGCTAAGTCTTGGCCAATATTTCAGGATTACGGCGCGACGCGGATCATGGAGAACTGGAGCGACAACGTGCCGGACGGAAAAATTACCGACTTCAAGCGCGCCGTCAAGGCAAAAGAGGATGAAGCGGTCGTGTTCTCGTGGATTGTATGGCCGGACCAGGCGACTTGCGATGCCGCCGCTGAAAAAATGCAGACCGATGAGCGTTGGAAAGAGATGGGCGACATGCCTTTCGACGGCATGCGAATGATATGGGCGGGGTTCGACCCAATTTTCGATAGTGGTGAATGACGAAGTCGGACAATGCCAAACAGACATCGCGACTTCGTCAGGTATGAATTGATGACCAACACTACCGAGGCTGCGCAGATTTTCACCGTTGCGCGCCCCGAGATATCAGACGAAAAGCGTTGGGTTCTAGGGTCGTCGACCGTCTGCTTCTGGCCGTTCTGAGACGGTCGCCAGGACGCTAGCCGCGGGGCTGCTTCACGTCGCATAGCAGCCGGTCGAGGAATCTGATGTAAAATGACGGCTTGTGACCCAAAGGAGCCGCTCGTATCTTGCTCTTGCGACGGGCGCGAAAATCGGAATCAGATTGCGGAATTCTCCAGAAACCGCGTGTTGGCCCACTAGGTTAGAGTTTTTGGGAGTCACCTATGAAGCTTACCAAACGAGAAATTGAACTCATTGCGGGAATCGAGAGGAACAGATTGTGGCGGCGGCGCGGTGCTTGGATAGGGTTAGTCACCGTGCTGTTGGCGTGGTTCGCAACGAATTATTTTGAGTGGTTACCCGATTCATCATCCATTGTAATAGGAATCTTTCTTGGCGCTGCGATAGTAAACCTCGGAAGTTCCTATTCAACGGTTCGAGTTGACGACAATCTCAATGGTGTTCTTCAGCGTTACGTGAACAGTGATCCAGAAGCTCTGCGGCAAATTTCGTCGGTGAGGAATCGTATGGTGTCGTCGAAGCTCAAATGTCCGCAGTGCGAAGAGGAAACGTTTGGTTGGTGGCGTAAACAAATGCTCGGACCTGCCAGAACAACAAAGTGTGCAAAATGCGGGTCTCGAATATCGATTGAGAAGCGACAGTATTGGCCAGTTATGTTGGCAATATTGGGAGCGTTTTTTCTCAACTGGATGTTCGCACCTGGGATCTATGACTCTTATGGTAGGGCTGCAGGAATACTGTTCACGGTCAGTTTGGGCGCAATTGCCCTCGTCTTTGTAAGTATTTACGTGCATAGATACGTCGATCTGATAGTTCGCACTATAGGTCGTATTGACGAATACGAATGACGTCTGTCGAGATCTGACCGACGACCGCTGCTGGCCGGAAGCAGCCCCTAGGCTGCTAAACTATTGAACGGCTGCTACTGACCCAAAGCGGACGTTCGCAAATTGATCGACAAAGGCAGGTTATGCAGCATTTCTGCGAAATAACCAGTAGTTAGGTGGCCCTCATGCATTCTCGCTTGCCCATAAGATTGCTACTCCTGGCAGGACTGAGTGGGCCACTTGTTTTTGGCGTTTCGGTTGTAATCGTCGCGCCCCTACGTCCGGACTATAACCACGTAAATCAGTTTATGAGCGAGCTCGGGGAAACCGGTGGCCATTTCGCCTGGGTGATGAATTACTTCGGATTCATGCTTTCGGCCGGGCTTATTCTGATATTTGTCTTAGCTTTCCGTACCCTTTTGCCGCGCACCGCGCTTAATTTGGTCGGGACATCTCTCTTAGTTGTTTTTGCAATCAGTATGTTCTTCGCTGGCGTATTTTCCTGTGACGTAGGGTGCCCGACATCTGAGCGATCCGTGGATCAAAAACTCCATGATCTGTTTTCCATTCTTGCATTCCCAGCATTTACAGCGGGCGTATTCACTTGGGGACTTTCGTTATTTCGCATTGTCGGTTGGCGTCGATTCGGAATTTATTCATTGGTGACCGCAAGTTTGTCGCTAATCCTTTTGGTGGCGATGGTGCTGTCGGAGGCGTCACGGGCGGGAACCGGTATGTATCAGAGACTATATCTGGGTGTTCTTTTTCTCTGGTTAATGGCGATGTCGGTCAGGCAATTGAGGGACATCGGAACTGGCAAAACCGGGCATACGGCTAACTGACAATACGCTGCACTTGCCGTATTCAACGACCGCTTATGGCCGAAACCAGCCGGTGCGCTGTTAGAATGTTGAACGACTGCTACTGACCCATTCCGGACGGTCGTCGGGCGACCACAACAGCCATAATTGACGTGAATTAAGAACCAATCGCGTAGTATTTTAGCGGTTAGTAATGATTGCAGGATGTCGATGGACTACATAATTACTCTCTTAACCGACCCGGCTGCGTGGGTTGCGCTGGCCACGCTCACGATTATGGAAGTTGTGCTGGGAATCGATAATCTGATTTTCATCTCGGTGCTGTCCAACAAGCTGCCAGAGCATTCGCGCCGAAGAGCGCGTCGAATAGGCATTGCAGCCGCCCTTGTTCTACGGCTTGGGTTGCTGGCGACAATAGCGATCATCGTCAAACTCACGACGCCAGTATTTGAGTTCTTGGGCCAGTCGTTTTCGTGGCGAGATTTGATTCTAATCGTGGGCGGATTGTTTTTGGTTTGGAAGGCGACCACAGAAATCCATCACTCGGTTGACCCTGATCCCGGCCCGGACCGCCTGAATCCGACCGTGGTCGCAACCAGCATGGCTGCTGTTATCGGCCAAATCCTCCTACTAGATTTGATTTTCTCGCTTGACAGCATCATTACGGCGGTCGGCATGACCCCGCACATTCCGATAATGGTGGTCGCCGTCGTTATTGCGGTTATGACGATGCTGCTGGCAGCAGACCCGTTAGCAAATTTTGTTCACGCTAACCCTACCGTCCTTATGCTAGCACTTGCTTTCTTGTTATTGATTGGTACGACACTTATCGCTGACGGTTTCGGCGCGCCTGTGGCTAAAGGATATGTGTACGCGGCGATGGCATTTTCGGCGTTTGTCGAAGGTCTTAATATGATGGCTCGACGCGCGCGGCAGCGAAAAGTTTCGGAGCAAATCAATCTTCCTTAACCGGTGTTAGTTTGACTGGCCGCTTCTGGCCGTTAGCTGCCCTTCGTTTCGATGATTTCTCGCTAATCTGAATGACCGCTCTTGGGGCAAGCGGAATTCAATCGGTAGGGGTGGTGGGCGATACCGGTCTCGAACCAGTGACCTCTGCAATGTGAATGCAGCGCTCTCCCAACTGAGCTAATCGCCCACGCATTTAGTTTACACCCGAGTAGCAACCCTTAACCACGCCAGCGCCATTAGGTACATCCCAGAATTGACGGCTTATTCTCAGATGGGAAAATCGCAATCACGACAAAGGCATAACTGACGAAAGTCGGTGACGCAAAGCCACGGGTCCTCGCTTCCTCACGACGTTCTGTCGTGCAGGACTCAAGATCGCCGAGCTGCCGATCATTCAGCAGCAAGGAGACGAAAATGCCGATGCGATACAAAACTTTTAATATGACGTTCTTGGCCACCACAATGTTGGTGAGCAATGCTCCGTTTGCTGCGCCAGGAGCACCCTTTTCGTGCAGCGACCCCATTGTAACTGACATCAAACTGGAAGCAGACCTCACGTGCGCACCAGATGTAGACGGACTTTTCATTAACGCGCACGGAGTGACGGTGAACCTGAATGGTTTCACTATCAGAGGTTCAGGCGGGAGCTCCGGGGTCTTTAACGTCGGGTTTGACGATGTAACGATCAAGAACGGTGCAATCACCGGGTTCCAGGATGGAGTACGAGCCGACGAAGTCACCGATCTCGTAATCAAGGACGTCACGTTCTCGGGTCAGATATTGAGCAGTATCGTCGTCATCAACAGCGCAGATGTGCGCATCAAGAGGGTTTTCATTTCGCAACCTCCCGGCGATGACGTCAACCCCGCAGAGGCTATCCGTCTTGCCAACGTCGACGGTGCGAAAGTGAAGAACGCAACTGTCAAGGGTGGCTACTTCGGTGTGCTTTCCTTGGGGGACCCGAATTTGGGCGATCCAGGAACGGCGACGGAATTAGTCGTAAGGAACAGCGTATTCACCAATACGACCCACGGCATTTTCCTCGAGCGCACGACGGATTCCAAAATCGTTGGTAATCGCGTGGACGATAATGGTGGGATCGGGATTGGCCTCGTAAATGGTTCAATCGGAAACAAAATCAAACTCAACATTGTTACCGGAAATGATGACGTTGACCTGTTTCACGACGAAGGAAGTAGCCCTAACAGATGGATTAACAACACGTGCGGTACGAGTGGGGGTGTCGATATTGACTGCCCATAGTGTCAGCGGCAAGTGAGGGCAGCATTGTCAGGAAGACGTATTGTTAGAATCGCAGCACAATTTGCGCCCCGCCCTTGTGGCGGGGTTTTCTAATGCGGTGAATGTCTGCTTCTGGCCGTAAGCGGCCCTTGGATTTACTCGCTTTTCCGCAACTTGAACGACCGCTTTTGATGCAAGCGGACATTCAAGTCTTTATGCTGCGTCGGTACGTAAAGGACTAGCCTGGTCGCAGCCCACAACACAAATGCAGAATGTCATGCTGAAACTCATCTTAGTTGTCGCTGCCTGTTACGGTCTGCTCGTCGTCGTCGTATATTTCATGCAGGGTCGCATGCTCTACCTTGCAGAAGTGCCAAGTCGAACGTTGACGATGACACCGGTCGATGTTGGCATGGACTATGAAGATGTCTCCATCGACACTACTGACGGAGTGACGCTGCACGGCTGGTTCATCCCGGGGCGATCTTCTCGGGTGCTGTTATTCTTTCACGGCAACGCAGGAAATATCTCGCATCGTCTGGACTCAATACGGCAGTTTCAAGACCTGGGCTTGTCAGTACTAATTATTGACTATCGGGGATACGGTCAGAGCCAAGGCCGGACCACCGAAAGAGGAATTTATCGCGATGCTGATGCAGCGTGGCGTTATCTTATCGAGGGTCGCGGCATCGTGGCCAGCGATATCATAATATTCGGGCGTTCATTGGGTGCCTCTGTTGCATCACGGCTAGCCGCACAGCACCAACCGTTAGGGCTTATCGTGGAATCGTCCTTCACGTCTGTACCGGACATCGCCCAGGATCTCTATCCATGGCTCCCAGCACGCTGGTTGAGCCGTCTTGGTCACGCGACGCGTGATCACATTCAGGACGTTAAGTGCCCTGTACTAATCGTTCACAGTCGCGATGACGAGATCATCCCGTTTCGCCACGGCGAAGCAATTTTTGCATCTGCGAATGAACCCCGGACCCTACTGGCGATTCGCGGCACACATAACGACGCATTCCTCCAGGATGAGGATGCCTATATTGGAGGGCTCCGAACGTTCCTAACAGGACTCGCCGAGCCTGCTTTGCTGCGCTAACGACTGAGACGTCTGTCCCATCTCAATGCGTCCGACATACACCCGAAACCGGACATTGAGCTAATATCACTGTGAAGGGCCGCTAGTGACCCGAAGCGGACGTATCGAACTGCAACAATGGTTCTCCGATATGCCTCTACATGCGGAACGGTTTGCTAAAGATTCCTTTTGTCTAGCTAGACAGACTGGTCGGACAGACTTTGGAGAAAACATCATGAAAAAAATCCCAATATCACTCGTACTGATGATGCTCGTGATAGTACCGATTGAACTCCGGTCCGAGGACAAACCGATAGTGGCGATAATCGGTACTGGTGATCTCGGAGACTCGCTCGGACCGAGGATTGCTGAAGTCGGCTATAAGGTAGTCTACGGGAGTCGAGAACCGGCCCGTGAATCCGTGCAAAAATTGGTGAGGCTCACAGGTGCGGACGCGTCTGCGACGACGCAACGGGACGCTGCGGAGGCGGCTGACATACTGATCTTGGCAGTGCCATGGCCACCAATAGAACAGGTCGCGCAAAATCTGGGCGATCTAAGCGGCAAGATCGTTGTAGATGCATCGTTCCCTTACGAACAGGCCGAGGATGGATATATGCAAAGCGGCGTCGCAACATCCATCGCCGAGATGATACAAGGTTGGAATCCTGGAGCGCATGTAGTCAAGACCGGGTTTCCAGGTTCCTTCCTTATCGACGATCCGCTCGTGTTTGGGTTACCGCCCACCGCTGAAATTGCTGCCGATGATCGTAGAGCCAAAGAGATCGTCGCGAGAATGGTTGCAGACATAGGCTTAGATCCATTTGATGCAGGCCCCTTGCGCCATGCACGCTACATTGAAGCAGTCGGTATGTTGTATATGGTGCCAATTTTGCAGGGCCGTAAAGAGGGCATAGAATATTTTCACCGGCGAAGCAGCTACTGGCCATGCGCGTTCAACATATCCGACTACTACCAGCCGGTAGCCGATGCCGACAATCTTGCTGAGTTTCCAGTTTCAGAATCACCGCCGAAACCCTGTTCATCACATTAGTCATCGCCCTGATTCAACGTCTGCTTCTGGCCGTCTGCAGACACCCGATTTGGTAGGTTGTAAAGCTACTTTGCACGCCGGTAGCCGCCACAAGAACTTTCTGAATGAGCTTCGAGAATTCCTACGATCAGACGCATTGGGCTCCGGTAAAGCGGCGTGGCCCGCTGCCGACGTTCTATTACCACGAGCATTTCATGGAAATGCTCGACTTCGTCTCGAGACACTATTCACACGTACTGCCGAAGCAGCATGCCGAACTGATCTGGTCAGTTTCGAGCCTTGCCCCGTCCTGCGCAGTGCCTCTATGTGCGTCTCGTCAATCGCAAAGGCAAGGTCTTCGCCGCAAACAAGTTGCGATACCCGGAGCTCGGAGATACGCGAACCGTAGTGCGCGATCTGACTGATGAGGGCTGGGCGGGTGCTCCCCAGGAGCAGCACTATCTGCACGTGTTAAGCCACCTGACCAAGTCAGAAATCAGTAGCGTGTTGCAACCCATGTACACCGGCATGAGCCGGTCGCTAAAGAAGGACGAGCTGGTTCAATTTGCGAGGGAGCACTGCTCCGCCAGCGAGTTCATGGCAAGGCTGAATACGGATCGTCTGCTTGTTCAGCGCCGTGGCGACGAAATTCGCTACCTGTTATTTCTGTATTTCGGTCGGGTACAGGATGGGCTGTCTCAGTTCACCATGCGCGATCTGGGTCTGGTGCGTACCCAGGACTTCGGCGAAAACTACGAGCCGCGTTATTCAGACCGGGTGGAAGCGGAACAAAACTACTTCTATTTGCTGCAGCTGCATCGATTGCATTCGGCTGACGCAGTGGGCCTGGCGAGGCTGGCCGACGACACATCGAACTGGCCCGAACCGGACTTCGCGAGCAGCGCAAGCGCCAGGGACAAGCTTGCATATTCGCTGGGTCGTGAGCTGGAGCGTTCTGGTGATTTGTCCGCTGCGCGGCTGGTGTACGCGCTTGGCGAATCTGCCAAATGCTCGGAGCGTCTTGTTCGAGTCTTGTTGGCGCTTGATGAGCGCAGCGTCGCGGAACAGCTCCTTCTACGTTGCATTGAGAAACCGCGCAGTGAGGACGAGGCCATCATGGCCGAGGACTTGTATGCGCGAAAATTTCGGAAGAAGCGCACGTCGACGCGCACAGACGAATTGCGGGCATCAGAGACGATCGATATTGACGAGTCCAACAGCGGCTCGCCCGAGCGCGCGGCTATCGACTACTTCAAGCGGCAGGGACTTACCGCTTATCGCACCGAGAACCTGCTTTGGCGAACCTATTTTGGTCTTCTGTTCTGGGATGATTTGTTTGCTGATGACAATACAACACTGCATTCGCCGTTTGATTTTCTACCATCATCACTGGCCGATGGCACCTTCTACACTCTCAACACGGAACGGGTCGAGAGTCGTCTGGCCATCATCGACGAGCCGCGGTTGTTGAAGACGGAACTGCTCAGGGCCAGCACCGCCAACTATGGCAAGGCCAACGGCGTGTTTCGCTGGCGCCGATCGATACTGGAAGCGCTGTTCGCGTTTGTTGACCATGCAGCGCAAGAGCCAAGCCGACGCATGCTGCGTCGACTGAGCCAGGCGTACAAAGACGCACGCTACGGTTATCCGGACCTGTTGGTCCTCGATAAGGATGGCGCGCGCTTCGTAGAGATAAAGGCCGAGGGTGACCAACTGCGGCAAAACCAGCTACTGCGTCAGCAACAGCTTCGCGATGCCGGTTTCCGTGCTGACGTTGTCCGTATTCGTTGGATTCTCGACCCAAACCAGGCGTACGTGGTTGTTGATGTAGAGACAACCGGCGGACGCGGCGATCAGCATCGGGTCACGGAAATCGGTGCTGTCAAGGTCATCAACGGCGAGGTCGTCGAACGTTTCCAGACTCTATTGAATCCGCAGCGAGCAATACCCAGCGGTATTACGCGCCTGACCGGTATTTCGGCACAGATGGTTGCCGACGCGCCCCTGTTCTCGGACATAGTCGATGAATTCGAGGCATTGATGCAGGACGCTATTTTCGTCGCCCACAACGTAGACTTTGACTATGGCTTTATCGCCCGTGAGTTCAAGCGTCTCGGCAGGCCTTTTCGCCACCCAAAGCTTTGCACCTGCTCATCAATGCGCAAGCTATACCCCGGTCACAAGTCCTATAGCCTCGCAGCGCTATGTGAAAATTATGGAATAGCGTTGCGGCAGCACCACCGTGCGCTCTGCGATGCCGAGGCAGCCGCAGAGCTGTTGCTGTTGATCAACGAAAAGCGCGCAGCGGTGTGCTGATTTCTAGCTGGGCCTGGGTGCGTATACCGAGCACCAACCCGTTCCCTTAACCGCCTTGCCAGGGAAGATCGAACATCCAGCCCACTCATCGCCTGCCTTGCCCTGGTAAAGCGCGCAGTTTGAACAGGCCTGGCCGGCTTTGAAACGCGGCTGCTTGGCGCCGTCGATACTGGCTGCATCGTGAACGTAGTTAAATGATTTTGCCTGGACATCGTCCTCACTGATCTGCGGCATGCCGCTGGGCTTGGTGGGCGCAGCTTCTTCCGTCACCTTCGGCGCGTCCATCGCAGGCTTAGCGTCAGCTTTGGGTGCAGCAGCGGCGGGTGCCTTGTCCTCGCCGCCAGAGCATGCGCTCAGACCCATGATGGGCATCAAAACAGCGCCACCACCGACAAGCTTCAGGAAACGACGACGTTGTTCTGTAATTTTGCGATCTTCCGACATTTCTTTCTCCAGGTTCACGCAGTCTGCACGAATGGCAGACTGAGAGTTGAATTTTGGGAAAGTGCTGTATAAATTGCAAGATCCCAATTCCAATTGCCTTCGATCACGTCAACTTGCCACTAGTGAACGACCCGTGTACGCCGTAAGCAGCCGTTCACGGGTATTGGGTTAAGATGACGGCTACTGACCCAAAGCGGACGTCCAAATGGAGCGCGGCCTGTACGTCGCGAAAGAGCATATCGACTTGCACCGCGTCCTCTGGCTATTCCTGTGGTTCTTGCATAAGGTATTTGAATGCTGCGGGATCTGTTTAAGAAGCGGACACAAACCAGGGTACTTGCGGACCGGTCTACGCGCGAGCTCACAGACTGCAGGGAACGGTTTCGCACCGAACTTTGTGCGTCAATCTACCTGTACAAAGATGAGAAGTTTATTGTCTGCTCGATTGCCGGAAACACCGAGCAAAGGGAACCTACAGTCCTCGATGTAAGCGAGTCCGATGAGATCCTCGGCCTGACGCTATGCGACAAACTACTGGAGTTCCAGCCCCGGGAAGACCCAAACCGACCGGGACATAAGCTGGAAGATTGGGCGGCATACGTCGTATCCGGCGCCAAATCCGGGCGAGCATTCGAGAGCAACTCGATATTCGTATATGTCGCTACGATCAACACGGCGATACGTATCGAGGCAGCACCAAGAGTCACCAATGAACGCGAACTTAAAGCACTGTGCACCGTTACCAACGGCCAGTCCCATTCTGAAATTGGCGCAGCTGTTAGAAAAGCCATTAAGGCTGCACAACTGCTGAGAAGTGCCGGCGCTCTCTAGCCTTGGCTACAGCCGACGGCCAGTCCTGACCCAAAGCGGACGGTACAGTAACGAAGTCTATTCCACGTACACCATCGTGATCACGCATGTCAGTTTGCTTGCATTAGGATTTGAGGCACTTTATGTCGGAAGGTGGAATCTATCTGTGCAATTGGAAGCGAGTTGAGGGTGTGTACTCTCTCGAATTGTTGGCGAACTCCAATATTTCTGCGTACGGAAAAGATCTCAAAAACTGTAAGGAAGACATCTGCATGGAGATCATCAGCTGGAATGGCGACGGTGAGGCGGTGTTGGAGCTATTTCCACCCGAATACGGCAAGAAATACAAAGGTGGCGCACAACTCTTTTCGACGGTCGGTTACAACGATTCCACACGGGCAGTCGATTACGCAGGTCTGTTTGTCGACGGCGTATGCTCGATGTGCAAGCACGGACTGGGGGCAAGGAGCAGCATGTCCCTGACGGTTGAAACCCCACCGACGGGCATGGTCTGCGGAATTGACGCGTGCTACCCGGCAATGCGAGTGTACTCGAAGCTATTCATCGCCGAGCTTACTGAAGAGGAAAAATCGTCGTTCAGTATACGACCGGTGCTTCATGCTGGAAACGAAAGTGGGTACTTTGAAATCCTCCCGAAAAACACTATTCCGACGGTCGGTTACAAAGGAGCGGAGTACCCAACTACTTTTCTGGAAACCTTTGAATGCGCGGACTGCGGTCGAAAGAAGTTCTCTGTTTGGGCAGAGGAACTTTCATACGATGCCGACTTTGTCGATGCGCGAGATATTGACGGACTTTCGGACTCAATGATCTTTATCGATGTTGGTTGGAACGAAGCAATGGCATTTCGAGCTGAGCGGTGGCGCGAAATCTTGGCAAACAAACGTCTCAAAGGTTTGTGTTCGGGCAAATTAATCGTCCTTGATCCCAGCTACGTTGAGGCGCCGAAGTTCAAGGTCGTTGACGAATTCGACTGGGTAACGTGAATGGGTGCTTGTGGCCGGAAGCAGCCACCCAGGTGCTAGAATCGTGAGCGACTGCTACTGATCCAAAGCGGACACCCATTATTCGGCGCGCCAAACTGACGGAGGTCATTGTAGCAATGAAATTGCCGACAGGACTTGCTACTACTGGGAAAGCAGTTCTCAAGGCGCTGGCTATCTATGCGGCAGCGGCCTGGGGCCTGTTACAGGTAGTCGAGTTTGCTGTCGTCAACTACGGATTAAGCAGGTTCCTTCTTGATTCAGCAGTCATCACTGCGTTCGGTGGTGGAATGATAACCGCTGTATTGGTGTGGTATCACGGTGCGGCAGGCAGCCAAACCGCTACCAAATCTGAAATCGCTATTGTCGGGACCATAGTTCTCGTAACAACAGCTGGAGTACTTTTTCTGGCGCAGAACGATCCAGTGAAGATATTCGAAACGCAAGAGGGGTTTAGGCTAGTTTTCGAGCTGGAACACATACCTGAAAAAGACGGTCTGGGAACCGCTGGTGCCGGACCACCTGAGGGGTGGCATTGGACAGAAGAGGGTGGGATTCACATGAATCCCGATTTTGGGCAAATCAACTGGCCAGATCTGAGTGTTGAATGGGAAGGATACCCAGTGCGCTTACAAGAGCTCTACGACACGAAGCACCTTACTGTAACTGTTGTCTTACCTTTTGAGCCAAAAGATATATCTGACCTACTTGATATTGGCTCGAACCATCGCTCGGCCATAATCACCTCGACGAATCTAGAGATTTCCATTCAAGTCCCGTTCGAAGCTAGAAGGCTTGATGCAGGCGTTTATTTTCGTACGCACAACTCTAACCATGCTGAGCAGACTCTGTGAGGACTACCTGAGAACGACCTGAATTGTCGGTGCGTAGGATTTCTGGCGACCGACTGCTTTTGGCCGGAACCAGCCGGTCGAGTGATAAGCTAGCGATCGACCGCTACTGTTCCAAAGCTGACGAATGTAAACCAGCGAAGAAACCCACTATTTTGAAGCTTCACACAAAAGCGCTGTTGATTGTTGCCGCTGCGAACCTGCTTGCTGCTTGCGGTGAACACTCATCGAGTCAATCTGTTCCCGAGAGAATAATCGGTGCTTTCGGCGGCCATGAGGTTACCCACTATGGCTACATAGATGGTCGACGGTATGAAGCGGGTGTTGACTCCGACGACCTGAGCGAGGCAGACACAATAGAATCAGCAATGCCGCCAAGTGAAGCGGTAGACCTAGCGCGACCGGCGCTAGAAGCAATCGGAGAAGACCCAAAAGACTTTGTCGTTTGTGGCGTTGACCTTACCCGTCACATCCATCGCAATCAGTACTACTACCTTGTGGCTTTCTGTCGTGAAAATCAGACCGATTCTCCGGGATTTAGGGTTCCGGTTCTGCTAACCGGTGGTGTAATTCAACCAGAGCTTGCGGCCGACGAAAGCTAGGCCCGCTGGCCGCAATCAGCAGGCTTGCGAACGTCTCCTTCTGGCCGTAAACGGCCGGTCGGGTGATAAACTAGCGAACGACGGCTTATGACCCGAAGCAGATGCTGGAAATTTGCTGCGCAAATGGGTGTGCTTTTTACCAAACAAACACTAATCGCAGGATTGGCCGACCGGAAACAACGCGCCAACTTTCGGAATAGCAAAGAATGAGAATTGAAGAGGCACGGGATTACGCCCTTTCATTGCCAGATTCAAATGAAGAGCCGCACTTCAAGGCCAACTCATTTCGAATACGAGGCAAAATTTTCGCTACCGTACCGCCGGAAGAGACCCACTTACATATTTTCGTCGACGAGCAACGACGTGAACTTGCGACATCAATGTATCCCGAATTTTGCGAAAAATTGTGGTGGGGCAAGAAGGTCGTCGGTGTTCGCCTTCGGCTATCGCAAGCAAACTCCGACGAAGTTAAGGACCTGCTACGATATTCGTGGGAGTTGAAGGCACCGAAAAACTTGGTGGACAAATTGTGAATATTCAACGGCCGCTTCTGGCCGTAAGCAGTCGTTCACCCTTTGATACACTAAACGGCTGGTATATGACCCAAAGCGGACGTTAAGTACATTCCAGAATTGACGTGATTCTCCTATCAGCGCATAAATCTTAGTTACGTTCGATAAAGGCAAGCCTGACCAAAGTCAGGGACGCGAAGGCACGGGCCCTTGCGTCCGCCGCGACGTTTGATCAGGTTTACAATCCCAGCGAAGTAGACTGCTTTGAGCAAGCTGAAGGATCTGTTGACGGAGTTGAGGCGTCGTCGCGTATTCCGCATGACCGCGATCTATATCGTGGCCGCCTGGGTTGTGGTGCAGGTCGCCAGCGAGACATTTCCCGCATTTAATATTCCGGAGGGCGCAATTCGCTATGTGTGGATGGCCGTACTGATCGGCTTCCCCATCGCGGTGTTGTTCAGCTGGAAATACGATGTCACCACCTCAGGTATCCGGCGCACGCCGGCTGCACACGAAGATGTCGCGGCGGTCCGCTCGCTCACGCGCATCGATTACGGCATCCTGGCGGCTCTGGCCGTGGTCATGCTGGCCACCTTGTTTGGGGTAGGGCAGCGCCTGATCGAAGTCCAAACCGAAACCGGGCGGGCGCCGACCACCCGGGTAATTGACCCCAACTCCATCGCCGTCCTGCCACTGGAAAGCCTCTCCCCGAATCCGGATGACACGTATTTCGCAGCGGGCATTCACGACGCGCTGATCACCAGCCTGTCCAAGATCACAGCGCTAATGGTCACTTCACGCACGTCCGCCCTGAGGGTTGACCCCAAGCTCTCGGTGCCCGAAATCGGACGCCGACTGGGTGTGGCGAAGTTGCTCGAAGGGTCGGTGCTGATGGACGGTGACCGTGTGCGGGTCATTGTGCAGCTGATTGATGCCGCATCGGACCTGCACCTGTGGGCCGAGACATTCGAACGCGATGTGGTCGATATCATTGCCCTGCAAAATGAAGTGGCGCGAACAATTGCCGATGTCATCGAAGTCCGGTTGACGCCCCGTGAAGAAGCCGCCCTGGCCAAGGCTAACCCTGTCCGGCCAGACACTTACCGTGCGTACCTGAAAGGGATGTACCAGTTCCGCCAGGAAACGCCGGAGGCTGACCGTCGCGGGATAGAGATCCTCGAGGAGGTCGTGCGGCAGGACCCGACCAGTGCATTGGCCCATGCCGGGGTAGCCTACGGCTATGCAATCCTCGGGCACTCCCCGTTTCCCGGCGACGCCTATCCCAAGGCCAAATTGGCGGCTGATAAGGCCCTGCAGCTGGACCCGGAGCTGGCCCAGGCACACCTGGCGCTGGGTATGTACCGCATCTACTACGAGTGGGACCATAAAAGTGCGGAACGGGCGTTCAAGCGCGCCATCAAGCTCAACCCAAGCCTGACCGAAGCGCATTACCACCTCGCCTGGTTATACGAGATACTCGGACCCGAGCGAGAAGAAGAATCCTTGCTCGAAGGCGATCGCACCCGAGAGCTCGACCCGTTATCCCCGTTCCTGGTCGGTTGGCTCGCGGACCAATACCGCGACGCGTGCCAGTACGAGAAAGCCATAAGCCTGGCCAGGGAGGCCATCAGGCTGGATCCGGAACACCCGATCGGGTGGGTGACGCTGGGGGTGACCTATGCCGAACTCGGGGAATTTGACGAGGCCATCGACGCGCATGGTCACCTCGCGGAAAAGCCGGGCTGGGCGTGGGAGATAGGGACGACCTACGCAGCCGCAGGTCTTGAAGACAAGGCGCGCGAAGTTGCGGTAGCACTGGAGCAATACCCCGGCACGGAGTTACCGCTCGCGGTGATTTATGCGCGAATGGGTGACAGCGAGTCCGCCCTGCATTGGATAGCGGAGGTAGAACGGCAGCGGGTGCCCTGGTATCTGGCGCTGCTGGGATGGTGGCCCGGCTTTGAGCTCATTGCGGATGACCCACGGCAGCAAGCGCGTGCAGCGGCAATGGGTCTTCCCGATCCCCGGACGATGCGCTGCCGCGACTGATCTTCACGATTGTGGTGAAGGTATTTTTGTCGAGCCCAAAGAACAAGACTCGCATACGTCGCCGTCTCTGGTCACACTGGATGTCCGCTTCTGGCCGTTAGCGGCCTGTCGCATTGCTAGTCTGAGGGACATTCGAATGACCGCTTTGGATGAAAGCGGAAATTACAAGATAACCGAATGTGTCTCGGTCCTTATCTCTCCGTGCAATCCGGATTATCGTCGGCGCTGATCGTGCGCATTTGCAACGTACCGTAGACTGAGTCCGACCATTGATATTCGTCCGTGGTTCGGGACGAGTAACAGTCGCTGGACTCGGCATACCATTTTGATGAGATGATGATCTTATCTTCGCCTGCGTAGATTACTTCGCTCGAAGTCTCCGGACTTACAACACCCAGGTAGCGAAATTGATGTCGATCCGGCTCATTGGGCGAACCACTTCTATTAAACGCAAAGCCGAAAAAAACATCATTGAAGGACGTTCCGTGTTGGAAATCGGCATTGATAACCAGTACTCCTACATCTCTCTGGGTCTCCCATGCATGAGTACCTTTCGTAAAACGAAGGGTCTCACCGTTGTCGGTTGAAAGCGTGCTTCCGTCAAGCACGTCAAAGTCGTCGGGAATCGCTGCTTTTGTCATGGCCTTGGCCAGTGACGTGTCAAACAAACCATTGAAAAACGTAAGCAACTGCTTTTCGCGACTGGCCGTCTTGTCAATCGGCCTGGTATTTCGAATTACGCTCGTGGCCTTGGTCTTGATCGTGCTTGTGCTTGCAGCCGGCTCCGCAGCCGGTGAGGCTTCAGCTTCGTGTGCGGGCTCAGCTTCACCCACAAGCTCAGCTTCCGGTACGGGCTGAGCATCAACTACGGGCGAAGCGTCGCCTTGGCTGTCCGCTGGCCCTTCACACCCCTCGACGTCGAGGGTCCTGCAGAAAAACCCGGCAGTAACAAGGTCTTGTACGAGAGCTTCGGCACGGGGCCGGCAGTAATCGCGGTTATTCCTGGCGCGCCACAGCGTCTCGGTAACCCCGTCTTTCGTATAATCCGCCGCGGCATACATGTGTGCCATCTGGCGGTAGCGCGTCATCCAGGCAATTCTCGGGCGACCTGTATTCGTACAGTGTGATCGCCCTGTCAGGCGGACCTTCGGATTCGGAACCCGGATCCGGCGCTGCGATTGTGCAGTGCCAGACCTTGACAGGCCGCAGCTCTGCGGTTGCGGGCACGGAAATAAAAAAGCCCAAGTAAGAGCAAGGGAATACCGAGCGCGCAGCAATGTCGTGTTGCCATGTTTGTTCCTCTTTATCTTTTCGTCTTTATCGGTAACAGGACCCGGAATATGACGCCTCCGTCGACGTTATCGGCGTCGATGCGGCCGCCATGTCCGGCAGCAATCAGGCGGGCAACATACAAGCCCAGGCCAAGATGACGTGCATTGTCCCCCGAACGCATGGAAACCATCGGATCAAACATCTGGGTTCGCATTCGCTCCGGCAACGGCGGCCCCGGGTTAGTGACCGATACTTCGAGCTCGTCTTCTTTTGCAAGCAGTCGAATTGTAATTGTGTCGTCCTTGTTACTGAAGTCAACGGCATTGTCGATCAGTTTGTCGAGCATCTGGATAAGCAATTCGGGTGAACCCGTCGTGTTCACGCTCGCCAGGTCGCAGTCGAGTTCGAACGATCGCTCCTTGTAAACATCACGATAAGCAGTGACAGTCGATTCGAGGACCTGACGGAAATCGAACGGTTCAGGTTCGACATTGGCCATCAGTTCTTCAACTCGATTGGCTTCGCTCATGGCGCTCAAAATTCGCCGTAACCGGTCCGCGCCGTCACGTGCGCGCGCCGTGTAACCCACACCAGCTTCGCTGAGTGGTTCATGTTCCAGGTTCTCAAGAGACGAGGTAACAATAGCCAGTGGTGTACGCAGTTCGTGCGAGAGCTTCGACGCCAGCGATTTAAGGTACTCGTTGTAGTCGCCGAGTTGTCGCAACACGCTCGAAAAGCTGCGGGAGAGATCGCCGATTTCATCGCTCGCAAGCGCACTGGGCAATGAAGATTGCAGGGCCTCGTTGTCGAGGGCTGCCTCGGCCGCTACAGACAGGTGGCGAATACGGCGTGACAACCAGGTTGCGTAACCCAGTAAAGTACCTGCGACAAGCAGCGTTGCGATCAAGGTCAGATTAATAAGACGGGCCAGCCCCTCATTCGTCAGGCTCAGAATGGCATCTGTGTCTTGCTGCAAGACGACCGCACCGAGCGTGCCGGCACCCGCCTTAATCGGTGCGGCGACCGCGACAATGGCCTTGCCACTCTTGTCGCTGCGAAACCAGCTTGCCATCTCACGGCCCTGCAGCGCCGTGGCAACGTAGCTCTGCTGTTCGCGTCCGAGTGGGTCGGGTTCTGCGAATGCCGCCTCTTTGCCGGATTCGACCAGCAGGTCGTAAAGCCGTCGGGTAAAGCCGGGGCGTGCATTGGCGGTGGAATCGTCACTCAATTCGCCCACGGCCGCGATACGCCAGCCCCTGGCGTCGGTCACCAGGAGCCGCATGCCCGGCTGCACGAGCCGGGCTGCAATCGTGTCGATGTCGGGTGACAGGCGCGCCGTCGGTCCCGGCATTAGTCCCGCAAAGCTGCTGCTTCGCGTGCCCGGCCGACTCGCGTCGTCGGTGTTGTTAATTACGAGGCCCAAATGCGTTCCGAGGAGTGCGGCCGGGATGCCTGCTTCGAGCCGATATCCGCCTGGAATGTCCTGCCAGTGCGCCGTGATCGTGGGTTCAGGAGCGATGCCGTACGCGTTTTGTTTGTAGCTGAGAATCTTGCCAGGCGCTTCGGCGGCAAAAGCGATCGTCTCCTCGAGGTAGGGCGGATTGCTGCTGATCAGGTTCACGCGATCGGCATGCCGGGACCCGTCATCCAGGACAAGAGACTGTGATGTCATGTAGATGACATTGCGGTCGCTGACTTCGACATAGACGTAAATCGTCTGACCGAATGAGCCAACGGCGAACAGGACCGGGCCGTCCACGCCGCGCATGGACTCGAGGGATTCGGGGCGCAGCGGCCAATCATCGAAGTAGCCGTCAATCTCCGGGCGCATTGCGAGTTCGTGTATGTACAGCTGGTCATTCGTACTGAATCTCGCATCCTGCCTCGGGAATTCCTCGCCGTACTGAGCCATGGAGTTGGCGAGCGCACGGGCGGTCGCCGCCAGCATTTGTTGCTGACCGGTTCGCAGAGCAGATTCCGTTTCACGAATGAACTCGCAACCGGCCCAGGGAAGCATCAGCGTCAAAAGGCTGACAAGTAGCAGTTGACGCCTGAGGTTCATCGCCGGGCGCTTGCTAGTCGGACAGCCAGCGGTAGCCCATACCGTAGACTGTTTCGATGGCGTCAAAGCTGGCGTCAACAGTCAGAAACTTGCGACGGATGCGTTTCACGTGCGACGTAATCGTGTTGTCATCGAGGACGGCTTGCGCAGCATCCATCAACTGTTGCCGGTTCTTTACGTGGCCCGGGTACCGTGCAAGCGCGTGCACCAGCCAGAATTCTGTCAGCGTCAGTCCAACGGGCTGTTCTTGCCAGTGTATGGTCATGCGTTCGGTATCGATGACAAGGTCACCGCGGGTGATGCGGCTCGCGGCAGCCTGCGGTTTCTGCAGGGCGTCGAGTCGCCGGAACAGGGCGGCAATCCGGGCCATAAGGTGCGGCAGGCTGATGTCCTTGGTCAGGTAATCGTCTGCACCGAGCCGTAGTCCTGATACCGCGTCGAACTCGCTGTCGCGCGCTGTCAGGAAAATGATGGGCAGATCCGCCGCGCGCGCCCGAAGTTCACGACACAGCTCGAATCCACCTTCGACATCGTCTTCGAGGTTTATGTCGATGACGACCAGGTCCGGCAGTCGGGTCTCGAAGGCATTGAGCGCCGGCGCGCGCGCATCATAGGTATCCACGGCATAGCCCTCGCGGCGAAACGCCGCCGCGTAGTTATCCCGAATCGCTGCTTCGTCCTCAACGATTGCTATCCGTTTCGCCACATTGGCCTCCCGTTGCCACTGGCCACAATTTGCCACATTACGCCGGTGCATTGCCATGTCGTTGACGGCAGACCGGCGTTTTGCGGGGTTGCAATAGTGTGGACGCCAAAGGGAGGCCGCAATGAAACGAAGCAAAAACGAAATCCGTGCGTGGACAGCGCGATTGATCTTGCTGCTGTTGATCGGGCCTATCCCGGCATTCGCCAGCGAGCCGACGCCCGGACAGGCGCAGTCCGGCAGCCTGTTGTGGCGAATGGAACAGGGCTATGCGACAGCGACGCTCATGAACACCGACGTCGACATGCAAATCAGCGGGCTGGTTGCACGCGTCTCGGTGCGGCAGGAATTCCACAACGAAGGATCCGAATGGGTCGAGGGCATCTACGTCTTTCCACTTCCGGAAAACTCTGCCGTTGATCGTATGCGGCTCCATATCGGCGATCGTTTTATCGAGGGCGAAATTCAGGAGAAGGAACATGCGAAAAAAACCTATGAACAAGCCAAACAGGCCGGCAAAAAGGCCAGCCTCGTCCAGCAGCAACGCCCCAACCTGTTTACAACGTCAGTGGCAAATGTCGCACCCGGCGAACGCGTGGTCGTCGAAATCGAATACCTGGAAGACATTCGCTACGAAAATGGCCGCTTCAGCATTCGATTCCCGATGACCCTGACGCCCCGTTACATCAGCGGACAGCCGCTGGCGGACAAAGTCGGCAGCGGCTGGTCGCACGATACTGATCGGGTTCCGGACGCGTCCCTCGTTACGCCGCCCATGGTGTCGAATTCACGCGGTCACAAGCTGACGCTGACAGCCGACGTCAATGCAGGCGTGCCGCTTGCGACGGTCGCGAGCCGCTACCATCCGGTCAGCGTTGCCGAAAACAATGGCCACTACCGCGTGACGCTCAGCGCCGGGCAGGTGGACATGGACCATGACTTCGAGCTGGACTGGCAGCCGGTGCCGTCGGCTGCGCCGAGGGCAATGGTCTTCACAGAAACGATCGAGGGCCAACCACATTACCTGTTGATGGTCATGCCGCCGGACCAGGACGAGGCGCCGCCGGTCATGATGCCCCGCGAGATGATCGTGATCATCGACACGTCGGGGTCCATGCATGGCGTTTCCATTGCCGAAGCAAAGCGCGCCGTGCATCTTGCGCTAAAAAGCCTGCAGGCGAACGATCGTTTCAACGTTATCGAATTCAACTCGTCCACGAAGGCGCTTTACCCGGCAAGCGTTGCGGCAAGCCCATCGAACATTGCCAATGCACTGAATTTCGTGCAGAAGTTGCAGGCTAACGGTGGCACCGAGATGCGCCCGGCCCTGGACATGGCGCTGAGCAGCAAGACTGAAGAAACACACCTGCGCCAGATCGTGTTCGTCACAGACGGCAGCGTCGGCTACGAAGACGAGATGTTTTCGATGATCGAAGAGAAGCTCGGCAATGCGCGTCTGTTCACGGTCGGCATCGGCTCGGCTCCGAACAGCTGGTTCATGCGCAAAGCGGCGGAAGCGGGCCGGGGATCGTACACGTTCATAAGCGCCCTGCACGAGGTGCGTGAAAAAATGGAAGGCTTGTTCCGTAAGCTCGAGCATCCGCAGGTTACCGACATTGCCGTTCAATGGCCCAGCAGTGTTGTCATGGACAGCTATCCGCAAACGATTCCGGACCTCTATCTTGGCGAACCCGTCACCGTAAAGGTCAGGGCATCTGGCGAGTTTCAAGCGAGCGACACGGTCAGGATCAGCGGCAATTTCGTGACAGGCGGCTGGTCGAAGACGTTATCACTGCAGTCAGCCGAACAAAGCGAGGGGATAGGTGCGCTTTGGGCGCGAGCGAGGATCGCGGAGCTCATGGAAACAGAACGTCGAGGCGGAGACGCCGCCGAGCTACGTGCGGCAATTGTAGAAACGGCACTCGCGCATCACCTGGTCAGCAAGTACACCAGCCTCGTCGCCGTAGACAAGACGCCGGTGCGTCCGGCGAGCGATCCACTGTCGAGTGAACAGGTGCCTAACCTGATGCCATACGGTCAAAGCATGAATGCGATATTCGGTTTCCCTGCGACGGCCACCAATGCGCCGATGCTGCGCTTGACCGGGGCTGCCTGCCTGCTTGTGGCACTGCTGCTGTTTGCAGCGCTGCAGGTCGGTCGGCGTGCGCATCATGTGCGTCCGGTATAGCCTCGCGGGGCGCTGGCTCGTGGCTTGCCTGCTTTGTCTCGGCTTCTGGCAACTGGGGACAGGCGCCTACATTCCTGCCAAAGCCTGGCTGGCCCAGGAGCTCATGCAGAGGGCCTGGCTGCGTGCCGGCAGAGACATCGAGCGTCCGGCGCCCTGGCCCTGGGCCGATACCTGGCCGGTGGCGCGATTGCGCTCAACGTCGCGGGAGGTCGACCTGATCGTCCTCGCAGGAGGGTCTGGCCGAACCCTCGCATTCGGACCCGGCCATCTCAGTGCCAGTGCAATGCCCGGCGAAATCGGGAATGCCGTTATCGCAGGGCATCGGGACACGCACTTCAGATTCCTGAGGGGCGTCCAGAAAGGCGAGTTGCTGAGCATCGAGTCGGCCAAGGGCCAAAAGCACGTGTACAAAGTCCTTGGCACGCATGTCGTCGACTCCCGTAAAGGCGGCCTGGTGCTGGATACGGATGCGGCGATGCTGACGCTCGTTACCTGTTATCCGTTCGAAGCGCGTGAACCGGGCGGTCCGCTGCGCTACATCGTCACGGCGAAGATGCTGTTTTGACGGCGTGAATGCGCAGCAGCGCGGCTGCGCAGATTGCATCGGTGATCTCTCCGTCAACCACCATTTGCACGGCGTCCGCGAGCGGCAGCTTGCGGATCGCGAGGTCTTCGGTCTCCTCGAATTTCGTGTCGCCAAACGACAGGTCGGTGGCAACGTAGGCGAAGCCGAGTTCATCCGTGATCGAATTGCTGGTGTGCAGGCGCATGAGCTCTTTCCAGTGCGCGGCACGAATGCCGGTTTCCTCTTCGAGCTCGCGCTTCGCAGCCATGAGCGGCGGCTCGTCAAGCGGCGCCCCACCCATGGGCAGCTCCCAGGAATATTCTCCCAGCGTGTACCGGTCCTGTCCGACCAGCCATGTATTGTTGGCGTCGTCGAGCGCGATGATCGCGACAGCCACGTTCTTGAAATGCACGTAACCGTAGTCATTACGGCCACCGCCGGGATTGATGACGTGGTCTTCGCGCACCTCCATCCAGCCATTTTCGTAAACCGTGCGCGATGAAAGTTTCTTCCAGCTCATGATGGCTCGCCGGCGGCCTCAGTCTCGACCAATAGTTTGAAGCGATTCAAGTCCGTATCTGTGCGGTCACAAATCGACTTACGCATGAAGAACGCCATGATTCTCATGAAGCCCTTGAATTTATAGTTTGTGTTGACGATCCAGTGCGTCTTGCCATCGTCGGTTTCTTCGAAATGGTTGAAGATAATAACTGTGCCCCACTGCGATTCGTAGGTGCCGCCCAGGAAGTCAGGCTCGCGCCGCGCCGTGATGGTTTCGGTCATCACAACGTCACGGCCATTCTCATCGTAGACGAGTTCGGAGGTGGCGTCGGGCTGTCCTGGCGTGCCGGACTTGTGCGTAAACGACTTCAAGTTAGGTTGCCACTCCATCATTCTGTTCGGATCGTCGAAGAGTCGCCACACGATTGAACGATCCGCGTCGATCAGTATTTCAGTCTTGTGTTTCATCCCCATTACCTGTATTCGTCTTTTTTCATCATAGCCTATCGGGCCACAATGCAACCCCAGAAAGCCAGACTTACCCATGGGCCGGTGGGCCGTCATCTTGTCGACATGGCCTTGCCAATGTTGCTCGGGATCACGACGATGATGGGCCAGTCCTTCATCGACGCATGGTTCCTTGGTCGCGTTGGCGATCGCGCTCTGGCGGCGTACAGCTTTGGCTTTCCAATTCTAATGATCGTCACCAGTGTCGCCATCGGCCTGGGTGCCGGCACCTCGTCGGTTGTCGCTCGAGCGATCGGCGCCGAAGATCATAGCCGGGCGAAACGACTGGTGACGGACAGCCTGATTCTGTCTTTCCTGATCACGGCATCGGTCTGTGTGATCGGCATCCTGACCATCGAGCCGCTGTTCCGTTTACTCGGCGCCCCGGAAGACATGATTCCGATGATCCGGAGTTTCATGATCATCCTTTACAGCGGGGTGTCCTTCGTCGTGGTTGGCATGGTCGGCATGAGCAGCATGCGAGCGACCGGTGATACGCGCTTGCCGAGCAAGCTGATGATCGCGGGCGCTATTTTGAATGTCATTCTCGATCCCATATTTATCTTCGGGTTCGGGCCCATTCCAGCCATGGGGCTCAACGGTGCGGCCACGGCAGGGCTGCTTGCAAGAGGAACGATTTTCTTTGGCACGCTGTACCTGCTGCTGCACAAGCTCGACATGGTCACGTTCAAGAAACCGGAGCTCGCTGAACTCAAAAAGTCGTGGGGCGACATACTGCATGTCGGACTGCCTGCTGCCGGAACGAATGCCATCGTGCCGGTCGGCCTCGCCGTGATCACGGCGATGATTGCACGTTATGGACCGGAGGCTGTTGCAGGCTTCGGTGTTGCAAGTCGCATCGAGTCACTCGTACTCGTGCTTTACTACGCGCTCTCGGCCGTTATCGGTCCGTTTGTCGGGCAGAACCTGAGCGCCGGTAAAGAGGACAGGATTCAGCTGTCGCTGCGCCTGTGTGCCCGCTTCTGTATTTCGAGCGGTCTGGTCGTTGCGGTCATCCTCGCACTGTTGTCGGGTTTCCTGCCAACCCTGTTCAGCGACAGCGAGGCGGTCGTCAGCGTTACGCGACAATTCCTGTGGATAGCACCGATCAGCTATGGTGCGTACGGCATCGTCATGGTCGTGAACGCCGCGTTCAACGGCCTTGGAAATCCGATGCCGGGTGTCATCATCAGCGTTACGCGGATAGTCGTACTGTACGTACCGCTGGCCATGATCGGCATGCGCTACTTCGGCATTACCGGCATCTTTGCCGCTTACGCCGTGGCGAACATTGTCTCGGGGATCATTGGCTATTACTGGGCGAAGTCCAATGCGCACCGCTTGTCCGAGCTTTCGACCAGTCAGTCGATGGGCTGAATAAGCAGGGTTTGTAACGCGGATCCCACGGGTCCCTTCTCATCGAACAACATTGCCCGAGAGAGCCCGATACCGCTTGGCTCCCAAAATGAAACGGCGCTGGACGCAAGCCATTCCGATTCGGGTAGCCGGTGCAAGACGATGGTGAGGTCGGGATTTACGAACGTCGCGTCAGTCAGCTCTGCGTTTCTCGACGTACCGTTGCCGCAGTCTGCCAACGGACAGATGCTTTGAAACGGTGACGGGGTCTCATTGTCGAGCAACGGCGGGGTACGCATCCAGAGCGTCGTCGGACCCGGCGCGTTCGATTCGCCCGGAGGGTAAGCAACCTCGATCGCGTCCCGAAAAAAGGGCAATTCGTGGTGAGCGCTTTCGACGACAAACACACCGGGTGTGGCGTCTTTTCTCGAGGGTCCCTGAACGCGCGTAGTCGGCAGGTTTCCCAAATCCGATTTTATGAGGTGAAGACTCGTTGCCGTTGCACAGACCTTGCCATCCGCGTCCGTCAGCGTGGCGCTAGCCGTTGCAGCAGCGCGCCCGCTTCGAGTGACTTTCGTGCCGATACGAAATCCTGACATCGGGATTGGTCGGGCATAATCGGTTGTGATTCGTACGAGCTGCTTGTCAGTCACGGCCAGCTCCAGCGCACGTACTATCAATCCGGTTACGGGCCCGGCATGGCAGGCGCCTGCCGACCACGGTCCGCGTGCACCATCATTGCCGACAAACCACTCGGCATCGCGGACTGAGAAAAAAGCCTTGTTATCGCTGTTCATGCTTCAAAGACACCAACGGAAGTACCGTTCTCCGGTAGCCAATATGCATGCCAACGCCGCGGGCCGCCATGAACACAAGAAAAGCGAGCCATAATCCATCGTTACCCAGCGGCTGCAACAGGTACCAGGCCGGGAGAAAGATGACGAGTGTGGAAGCAAGCATGATGTTGCGCATCTCCTTCGCGCGTGTTGCGCCGACGTACACGCCATCATAGAGAAAGCACCAGACCGAGACGAGCGGTGATGCAATCATCCAGGGCAGATAACGAACAGCTGTTTCGCGAACGTCGGGCAGGTCGGTCAGGATGCCGATGATGAATGGCCCGGCGACGAGATAGACTACCGTGAACCCAAGGGAGAATATCAGCGACCATTTGAGCGTGAGTCGAACGGATTCCTCGAGCGCATCGCGGCGTTCTTGCCCTATCGCTTTGCCGACCATTGCCTCTGCCGCGTGTGCCAGGCCGTCGAGGCCGAACGATGTCAGGTTCTGGAAGTTCATGAGTACCGCGTTGGCGGCGAGGATCAGCCCACCGAGGCGTGCTCCCTGTGCGGTAACGAAACCGAGCGTGAATATCAGTGCCATTGTTCGTATGAACAGGTTGGCATTTACGGAGAAAAACGCTTTGTAAGCGGAGACGTTGATCAGCCGCGCAATCGGCCAATGCCCCGAGCGTTTTCGAAGCGCTGACAGTGCGAACGCGCCGCCGACCACGAGTCCCGAATACTCCGCAAAGACAGAGGCCAACGCGACGCCATCAACTTTCATGCCGAAGACGAGGACGAAGATCAAATCGAGGACGATATTGGTGATGTTGATCGTCAGGAAGATGAACAGCGGGACGCGGGCGTTTTGCAGTCCGATAAACCAGCCGATCAGTGCGAAGTTGGCAAGCGTGCCCGGCGCGCTCCATATTCGAATCGAAAAATACTCGATCGCATAGGCCTCTGTTTCGACGTCGGGGCCGAGCAAATGCATCGCGAGCGTTCCAAGCGGACGCTGTAGCGCGATCAACGCGAACGCGATCACCAGCGCAACGATGAATGCCTGGCCGAGCGATACACGAAGGCCATCATTGTCGTCCGCACCAAAACTCTGCGCCGTAATCCCCGTCGTACCCATGCGCAGGAAATTCATGCCCGTGTACAGGAAGCTGAAAATCATCGCGCCGATGGCGACGGCGCCCAGGTAGACGGGACTGTCGAGATGCCCGGTAACGCCGGTATCGACCATTCCCAGCAGTGGTACCGATACATTGGACAGGATCATTGGCGCCGCGATGCGCCACATGTCGCGGTGCTGCGGAAGACGATCGTTCAAACCGCGCTCATCAGAACGCGTTCGTGCCTGTCAATTCCTTGCCGACGACGAGCTGGTGAACCGTCTCGGTTCCTTCGTAGGTGATGACGCTTTCGAGATTCAGCATATGACGAATCGGCACGTACTCGGCACTGATGCCGGCGCCGCCAAGGATATCCCGGGCGTCACGTGCAATATCGAGTGCCGCGCGACAGTTATTCCATTTCGCGAGCGACACCTGCGTCGGTTTGAGCTGGCCCTTGTCCTTGATGCGACCGAGCCGCAGTGACAGCAATTGCGCCGTCGTGATGCGACGACTCATATCCGCCAGGCGAATCTGCATCGCCTGTGTGTGGGACACCGGGCGGTTGAAGAGAATACGGTCCTGTGTGTACTTGATCGCTTCGTCAAGACAGGCTTGTGCAGCGCCGATGACGCCCCAGGTAATACCATAGCGCGCCTGGGTCAGACAGCTGAGCGGGCCCTTCATGCCCGAGATGCCGGGCAACAGGTTGGCGGCAGGAAGGCGGACGTCGTTGAAGAACAGCGCGCCCGTTACCGATGCTCTCAGGGAAAACTTGTTCTCGATCTCCTGCGTTTCATATCCAGGCATGCCTTTCTCGACGATGAATCCTTTCACACCATCGTCCGTCATCGCCCAGACAACGGCTGCATCTGCGATCGTTGCATTGGTAATCCACATTTTGGAACCGTTCAGTATCCAGTCGTCGCCGTCGCGCTTTGCCTGGGTCTTCATGTTGCTCGGATCCGAGCCACCATGTGCTTCGGTCAAGCCAAAGCAGCCGATCGCTTCGCCGCGTGCCATCGCCGGTAGCCAGCGCTGCTTTTGTTCCTCGGACCCGTAGGCATGAATCGGGAACATCACGAGGCTGCTCTGCACGGAAACGAAACTCCTGAGAGCGCTGTCGCCGCGTTCGAGTTCCTGGCAAATCAGGCCGTAGCTGACGCTGTTCAGGCCGGCACAATCGTAGCCGTCAATTGACGTGCCGAGCAGCCCCAGCTCCGCGACTTCGCCGACCAGGTGTTCGGGAAAAACGTGTTGCTCGAACGCTTCACGCATTAGCGGGATCACCTTGTCGTCGACGAATCGTGCGACGGTGTCCTTCACCATGATTTCGTCTTCGCTCAGTTCGGAACGAACGTCGTAAAGGTCGAGAGGATCGAGTTGTTGCGCGCTCACGGCTGCTGTCCTGGGTGTACTGGGGCGTTGATTTTAGACCAAGTAGCTTACAGTGGCACCCATCCTGGGACATGACCCTAGTACGGGATACCGAATCGTCGGTAGATGACCGACAGCAACCACGCCGGACCGATCATCATGAGCTGCAGGTCCTCAAGAATGGCGCGAAGGCCTCCTGCACCTCGACGGCCCATGGCCAGCCCTACGGTGCCGGCGACCACGAGGCCGATGGACACGCCAAGTGCCGGGTAACTGGAGGCCGTCAACCAGAGTTGCAGCGTGGCGAGACCCAGCAGGAACGGCAGCATGCCGATGGCGATCGACAGGGAAATAATGAAGTAGTAGATGGTTGCCGCCATCAGAAAAGCACTGCCCCAATTGAGCAGGGGAGAAATCTCGTAGAATTCCGCCGGCACGGGCAGGGCCCACAGAAGCCCGACCGTACCGGTAACGACCATCGGCACGGCGGCCCAGTAAACCCATGGATTATTGAGGTCGCTGTGGTTTTGCTCGTAGCGCAGCAGCCAGTTGTCGGTTTCGCTCATGGGGAATCTCGCTCGGCGGCCCGTCATTCTACACGTCACAGGAGGTGTCCTGTGACGTGGTCCACAGTCCTGGCATCCTTGTTGAAATAACTGAACATAAACGATTCAATTAAGTCTGTGTTCAGGTAGATTGCGGCTACAATGCACACCATTTACTGTAGGCAAGAGGAAAGAACATGATTACCAGGTCTCATAAGATTATCCTCGCAATGACGGTATTTGCCGTCTTCGCGAGTGCCTGTGAAACATTGGACCCGTATACGCGGGAAGAGAAAACCAGCAAAGCCACCAAAGGTGCGCTGATTGGCGCAGCGGCTGGCGCAGTTGTCGGTCTTATTTCCGGTGATGACGCAGTCGAGCGACGGCAGCGTGCGTTGATTGGTGCGGGCGTCGGCGCGTTGGCCGGTGGTGCTATCGGCAACTACCAGGATCGCCAGGAAGCCAAGCTTCGTGCTGAACTCGAAGGCACGGGCGTCAGCGTTACACGCATGGGCGACAACATTACCCTCAATATGCCCGGCAACGTCACGTTTGCGACGAACAGTTCGGATTTGAGTCCGGCGTTCTTTGACGTACTGAACTCCGTCGGCAAGGTGCTCAAGGAGTTCGACAAGACTGTAGTCGAGGTTGCGGGTCATACCGACAACACGGGTTCCGAGTCGTACAACCAGAGTTTGTCGGAACGTCGAGCTGGCTCGGTTTCGACCTACCTGCAGGCACAGGGTGTCAATTCGCAACGACTGATCACGGTCGGTATGGGCGAGCTGCGACCCGTTGCGGATAACAACACGCCAGACGGTCGCCAGGTCAACCGTCGTGTCGAAATCACGATGGTGCCGGTAACCGCCGGCTAGTACGCCCGAAGCTTAAAACAGACGCGGCGGCCAGGGATGGCTTGCCGCGTTTTTTGTTAGAGGCGCCAATTGATTCGACCATTCGTTAAGCGCGACACGGGAACCTGGATCGAGGTCAAGGGCTTCGTCAGTCGACTCTTATCGGATGACGACGATGGCTCGCGCCACCAGCGCTTCATTATCGATATCGGCAACCGCGTAACGCTGCTTATTGCACACAATATCGATCTCGCCAAACGTGTGCCGGTCGGTATGGGTGACCGTGTGCACATTCGGGGCATGTTCGAATGGAATGACCTGGGCGGCCTTGTGCACTGGACGCACCATGATCCTTTAGGTGTCGAAGATGGAGGCTATGTGCGCTACCGACGGCGAGACTATCGATGAGGCCGTGGAAAGCCAAAAAAAAGGCCGCTCATCGAGCGGCCTTTTTGTCAGACATTCACTGTTGACTAAATCACCATCGCATTTCTGAGTTTCTTGATGGCATTTGTCTCAATCTGCCGAATACGTTCTGCTGAAATGCCATATTCCGCGGCAAGCTCGTGTAGCGTCATCTTTTCCTCGCTGAGCCAGCGCTGCTCGAGAATGCGGCGCGACCTGTCGTCGAGAATCTTGAGCGCGGAGGTCATGCGATCCGTTGCGTCCGTATTCCAGTCGGCCGTCTCGACAAGCGTCGCAGGGTCAGCATCCGGGCTCGGCAAATAAGCGGCCGGCGTGAAATTGCGATCGTCGTCAGCATCCGGGAGTTGGATCGAAAATGGCATCGCGCGAGTGCAGGCGCTTCTCCATCTCGGTGACTTCCTTCTCACTGACGCCGAGGTCATTGGCGACCGCCGTGGTCTCGGCGGCGGACAACCAGGCAAGGCTCTTCTTTGCCCTGCGAAGGTTGAAAAACAGTTTGCGCTGCGCCTTGGTCGTAGCAACTTTCACGATGCGCCAGTTCTTGAGAACAAACTCGTGTATTTCCGCGCGAATCCAGTGGACAGCAAAGGACACGAGACGCACGTCGTAACTGGGATCGAAGCGCTTGACGGCTTTCATCAGGCCAACGTTACCTTCCTGAATCAGATCGTTCAGGGGCAGACCGTAGCCCGTGTAGCTCTTGGCGATGTGAACAACAAATCGCAGATGCGCCATGACCAGGTCACGCGCCGCGTCGAGGTCTTCTTCCTCGCGGAAACGGGTGGCCAGCGCCTGTTCGTCCTCTTTGGACAGCACAGGAATCGTACCAACGGCCTGGATATAGGCATCAAGGCTGCCTACCGGTCCTGCCAGTACCAGGTCACGATTAAACTTCGCAATAGCGTCCGTCATTAACTACCTCCATGTTGGGACATAATTTTAGCACTCGCCGCATTAGAGTGCTAACAGCGCGTTGAGTTCATTCTGAAGGAAATTATTTGTAACAATAAAAACAACAGCTTATGGAGTGACCGATGGCCAGATGTGCGGCAATAGGACTAGCGCGGTTCAATGCGCCGCATGTGTCGCGCGGCCGTAAACCAGGACGCGAAAAGCCCGAGGAAGACGCCGATGCCGATAATCACGGCCCCCTCTCTGAGGTCCAGGGATACGACGGCAATATTGCTCTGATAGAGCCCTGACAGCTTTGCGACCGGGCCTTCCAGCATGAACAGGCCGTAATGGACCAGGGCCAGTGCCAGCAGCCCGCCAAGCAGGCCGTACCAGAAGCCCGTCCACAGAAACGGGCGTCGAACGAAAGCGTTGGTCGCGCCAATCAGTTTTGTCACTTCGATTTCTTCGCGACGGTTTTCAATGTCCAGGCGAATAGTGTTCGCGATGATAACGACGATCGCTACGGCCAGCAGCGCGGCGCCAATTGAAATAGCTTGTCTCACGATATCCAGAATCGCGTGGAAGCGTTGCACCCATTCGGTGTCAACCTGGACGTAATCCGATTCCGGCAGGTTGCCAATTTCTTCCTGCAACAGGATCAGTGATGCACTCGTATTGCCGGCACTCGGCCGAACAACCAATGTATGCGGCAGCGGATTGTCGGGCAGCTGATCGAGTGCTGCCGCAAAGCCCGACTGCCGTTTGAATTCTGCAAGGGCGTCCTCTGCCGAAATGAGCTCAACCGTTTCGATGTCGGCACGTTGCCCGATCAATCGTCGTAAGCGCTTCGGCTTCTGTTAACGAAACTTCCCGCTTCAGAAAAACGGAAAAGTCGAGCGCGTTATCCCAACTGTCGCTAACCGACATTGCATTCTTGACGACGAGATTGATCGCTGCCGGCAATGCCAGCGTCACGGCAATCACGAGAATAATCATGAGGCTTGCAAACGGCTGGCGTGCTAATCGACCCAGCGAGCCGATGGCCGTACTGGCGTGCCGGGTTACCCAGATCGATAGCGGCCCGGAAGATCGAACCGGCGCGACCGCGTCAGCGTTGCGGGTCATTGCCATGGATCGACCTCCTGTTGAAGGCGGCCTTCTTCCAGCGCGATGCGACGACAGCCCAGCCGGTCGATCAGCGAAATATCGTGGCTCGCAATCAAAAGCGTCACGCCAACCTCGTTGAAGCGGCGAAATATTCGCATGACTTCGAGCGACAGTTCCGGATCCAGGTTACCGGTCGGTTCATCGGCAATCAGGAGTTTCGGGCGAGTCACGATAGCGCGCGCAATACCAACACGCTGCTGTTCACCGGCAGACAGTGTTTCGGGGCTCTGCTTTTCCTTGTGCAGCAAGCTCACCTGGTCCAGCGCGGCACGAACGCGCCGTCCCGCATCCCGGCGACTGACACCTGCGATGATGAGCGGCAAGGCAACGTTGTCGAACACCGGGCGATCGTAGAGCAGCTTGTGATCCTGAAAGACCATGCCCATCTGGCGCCGGTAAGCCGGAATTTTGCGGCGTTTGACGCGACTTGTATTTTGATTGTCGACGATTACCTGTCCGCCGGTCGGACGTTCGATCAACGCTATCAGGCGCAGCAGTGTGCTCTTGCCAGCGCCCGAGTGACCCGTAACGAAAACCATTTCCCCTTTGTCTACCGACAGATCCAGGCCCGAAAGAGCCTCCTGCCCTCCGGGGTAACGCTTCGTGACATTCTCGAGTCGAATCATGGAGTCGGCTTATGCTTCCTGCTTGCCGGACGCGAGTAGCGCGTCGACAAAATCTTCTGCGGAGAAAGGTTGCATGTCCTCGGCGGCTTCGCCGATGCCGATGAAGCGCACGGGCACCTTCAGCGTATTGGCAATGGCCAGGAGAATGCCACCCTTTGCGCTGCCATCCAACTTCGTCACGGTGATGCCTGTCAGGCCCAGCGCGTCGTGGAATTTCTGCGCCTGCACGAGCGCGTTCTGACCCTGGCTTGCGTCGAGTACCAGCATGACTTCATGCGGAGCTGTCTCGTCACGACGTCCGAGAACACGTTTGACCTTGGCCAGTTCGTCCATCAGTCCCTGCTGACTCTGCAAGCGGCCGGCGGTGTCGGCCAGCAGCACATCGATGTCCCGTGCGCGCGCCGCGTCCCATGCATCGAAAATGACGGCTGCAGGATCGGCGCCTGCTTGCTGCGAAATCACCGCCACGTCGTTGCGTTCACCCCAGGCCTGTAATTGTTCGACGGCTGCCGCGCGAAACGTGTCGCCTGCGGCGAGCATTACTGAATAGCCGTCATCCTTGAACCGGCGCGCCATTTTGCCGATGGTCGTGGTTTTTCCTGCGCCATTGACGCCGACCATCAGTATTACGAACGGGCCGTCAGTCGGCCGTATAGACAGCGGCACCTCGACAGGGGCGAGGATATCGCACAGTGATTTTCGCAAGCCGCTCTGTAGTGCCTCGACGTCTTTCAGCTCCTTGCGCGCGAGGCTTTTTTGCAGGTCGGCAATAATGCGCTCGGTCGTTTCAACGCCGACGTCCGCCATGACCAGCAAGGACTCAAGTTCGTCGAGAACGCCTTCGTCGATCTTGCCGCCTGGCGCCAGGTTCGCGAGATCGTAGGTTAGCCAGCTGTCACCGCGATTGAGGCGTGCGCGAAGGCGCTTGATGAAGCCTTCGCGCTTCTCGGGCTTTTCTTTTTTAGCAAACATGGATATACGTTGTTAGTTCCTGCAGCAGGAAGACCATGGCCAAGCGACGAAAAATGAACAAACCCCGGCCGGGACGGCTGCGTATTGTAGCGGGAAACTGGCGCAGTCGTCTGTTGGATATCGCGGACGTCCCGGGCTTGCGGCCGACCTCCGAGCGGATTCGCGAGACCCTTTTCAACTGGCTCGAGCCGCGGATCCACGGTGCCCGTTGCCTGGACCTGTTTGCGGGAACCGGCGCGCTGGGACTGGAAGCATTGTCGCGCGGCGCGGGCAGTACAGTTTTCGTGGAAAATTCGATGCCGGCCGTTAGCGCGCTGAACGCCAACATCAAGACCCTGGGCGCGGAAGGGGCGGTCGTCCGGCAAATGGACGCGCTGGACTATCTTCATGGCGAGAATGCCGAACGTTTTGACCTGGTGTTTCTGGACCCGCCGTTTGCAGCCGACATGATCGACGAAGTGTGTAGACTGCTGGCTGAGCGAAAAATGCTGGCAAACGATGCTCATATCTATATTGAGCAGGCGCGATCAAAAGCGGAGCCTGAGCTGCCAGCCGATTGGGAAGCGCTAAAGAACAAGACGGCCGGCAACGTCCGTTATATGCTGGTCCGGCAAAAGACCTGACAGGACGCAATCGATGAAAGTCTCCGCAATGTATCCCGGCACGTTTGATCCGATCACCCTCGGACACGAGGACCTCGTCCGCAGGGCGGCCCGCCTGTACGACAAGGTCGTGGTTGCTATCGCGGCCCATCCAGGGTCCAAGGCTCCGATGTTTACTTTTGGCGAGCGCGTCGAGCTGGCCGAGTCAGCGTTGTCCACTATCAAGAATATCGAGGTCACCGGCTACGAAGGCCTCACGGTTGATTTTGCCCGGGAGCATGGCCTTGCCGTGATCATCCGCGGTCTGCGAGCTGTCTCGGATTTCGAGTACGAGTTTCAGCTTGCCAACATGAACCGCCACCTGACCGATGAAGTGGAGACGGTATTCTTGACGCCGACGGACAAATACACGTTCATTTCTTCAAGCCTCGTTCGCGAGGTTGCCTCCCTGGGTGGCGACGTGGCCGAGTTTGTGTCGCCAGACGTAAAGCAGGCCTTGCTGGAGCGCTGCGGACGCACCTGACTCAAGTTTGGCAATTTTTGCAGTAATAGGTTGAGCGCTGCCCCTGAACGATCGCTGTAATCGGCGTATTGCAGCGTCGGCAGGGCTCTTCTTCGCGGCCGTAGGCTTCCAGCTGTTGCTGAAAGTATCCCGCCTCGCCGTCGCCCCCGTAAAAATCACGCAACGTTGTGCCGCCGGCCATGATGGCCCTGCTCAGGACTTCCTTGATCGCATCGGCCAGCGCATCGTAGCGATGCGCAGCGATTCGCCCGGCCGCACGCCGCGGATTGATGCCTGCCATGAACAGTGATTCGCTTGCGTAAATGTTGCCAACGCCAACGACGATGTGGGCATTCATAATGAACTGTTTGATGCTGACCTTACGGCCGCGTGATTTTTGCCAAAGGTAGTTGCCGTGAAACTCGTCGCCGAGCGGCTCCGGTCCAAGTTTGTTCAGCAGTGGGTGCGAAAGTGGATTTCTGCTCCAGTGGAGGGAGCCGAAGCGACGGGGATCGCGGTAGCGCAACATCAGTCCCGAGGTAAATTCGATGTCGACGTGGTCGTGGATGCTCGCCGGCGTGTCACGGTCGACAATGCAAACACTACCCGACATGCCGAGATGGAGAATTGCAGAGCCTTTCTCTGTGTTGATCAACAGGTATTTTGCGCGGCGACCCACAGATGTAACGGTCTGGCCCGGCAGATTGCGGTCTATGTCTTTCGCAACGGGCCAACGCAGGCTTCGCTCGCGAATGACGACGCGCGAGACGGTGGTGTCGACGATGTGCGGCTCGATGCCACGTCGGCTGGTTTCAACTTCGGGTAGTTCGGGCATACGTTATTGTGCCCTAATAAAAAGCCCCGTCGAGCGGGGCTTTTTTAATACTGTAGAAGCGGCTGCTACTTGATCTTGGCTTCCTTGTATATCACGTGCTTCCGAATCGTCGGATCGTATTTTTTGGTCTCCAGCTTTTCAGGATGGAGACGCTTGTTCTTGGTCACCGTGTAGTAGTGTCCGGTACCGGCGCTGGAAACGAGCTTGATTTTGTCACGCATAGTCGAATCCTCCGGCGATTAAACGCGCTGTCCGCTGGCACGCAGGTCTGTCAGGACTTTCTCGATGCCGTGCTTGTCGATGATCCGCAGGCCTTTGTGCGACACACGCAGACGCACGTAGCGTTTTTCGGATTCGATCCAAAAACGCTTGTTCTGCAGATTCGGCAGAAAGCGACGGCGGGTTCTGTTTTTTGCGTGGGATACGTTGTTGCCGCTCTGCGGCCGCTTCCCAGTCACTTGGCAGACCTTAGACATTACGTTAAGTCTCTGATTTTATTAAAAGTTGCCCGCGACGGGCGGGCAGAGAGCGGAACTTTATACCAGTCTCCATGATGCAATACAAGCGCTTGGCCGGGCCGGCCGGAGATCGGCACTCAGATCAGGCCCCGCCGGGCGAGGGAGGTTGCTTTGCCGTCGCCGATAATCAGATGGTCGAGGAGCCTGATATCGACCAGGTCCAGGGCCGATTTTAGCCGCCTCGTGATGCGCTCATCGGCCTGGCTCGGTTCGGCGACGCCGGAAGGGTGATTGTGGGCGAGAATGACCGCGGCGGCATTGATGGCGAGGGCTTCCTTGACGACCTCGCGGGGGTAAACCGATGTTCCGTCGATCGTGCCGCGGAACAATTCGTCAAAACCCAGGACTCGATGCCGGTTGTCGAGAAACAGGCAGCAGAAGAGCTCGTGATCGAGATGCCGCATGCGAGCCTGCAGAAAAGCCTCCGTGTCAGATGGGCTGCGAATGGTCTCCCCGCTGGGAAGAGATTGCGAGTAGTAACGGCAGGCGAGCTCCGGGAGCGCTCGCAGCACACCAAGCCGCGCGCGCCCGATACCGTTGCAGGCCAGGAGGTCGGCCGTGTCGGCGTGCAGCACTGCCCGAAGGCTGCCAAAGCGCCGCAGAAGCTGCACGGCCGCTTCGCCCGCCGAGATGCTGCTGCCGGTACTAATCAGGGTCGTGAGCAACTGAGCGTCGCTCAGTCGTTTGCTGGTCTCATTCTTCACGGCTCCATGGTCATGGCTTTCGACATTTGCTTACAACGAATCAATCTGGCCGCGATCGCCGGTTTCGGTAGAATCAAGCAATGAACATTGTTCTTGGCATTACGGGCGGCATCGCCGCGTACAAGGCGCCCGACCTGGTTCGACGCCTGCGTGAACGTGGCGCGGACGTGCAGATTGTCATGACTGCGTCGGCCGGGGAGTTTGTAACGGCAACCGCCCTGCAGGCCGTATCGGGCCGGCCCATCCGATCGAACCTGTGGGACAAGGAAGCCGAAGCCGCCATGAGCCATATCGAGCTGGCGCGCTGGGCCGATGTCGTGCTGATCGCACCCGCTACCGCCGAAGTAATGGCCCGTATTGTCAGCGGCGGCGCGCCGGACTTGCTCACGACGATATGTCTTGCAACGGAAGCACCGATCGCCCTGGCGCCGGCGATGAACCATGTCATGTGGAGCAACCCTGCGACGCAGTCGAACCGCGAGATCCTGGAGAGTCGCGGCATTCATATTCTCGGGCCCGGAACGGGATCTCAGGCCTGTGGCGAAACCGGGGCTGGTCGCATGCTGGAGCCCGAGACAATCGCCGCGGCAGTTTGCGATCTGAGTGTTGGCAACGGCGAAGGATTGCTTGAAGGCAGCACGGTCGTCTTGACAGCAGGACCGACGCGCGAACCGATCGATCCTGTGCGCTACATAACAAATCGCAGCTCCGGAAAAATGGGTTATGCAATTGCCCGCGCCGCAGCGGCGCAAGGTGCGAACGTCGTGTTGATCAGTGGCCCGGTCAGCTTGCCTGCGCCACCAGGCATGGAGGTGCATTACGTCAACACGGCCCAGGAGATGTTCGACGCGACGCATGAACACATCGCGAACGCGGATATCTTTATCGCAGCTGCGGCTGTTGCCGACTATCGGCCTGCAGCCGTGGAAAAGCAGAAAATCAAAAAGAAAAACGAAACCAGCCGCATCGACCTGGTTCCTTGCCCGGACATCCTGGCATCAGTCGCCGCGTCGGACAGGCCGCCATTCACGGTTGGCTTTGCTGCGGAGACTGAAAATGTCGAGGACCATGCGCGTTTGAAGCTCAACAAAAAGAAGCTGAACATGATCGTTGCTAACCAGGTCGGCGACGATCGCGGATTTGATCGCGACGATAACGCAGCCAGCGTGCTTTGGAGCAACGGCAAAAAAGACTTTCCGAAGGCCGCCAAATCGGATCTCGCCCGAGATCTTGTTGAACTGATAGCAGAACACTTTCATGCTAACCGTGGCGCGGACACCGAGCCCCGCCTCACGGTCATATCGAACAAAGACTGAAGGACAGAATCACTTGCGATCTATTGAACTGAAAATTCTCGATCCGCGTGTCGGGGACTCGATTCCCCTTCCGCACTACGCCACTGACGGTTCCGCCGGGCTCGATATGCGGGCCTGTATCGACGAACCAATCACCGTGGCACCGGGCGAAACCGTACTCGTACCGACCGGCATCGCTATTCACGTCGCCGATCCGTCACTGGCAGCCGTATTGCTGCCCCGTTCAGGACTGGGGCACAAACATGGAATAGTGCTGGGCAACCTGACCGGACTCATCGACTCCGACTACCAGGGACAGGTGTTTATTTCCTGCTGGAATCGGGGCTCGGGCAGCTATGATGTGCAGCCGGCGGAGCGCATAGCGCAGATGGTATTCGTCCCGGTGGAGCAGGTCGAGTTCAGGGTCGTGAAAGAGTTTGACGAAAGCGACCGGGGTTCAGGCGGATTCGGTCATTCGGGCACTGCGTGACAGGGTGTGTCGGCGTCAGTCGATGCCCTTGAGGGTTTTGAAGCGCGAAATATCGCCGTCAAAGCGTGCAATGATCTGCTGTTCGTCCGCCTGGAACTTCTGCAGATTGCGTTCGTGCCGCACGACTATATCTTTAGTCAGGCGAATGTCTTCGGCGAGCTCGTGAGGAATCATCGGCGCGTCTGAGTCAAGGCTATACGGCTGAAAATGTGATGCCTCGTTTCTCAGTTTCTGCATCCGGCGTTCCAGGTTTCTGAGATAGAGTTCGGTGACACGCGACTGCGCCTGGAAAAGTTCTACGCGGCGATCCCGGTGCATGAGAATCTCGTCAACCGAGAGATAGGTCGCGAGCAGGGCCTGGTCAGCGCGGCGTTGCAATTCGATGGCGGCTACGCGTTCCTTCTCGAGACGTTCAGCTTCGATCTGTTCAGGCGTTTTTTTGCCTTCGAGATTCTCGACCGTCACGCCGTGATCATTGAGAACCTCTTTCGGAAGCTCGGCGTACTCAGCAGGAATGCTGTCGCCGTAGTGCAAGGTGCCGTTTTCGTCCACCCACTTGTAGACCTTGGCCGGCTGCTGCGCGAGACTCGCGAGCGGCGCCAACAGCAACAGCAAAAATGTAAGATTTAACTTCCGCATTATTCCAATATGCCAGCAAAAAAAGACACAAGACCGGGACTGGTTCTCGTTATTGCACCTTAATACGCTGATCTCCCCTTGTAAACCGTCGGATCAGGCATGTTTTTCAACTACTTAGGAAACTACCCCGTATTGCTTACGATAGCTCAGAACCGGCTCGAGGTACTGCTCATATTCGCTCGATTCTTCCAGAATATTGATCAGATCGTCCAGTTGGACGATGCTTATGACCGGAATTCCGAGCGATTGTTTCAGTTCCTGAACGGCCGAAAAAGGCCCCTGGCCGCGTTCCTGGCGGTCGAGTGAAATTACGAGCCCGGCGATCTGGGCGCCGGCAGACGAGATAATCTGGTAAGCCTCCCGCACAGCGGTGCCCGCGGTGATTACGTCGTCGACAATCAGCACGTCACCTGACAACGCGGCGCCAACGATGCTGCCGCCTTCGCCATGTGCCTTGGCCTCTTTACGATTGAATGAGTAGGGCACGTCGATATCGTGGTGTTCGGCGAGCGACGCGGCGGCGAGCGCAGCCAGCGGAATGCCCTTGTAAGCAGGCCCGAAAATCATGTCGAAACGGACGCGGGATTCGGCAATTGCCGATGCGTAGAAGCGACCGAGTTTTGCCGCGGCGTAACCGGTATTAAAAAGTCCGGCGTTGAAGAAATAGGGACTGATGCGGCCCGACTTCAGTGTAAATTCACCAAAACGCAATACACCCAGCTCCAGTGCAAGTTCGATGAATTCCCGCTTGTACCCACGCATTCGATTGGTCTTCTGTATCATGGCCGCGACCCACCGAAGTATGACACAGGAGATCAGATTTGTTTCGCGTTATCAGCTTGAATGCCAACGGCATTCGGGCGGCCGCCCGCAAGGGTTTTTTCGACTGGATGGCGGCACAGGATGCCGACGTGATTTGTATCCAGGAAACCAAGGCGCAGGCTCATCAATTGACGGACGATATTTTTTCGCCCGAGGGCTACCACTGCTATTACGAAGATGCGGTGAAGAAGGGCTACAGTGGCACAGCCGTCTACAGCCGGCACAAGCCGAAGAAAATTGTTCGTGGTTACGGCGACCCGGAGTTCGATGCTGAAGGTCGCTACCTCGAGGTACAGCTCGAGGGCATCAACGTCGTGTCGCTGTACTTGCCATCCGGTTCATCGAGCGAGGAACGGCAGGAGGCCAAGTATCGCTGCATGGATACGTTCACCGAGCACCTCAGGAAACTGCGGCGACGCCGCTCCGAATACGTAATCTGCGGCGACTGGAACATCGCGCACAAGGAGATCGACCTCAAGAACTGGCGCGCCAACCGCAAGAACTCCGGGTTCCTGCCCGAAGAGAGGGCCTGGATGGACACGGTGTTCGGCGAACATCGATACGCCGATGCGTTTCGAACCATCGAGCAGGAGCCGCACCAGTACACCTGGTGGTCGAACCGCGGCCGCGCCTGGGATAACAACGTGGGATGGCGCATCGACTACCAGGTCGTTACGCCGGGGTTGAAAGACAAGGTGCTGAGGACCGATATCTACAAAGAACAGCGCTTCTCCGATCACGCGCCGCTGATCATGGATTACGATTGGGTCCAATGGACGACTGATACCGCAGAACAACGCAAGCGCCGGGAGAGCTTTCAAAGAAGCCATCCTGAACCGGCGCATGCTGATCTGCGTATTCACCGGGTTTACCTCCGGACTGCCTCTGTATGTCTTGTTCCAGCTCGTTCCCGGCTGGCTGCGAGTCGAAGGCGTGGGACTCGCGGAGATCGGCTTCTTCGCGCTGGTGCAGTTTCCCTTTACCTGGAAGTTCCTGTGGTCGCCGGTCATGGACCGTTTTACGTTACCGTTCCTGGGTCACCGTCGGGGCTGGATGCTGGTCACGCAAGTCGCCCTGCTGCTGTCGATGGGTTTGATGGGCTTCATCAAGCCCGACCTGTCGCTTTGGACCGTTGCGTACCTGTCTGTGGCGATTGCGTTCTTTAGTGCAAGCCAGGACATCGTCCTGGATGCCTACCGGCGTGAGCTGTTACCCGACGTCGAGCTGGGCCTCGGCAACTCGATTCACGTACAGGCGTATCGGCTGTCCGGTCTCGTGCCCGGTGCCCTGGGCTTTATTCTCGCGGATCATTTCGACTGGCACATCGTGTTCATCATCATCGCGCTGTTCATGCTTGTCGGTATCGTGCTGACACTGGTCATCAAAGAAGCCATCGCCGAACCCACGCCACCAAAATCCCTGCGCGACGCCGTCATCGAACCATTCAGGGATTTCATCGGTCGGGCAGGCCTCCGGCCGGCGCTGCTGGTGTTGGCGTTCCTGTTTCTCTACAAGCTCGGCGACAACATGGCCACGGCGCTGCAGTCCCCGTTCTTTATCGACGTCGGCTTCACATTGACCCAGATCGGCGCGATTGCAAAGACGGCGGGACTGATCGCGGCAATCATCGGCGGCATGGTGGGCGGATTCGTCATGGTGAAGGTGTCAATTAATCGCGCGCTGTGGTTGTTCGGCGTCGTGCAAATCGTAAGTATTCTCGGTTTTGCGTTGTTGTCCGAGGTGGGGCCCAACCCCTGGATGCTCGGAGTCGCCGTGGCATTCGAATATCTCGGAGTCGGCCTCGGTTCGGCGGCGCTCATCGCCTTTATGGCGCGCTCGACCAACCCGGCTTTCGCGGCAACGCAACTCGCGTTGTTTACAGCGCTCGCATCGGTGCCACGCGTGTTCGCCAACGCCGTCACGGGCGTGATTGTTGAACAGGTGGGCTGGACGAACTTCTTCCTGCTTTGCACGGCGTTCGCAGTCCCCGGAATGTTACTGCTGTTCAAAGTAGCGCCGTGGAACGAGGACGCAGTGTGAGCGAACGGGAAATAGCCGTCGGCCGAATCGACGAACTCGATGATCCGGGATGCCGCGAGTTTGAAATCGGCGAGGGTGACTGGCCCTTTCGAGGTTTTGTCGTGCGACAGGGCGACGCGGTATTATGCCTATCAGAATTTCTGCGCCCATGTCGGGCACCCGTTGAACTGGTCGCCCGACAAGTTCCTGACCAAGGACAAGTCGGCAATCATCTGTGCATCACACGGCGCGACCTACGAGATTCGACACGGGTCGTTGTTTTGCGGGGCCGGGATCTGGGGGGTCGTTGCGCAGCGTCGAGCTCTCAATCCGCGACGGCGTCATCTACGTCACTGGCCCGACCAGCATGTAACTCCTCCCTGTCACCACCCGTAGACGACACCTGACGGGCACCACTTCGGGAGTTCCTCTCGCTTAAGCTCGCTCGGCGTCCTGCCTCGCTCACATCGGGCTCCGCTTGCTTTGGCGTCCTGCGTCGCTGCGCTACGCACGACGCTCGAGGAACTCCCCAAGCGGCTCCCGTCGCGCACCGATGCAGCGGCGGCGAGTGCGAGGGGTGTTTCACAAAGCGAGTTTGCGAAGCAGCTGTCCGAGCGACTGAGACACCCCCCACGATCGGCGCCGCGGTATAGATGTCGGGTGGTGGGTGGGTGTTGTCAGATCTTATCGAGGAAGTCGAGCGGATCCTGGTAACCGGTGGGTTTGTCGTTTGCGTTCTTGCCGTCGAAATCTTCCGGATCCATGTCCACCGACCCCGACCAGTCCTCGGGCGCGGCAACTTCGATCAACATGAGTTTGGGCCAGGTTTCGATGTCGATTTCATCGATCGTGCCGTCGAATAGCTGAATTTCCACGGTGGCGGCGTCTTCGTCGATTGCGACGACTTCGAATACGGTCTCGCCTGGCTTCTTGAACCAGCGACCGATGACGGGATCATGCAAGGCCATTTGGCAGAATCCTCAATCGAAATAAAAGCGTCCTACTACTAGTTATAGAGTATCAGTCTGGAAGCGCAAGCAACTAGTGGTTATTACTGACCCGGATGAAGCGCCAGTCCCATATCCGATGGCCTTTACGCAAGCCTCGACGTTCGAATTTGGTTCCCGGGCGATCCAATGGCGCGTCGCCGTCGTGTTCGCGGCGCTCATCGCAGCAGAAAGAGTGCCGAGTGCCCGAGTACGTCATCGATATGCTCGGCGTAATTTGCCCAGTCGGTTGCGATGTGCAGGGTGCCATCCGCTTCGAGGCGGCTGTGGATCAGTTCCAGAAATGCGGGTTGGATCATGCGGCGCTTGTGATGTCGTTTTTTCGGCCACGGGTCGGGGAAGTAGATGTTGATGCGCTGCAACGACTCCGACGGCACCTGGTGGGTCAGAACCTCGATCGCGTCGTGCTTGATCAGCTTCAGGTTCGACAGGCCGGCTTCCTGTGCTTTCAGGAGGCAGTGCCCGACACCCGGCTCGTGCACTTCTATCCCTAAGAAATTCATCCCTGGGTTCTCGCAGCGCCTGCTGCACGAGTGAGTCACCGTTGCCGAAACCGATTTCGAGCACGACGGGCGCGTTGCGGCCAAAGAGAGTATCGAAGACGAGCACGTCGGGACTGAAGTCGACGCCGTAGGACGGCCATAGCTCCTCGAGGGCGCGCTGCTGCGACGGCGTCAGCCTGCCGGCGCGACGCACGAAACTTCGGATTGTGCGGTGCCGGCTTGTTGTTGCTCGTTGCGATCATGACCTGTCGACAAACTCGACCGGGGTGGTTTTCTCCGGCCAGCGACCTTCGAAATCTGGCGTAATAATCCTGGAAGAACCTGAGATCGGCGTCCTGGTCGCCGGTCAGGTCAAATCGTTGTCCGATGCCGAGGCGCTTGTGCTTGTAGTCGAAAAAGCCGAGGTAAATAGGAACGTTCGCACCTTCGGCAATTCGATAAAAGCCGGTCTTCCAGCCGCGTTTTTTGCTGCGCGTTCCTTCAGGCGAAAGACCGAAGAAAAAGCTGTCCTGCTCCTTGAACATGTCGATCGCCTGGCGCACGGCCGAGCCCGCACGCTCGCGATCGAGCTCGATGGCTCCGAGCGCCCTGAGCAACGTGCTCAGCGGAAACCAGAACAGTGAGTGTTTGGCAAAGAAATGTATCTCGCCGCCGATGGATACCTTGTAAACCAGTGCCCAGAAGCCGTCCCAGTTCGAGGTGTGCGGTGCAGCGATGATGACCGCTTTCGGTACATCCGGCATCTCGCCCACGGCCGTCCAGCCGCCGACGCGCAGTATCAATCTTGCAAGGCCTCGTAACATGGGCTTCACTGTCCGAACTGTCTGTCGGGCCGCTACCGCACCCCTGTGTGGCATAGTAACGCCGACTGAGTCAATTTGTAATCGGACCTGGAGTCATCGTGAGAACATCCGGATGGATGAAGCGCCAGCCTTGGTTCTGGCCCGTCAAGCGTTTCATCAAACGCATCAGTGGCAAGGAACTGTGGCTGAAGACGGACGTCGAGCGCGAGGTGCTCGAAACGGGTGGCTGGATATACATACCAGATATTCGCGATTTCCGAGACGGGTCGCGAGCTCGGCTTCGTTATGAAATCCGACGCATAAAAAAGGGCGCCCGCAAGGGGCGCCCTAAAAGTGAGACTAACTACCTTTACTGGAACATGCTCATGATCTTGTCGATGATGCCGAACAGGATCTCGTCAGCGGGGTCATCCGTCGGCTCTCGAATCGTTTTCGACAAGGTACCGAATGCCTCGGTATGCGCGTTGAATGCGGCAAGGTCACCGGCCAGCATCGTCTCTGATCAGGCGAGCCCTGTGACAGCCGCCGCAGGCCCTAGAGGCCGGACCGGTTACAGCTTCCGGCACCGTACCGATGTTCCTGCCGGACGGATCTTCAAGGGCGAGGCCGATTGCCTCACGAGCTCATACCAGGTTGCAACAGTCAGTCGGACGCCGACAACAGGCCAGGCATCGACTTGCGACTGATCCGGCACGTTGTAGGTGCCATCCCTGTGGCAAGCCTCACAGTTCCTGATCGTGAAGTTCGGGAACACGTGGTTGATGTGCTGATCATAGCGCTTCGCGAGCACGGGATCGAAGGTCTCGAACGTGTCGCCCACATCGAAGTCCTGGAACGAGTGGATCGCGTGCACGTAGGAATCGATCGAGCGTGATGCCATCTCGACGTGACTGCCAGCGAATGTCGGGTTGTGGCAGTTCTTGCAGACCTCGATACCGTCACCGGCCCTGCCGCTGCCGTCATGGAAGCTGCTGGCCAGCGCATCGTGGCAGACGTTGCACTTCGTGATTTCTACCGTCGAGTTGGCACCCTTGAAGTAGTCAGCGACGACCATGCCGTCTTGCAGGTTAAAGGTCTGCGTCGACGGCCTTGAGAACGACGTCTTTCGCCGGCCAGGGTCAGCTTTGGCGTTATCGTAATTTCAGCCTTCTTGACGTCGCCGATTCGCGATCAGCGTCAGGATGTCATCGGTTTCGATTGCCTGCAATGCGGCCAGATTCGAGCGTCACGTCCAGTCACCGGCGACGCTCTCTGCGAACTCCGAGAACAGCGGATTGGTGTCACCGGGCTCGAATTCGAACCTGCAACCGTTCCCTCTTCGGCTCGGACACCGTTCGCTGCCATCCCGGGCGTGCGACGGGACGATGAAGTTCTTGCTGTCCCAGCCGTAGAAGGAAACCAGCACCTCGGGAACGATGGCCGGATCATTCGAACTGAAATCGATCGTCAGCGTACTCGCCGTCGGCGTACCGCACGCGTGATCGAGATCGATCGCAACGGTATACAGATCGGCATACTTCGTTCCGGTGGCGTCGTAGATCGACGAGTCATAGCCCGTGTGGTACGCGCTGAACGGAGGCGCGAAGCCGCCGACCGTGGCAGTCCGTGCTGCAATCCGGAGTCGCACTCGCCAGCACGGTCTGATGGAGGTCAACATGCCTACCTGCTTCCACAGGTACTCGAATGGCGGCGGCCTGTTACCCTGGTAGTACTCTTCTTCGATCGAGTCGCCGTCATCCAGAACCTCATTGCCTGCCGCGTCATAGGTCTTCGGCCACGCACCGATACCCGTACGGCGTGGCAGCTCTTGCAGGTCTCCGGCCGTAAAATTGGCGTCGTCCAGGACCTGCGCCAGCTTGTCTGTGCCTGGGATCGCAACCCCTAGATCATCCAACAGAGTGCCGTGGCAGGTCGAGCAGTTGGCCATCGACTGCGGATACGGGAACTCCATCGCGTGCGACATGTGCGTGTCGTTCATGATGGAACCTTCGTAGGTGTAGAGGCCCGCTGGCGCTGCTACACCCGTTGCCCAGTTAAGCGGGTCGTCGACCTGGTACTGCAAGCTCGAAAGGAAGCCATTGCGGCCCGTGTAGTGGCAGGACTTGCAGGCGGCAAAGTCGGGCAGACCGGCCACTTCGGCGGCCCGGAAGCCGTGTTTCAGGTACGGCTCGCCGTGGCATTTCACACAGCCTCCAACATTGGCGGCAGATACATAGTCGGTGCCGGCAGCGCCAAAGGGCAATGCCGCGTTCGCAATGTCATCGTACAAGTCGACGTGACTGCCGGTGGCAATTTCGCCGCCTATTTCGCCGAGTTTTGTAAACAGAGGCGTTTCGGCGATATAGCCATAGTATTGGCCGTCACTGACCCTCGGGTCGAAGGATATGCCAGTCGCCAATAACTCGTAGTTGCCCGGCGTGACCATCGTGACACCGTCATTGAAATACTGGCGTCCGTTCAGGTACTGGTCATTCACGCTGTCATACTGGACGACGATGAACTGAGCCTGGGCTTCGGGCGGGTCAAGAGCGGCTAGCGGGAACAGCGTGTCGAGATCCGTAAACGGCACACCGTTCTTGAGAATCGTCACATTGAGAGTGGCATCGAATGTACCTGCCGCCGCTCCATCAACCACTGTGGCGCCGGTAATGGTCATCTCGAAGGCGCTTGCATCCACGTACTTGTCGTAGAGAGCACTGGTGGAAATCACCGACGCCGTCGTGACATACAGCGCAAGACTCCGCTTTGGCCATCTCAACGGCCGCAGTAACGGAGTCCGGAACCGGTGCCGGATCGACCCGTCGGTCCGATCGGCCCTTGAGGACCTGTTGCACCCGCGGCACCGGCCGCACCATCGTCGCCGTCACAACCGGCGAGGCCGAGGGTAACAACTACCAGGAATGTCCAACCCCACCTGAACAAAACGTTGAACTGTCTCATGGCATTACTCCTAAATTCTTCTTGGGTTTTTCAAGAGACCGGGGGTTGCTCAAAAAACACTGGGACGGACCACCGGCATTGAACAGAAGCTTACGATTGACAGCGAAAAGCATCACTGACATTTGTCAGTTTCGGCCCTAAAAAGGGCGGTGGATTACACTTATCGGGGAATGCCCTGAATTCGGCTATTACCTATCGTTTTTCAGGGTTTTTTCAGCCGGGAAACGCTTTTACGGTCGCGCGGCGATACCGGCGAGCGCCGCGGCCGCCAGCAGTGACCCGCCCAGCCAGGGCAGAGTGCCCAAGGTAAGCACGAGGGTTCCCGCGATGGCGCCGGTTGCCGCCACGGCAAGCCAGTAACGCTGGCGTCGCTGCTCACCGAGCTGTTTTTGAATCTCGCCGAGCTCGGGCGACTGCAGGTTGAGGCGAATATTGCCTTCCGACGCCTGCTCACCGAGCTGGCGCAGGATGGCAGGGAGCTCGCGCATCGCGTCCCTGAGCTGCGGCAGGTTGTCGCGAACGTCCTTCAACAAAGCTCGCCCGCCGACCTGCTCGCTCATCCATTGCTTGAGTACCGGGTGCGCGGTTTTCCAAAGATCCAGCTGCGGATACATTTCGCGGCCCAGGCCTTCGATATTGAACAGCGTCTTGTGCAGCAGGATCAGCTGCGGCTGTACCTCGACATTGAAGCGCTGTGCCACGCGGAACAGGCGCATCAACACCTGTGCGAACGAAATCTCGGCGAGCGGCTTGTTGAATATTGGTTCGCACACGGTTCTTACGGCGGTTTCCAGCTGGTCGACGCGAGTGCCTGCCGGCACCCAACCGGAGTCCAGGTGCAGCTTGGCGATTCGATGATAGTCACGATCGAAAAACGCGAGAAAATTCTCGGCAAGATAGCGCTGGTCTTCGGGGCTCAGGGTTCCGACGATGCCGAAGTCCACGGCCGCGTACTTGGGCCGCTCCGGATCGGTCGTAATGACAAAGATATTGCCCGGATGCATGTCGGCATGAAAAAAGTTGTGGCGGAAGACCTGGGTGAAAAAAATCTCCACGCCGTTTTCGGCGAGTACCTGGATGTTGGTTCCCGCCGCACGCAGTGCATCCATGTCGCTTACCGGCGTGCCGTAAATTCGTTCCTGGACCAGCACCTCGGGGCGGCAATAGTCCCAGTGAACGTCCGGCACATAGAGCATGTCGGAACCCTCGAAGTTGTGCTTGAGTTGTGCCGAATTTGCGGCTTCGCGCATCAGGTCGAGTTCATCGAGAATAGTGTGCTCATACTCGTTAACGACCTCGAGGGGTTTCAACCGCTTGCCGTGTTCCCAGTAGCGGTCAGCAAGGCCCGCGAGCATTCGAAGTACCTCGAGATCCCGTTCGATCTGCTCCTGTACGCCGGGTCGCAATACCTTGACGATGACTTCGCCGCCGTCATGCAGCTTCGCCGTGTGAACCTGGGCAATCGAGGCCGCCGCCAGCGGTTCGACGTCGAAGCGGTCGAAGACGTCGTCAACGTTCCGCTCGTATGCCTCGTTCAATATGGCAATTGCCTGCTCGGCCGGAAACGGCGGCACGGCGTCCTGGAGTTTGGCCAGTTCGTCGGCGATGTCGGGTGGCAGCAAATCTCGTCGGGTGGAAATGGCCTGGCCGAACTTGACGAAAATCGGGCCGAGTTCCTCGAGTGCCAGCCGAATGCGTTCGCCGATGGGCGCGGAGCGGTCACGACGCCGCGGCGCCAGGTAGAACAGGAAGCGCAGCGGTCGTAACAGGTGGGTTTCCTTGATGATGTCATCGAGGCTGTACTTAACGAGCACGCGCTGGATCGTGAGCATGCGAATGATGGTGCGCGCGCGAGCCATCAGTCGTACTCCAGGCGCTTGATGCGCGCTTCGAGTCGATCAACGTCGTCTCGCAATGCGTTGACATTGGCCGCGAAACGATCCACTTCGTAGCGGCTGGGCAGATCGCGACTTTCCTCCTGCAGATACTCGCGAATATTTGCACCCATCGTAGAGCGTGCTTCGCGACTCCAGTTGCCGACGCCCCGGGCGATTTCGCCGATACGATGTGCGGCGACGTCGCCGACGAAGCCCGACAGTTCTTCTTCGATATCGGGCCTGGCATAGGTAAGGAGCTGCTGGAATTCCTGGGCCAGTATCGGGTCGCCCGTAAATTCGAGCGATCCATCACGAATTGCGCTGGCACCCGGGACGCCAGCCATACGGGCCAGCGCAAACAGCGAGCCACAAATCAGGATGTCGGGTTCCAGGTCGGTGTCTGTAACTATCTCGAGGTGCTCTTCGTGCACGATGAACCAGGTCGCAAGGGCCGTATCCCGCACACGGACAGCGACGATCGTGCCCGCGAGTTTCTCGCAGAGTTCGCGTGCCGGTGTCGTTGCGCGAATGTTGCGATTCAAAACATTGGCGACCGGCAGCAGTGCGGTTTCGAGCGGGTTCATCGCGAATCAGATCCGGTAGCCGATGTGCAAAGCAACGATGCCGGCCGCGAGGTTGTCGTAACGACAGCGCTCGAAACCGGCTTCTTCCATCATGGCCTTGAGCGTTTCCTGGTCAGGATGCATGCGGATGGATTCGGCGAGGTACTGGTAACTGTCCGCGTCCCTGGCAATGAGCTGGCCGAGTACCGGAAGCACCTTGAACGAATAAAGGTCGTAGGCGGGCTTGATGGCTTTGTTGGGTTCGGAAAACTCCAGGATCATGGCTTTGCCGCCCGGTTTTAGCGTCCGGTACATCGAGCGCAGTGCAGCCATCTTGTCGGTGACGTTTCTGAGACCGAAAGCGATGCTGATGCAGTCGAACGTGCGATCGGCAAACGGCAGGTTCTCCGCGTCGACCTGGGCGATCGAGAGATTGCCCGCGACGCCGGCGTCAACGAGGCGCGCGCGGCCCTGGCGCAGCATGGCGGCGTTAATGTCGGCCAGGATGACATGGCCGTCTTTGCCGACTTTGCCGGAAAACGCACGCGCCAGGTCGCCGGTGCCGCCAGCGAGATCGAGCACCACATTGCCCGGCCTGAGCGCCGCCTGGTCGACCGTGAAGCGCTTCCAGAGCCGGTGCAAGCCGGCCGACATCAGGTCGTTCATGATGTCGTAACGGCTGGCGACCGAATCGAACACGTCGCGGACCAGGTCGGCTTTCTCGTCTGCCGAAACAGACTGGTATCCGAAGTGCGTCGTATCGTCGGGTTGCTGCGGCTTGGCCATGGCGTTTCGTTGTTATTCGTCGTTATCGGCGCGAGACGCGAGGATACCCTTCCGCCCTAC
>CAWJCA010000051.1:0-6001 GCA_963841165.1 uncultured Gammaproteobacteria bacterium | reverse complement strand
CTTCGCGCATCTGAGCGACGCGCATGGCGCGCCGGCACTCTTCGATGATCTTGTCGGTGCTGCTGCCGCCAGCCTGCAGCGCGCGATTGAATTCCCGGAAACCGGCCTCGAAGATGCTCGACATGCCGACATTGCCACCTTTCGCTCGCGTCGCGCTACTGTAGAGCGTATTCAGGTCACCGCCCGACCAGAACGCCGCCTCGAACTCGTCCGAGGCATGTGTCGTTCGCCGCAACAGTCGGCGCTTGGTGAAAATAATGGTCCAAGACACCAGTGACGCAATGACCAGCAGCAGTATCACTACCTGCACCGGTATGCTCGCTTCCAGCAAGAGTCCGATTACGGACATATCTCCAGTCATGTTCTCAGTTCCCCAAATAAGGAAGGTGGAATTCGTTTCGGCCGCATCGTATCAGCGTCCAGATACGCGGCTTTCACATTGGATGCAATGAGTATTTCGCCGTCGACGCTGTCGCGATAGATCATTCTGTTCGATGTCGAATGAGACTCTCGTCAGCTTCTTGAGCCGTGCGGTCACGATCAGCTGCTCACTGAGCCGTGCGGGCGCAAGAAAGCGCGCCTGCACCTCGGCCACGACGAAGATACGCCGTTCATTGTCCATGAGCCCGACCATGTCAACGCCGAGCGATCGCAGCCATTCGGTGCGCGCACGCTCGAGGAATCGAAAGTAGTTGGCATAGTAAACAACCCCCTGCGCGTCGGTGTCCTCGTAATAAACCCGGACCGGCCACTCAAAGGGTCTATCGTCACGTGAGGTCAAACGGCAACTCCTGGTTGGCAGACGTCGTCGGTGGCGTGAGTCCGAAGTGCAAATACGCATTCCTGGTCGCTACCCTGCCCCGCGCGGTTCGCATCATGAATCCCTGCTGGATCAGGAAAGGCTCAACGACATCTTCAATATTGCCGCGTTCCTCGCCGATGGCTGCTGCCAGGCTTTCGATACCGACGGGGCCACCGTCGAATTTCTCGATGATCGTCAGCAGCAAGCGCCGGTCCATCGCATCAAAGCCATGTGGATCTACCTGCAGAACATTCATCGCGCCTTCCGCGACCTTACCTGTTACGACGCCATCGCCTTCGACTTCGGCGAAGTCTCGCACCCGGCGCAGCAGGCGATTGGCAATACGTGGCGTCCCGCGCGAGCGCGTGGCAATCGCCGTCGCGCCTTTGTCTTCAATGGGCAGGTTCAAAATTCGGGCCGAGCGGTGGACGATGGCCTCGAGATCGTTGCTCGAGTAGAACTCCAGGCGCTGCACAATACCGAAGCGATCACGTAACGGTGAGGTCAGCAATCCTGCGCGCGTCGTCGCGCCAACCAGCGTGAACGGCGGTACGTCGAGTTTGATGGAGCGCGCGGCCGGGCCCTCGCCGATCATGATGTCGAGCTGAAAATCCTCCATCGCTGGATAAAGCACTTCCTCGACGACCGGGCTGAGCCGATGGATTTCATCAATGAACAACACGTCATTGGGTTCCAGGTTGGTCAGCAGCGCCGCGAGGTCGCCGGGACGTTCAAGCACGGGCCCCGAGGTGTGGCGCAGGTTGACGTCCATCTCGTTGGCAACAATGTGCGCAAGCGTCGTCTTCCCCAACCCGGGTGGCCCGAAGATCAGGACGTGATCCAGCGCTTCGCTGCGTCGACGGGCAGCCTCGATGAAAACCTCCATCTGCTTCTTCACGTCGGGTTGCCCGCCGTAGTCGTTGAGCGTCTTCGGCCGTATAGCCCGATCAAACGCCTTATCCTCGGGCGCAGGCTCGGCACTGGTCAGACGATCATGTTCTACGCCGGCCATTTATCGGGCCGCCTGTTTTAATGCGTGCCGAATGATGTCCTCGGCGGATTTGTCGTCGGTATTCAGTTTGCTGATCAGCTTATTGACCTCTTTCGCCTTGTAGCCCAGCGCTACCAGGGCATCGTGAGCCTCGCTGCGCGCGCTGGCCTCCCCGGTCAGCGGCGCTGCCCCTGCTGTCGCGGGCACGACCTTGTCGATTCTGTCGCGCATTTCAACGATCAACCTCTCGGCCGTTTTCTTGCCGACACCGGGGATCTTGGAAAGTGTTGTCGTATCTTCGTACTCGACACAACGTCTAAAGTCGCTGGCTGTCATTGCTGACAGAATCCCCAAAGCCATTTTTGCGCCGACCCGATTGACTTTGAGAAGCGTTCGGAAAAGCAGGCGCTCGTCGTCGCTGGCGAACCCGTAAAGGATCTGAGCGTCCTCGCGCACCACCAAGTGCGTGTGGAGAAACAATTCGGAGCCGGCCGCTGGCAGATCAAGGAATGTCGACATCGGTGTCTCGACCTCGTAACCGATACCATTGCACTCAATGACGATTTGCGGCGCCTGTTTCGAGAGCAAACGTCCGCGCAAGGATCCGATCATCGTTGACCCGCAATCGCGTTGCCGGTGCCCAGCCGCGCGTGAATGCGCCGCTGGTTACCGTGGCACAAGGCTGCTGCAAGCGCATCGGCAGCATCTGGCGCAGGGGTGCCGCCGAGTTTCAGAATCGAGACGACCATGTGTTGCACCTGCTCTTTGGTTGCCGCACCGGTGCCGACAACGGCTTGCTTGATCTCACGCGGCGCGTACTCAAACACTTCGACGTTGTGCTCGAATGTGGCACATATCGCGGCCGAACGCGCGTGGCCGAGCTTCAAGGCGCTGCCGGCATTTTTGTGCATGAAGACACTCTCGATCACGACGATGTCGGGCTGGAACTCGAGGACGATTCCGCTGACCGAGTCGAAGATCTGCCGCAGCCGGTCCGCGAAAGCACCGTCCATGACTCTGCACGGTGCCGCTGGCCACGTAGGTCGGCATGTCGCCCTTGAAGTCGAGCACGCCGAAGCCCGTCAGGCGCGAGCCTGGATCGATACCGAGTATGCGTTGCTTTTCGGTCAACTGCTGTCTTCGAGCTGCGCCAGGACGTCTTCACCGATATCGGCGTTGCTATAGACGTCCTGCACATCATCGAGATCCTCGAGCATGTCGAGCATCTTTACCATGGAACCTGCCTCCTTAACCTCGAGCGTCGCGTTGGTCGACGCGCGCATGGTCACCTCGGCGCTCTCGGCTTTAAGACCGGCCTTGCGCACCGCGTCACGAACCTTTTCGAACTCGCCGGGATCAGTAAGAACCTCGATGGATCCGTCGGCGTCGACAATGATGTCCTCGGCTCCCGCTTCAATCGCCGCCTCCATGACAGCATCCTCATCACTGCCTGTAGGAAACAGCAGCTGCCCGACCTGGTTGAACAGGTAATTGACGGACCCGTCAGCGCCCAGGTTGCCACCGAACTTGGTGAACGCGTGGCGTACGTCGGCGACCGTCCGATTCCTGTTATCTGTCAGGCAATGCACCATGACCGCGGTGCCGCCCGGTCCGTAACCTTCGTAGCTTATCTCCAGGTAGTCCGCGCCCTCCGTTTCGCCGGCGCCGCGCTTGATGGCTCGCTCGATATTGTCCTTGGGCATGCTCTGCGCTTTGGCCTTGTCGACCGCGAGGCGCAGCCGCGGATTGGCGTCCAGATCGCTGCCGCCCATCTTCGCCGCAATAGTGATCTCACGAATCAACTTCGTAAATAACTTGCCGCGCTTCTTATCCTGGGCGCCCTTGCGATGCTGGATGTTCGCCCACTTACTATGTCCTGCCATGCTGCCCTGCTTTTCGTGCCCAACGAAACTGCGCGTATGATAACGGGTATTAACGCGACAGGCACACCTGAGACTTCCTGCGAATCGCCGTGACAGACCTAGAAAATCTTACTGAACGCAGTGACGCGGATGACGTCGTTGGCACGGTGCAAAGCTTTCTCGGCAGTTTGCCGGAACAAGACCGCTTGAAGAGCGCCATCGACGAGGGGCGTCAAATTGCCGAGATCGTTGCCCCGCTTGGGCTACCGCAAGAACTGCTCGCGGCAGTGCATGTGTATCCGCTGCACAGGGAGAATCTCCTTGGACGTAACTCATTACAAAACAATCCGTTAAAGGATATATCTCGATTCATTATAGGTTTGGAACAGCTGAACCAGTTCTCGTTGCCGGACGACTGGCAGCCGGGTGAGGCGCTGGCCGTGCAGCAATCCGAGGCACTGCGCAAAATGCTCCTTGCCGTCGTGTCCGACGTGCGCCTGGTACTTGTGCGAATTGCCGAGCAGCTGTTTCGGCTCCGGCAGGCGAAAACAGCATCGCGAGAAGTGCAACAGGCGCTGGCGCTCGAAGCGCGCGAAATCTATGCCTCGCTCGCCAACCGGCTGGGTGTCTGGCAATTAAAATGGGAGCTCGAGGACCTTGCCTTCCGCTACCTTGATCCCGACACCTACCTCGATATTGCGCGGACGCTCAAGGAGAAGCGTACCGAACGTGAGGGATTCCTCGACGAGGTGCAGGAGACGCTGAAGCGAGAGCTTCGCACGCAACGAATCGAGGCTACAATTTCCGGGCGCCCGAAACACATCTACTCCATTTGGCGCAAGATGCAGCGCAAGGACCGTGGCATCGAGTCGCTTTATGACATTCGCGCCGTGCGTATCCTGGTTGATGATATCGGCGACTGCTACGCCGCACTCGGTGTGGTTCATAACCTCTGGTCGTATATCCCAGGCGAGTTTGACGACTACATCGCCAACCCGAAAGAGAACAATTACCAGTCACTGCATACCGCCGTCGTCGGACCCGAGGGAAAAACGCTCGAAGTGCAGATTCGCTCACACGACATGCATCGTCATGCCGAACTCGGTGTCGCGGCGCACTGGCGATACAAGGAAGGCGGTGGCGTGCCGGCGGCATTCGATCAGAAGATTCAGTTCCTGCGGCAGCTGCTGGAGCCCACAGATGATGGTGCTGACCTGCTCGATCAGATTCGCGACGATTTCTTCGAAGACCGTGTATACGCCATCAGTCCCAAGGGTGACGTCGTTGAACTGCCGGCCAGTGCCACGCCGTTGGACTTTGCCTATCACGTACACACCCAGGTAGGTCATCGCTGCCGCGGCGCCAAGGTCAACGGACGAATTGTCCCGCTGACCTACCATATCGAGAATGGCGATCATGTCGAAATCATCACCGGGAGCCAATCGAAGCCAAGTCGAGATTGGCTGAGCCCGAAACTCGGCTACCTGGCGGGCGCAAGAGCTCGCGCCAAGGTACGTAACTGGTTTCGTCAGCAAGACCGCGACCAGCACCAGCGTCAGGGCCGCGAAATCCTCGATCGCGAGCTGGCGCGCCTTGGCGTCAAGGACATGGCGACCGACCGTATCGCGAAACAGCTGAAGCTAAAGGATACCGATACACTCTGTGTCGCGTTGGGCGCGGGTGATTTGACGTCAGCCTCCATCGCGACCGCATTACAAAACCTGCGTGGAACGGAACTGCCTGACCGCATTCGATCCCGGCGACCTGCGAGGCAGAAAAGCAGCAAACCGGATTCCGTTGCGGTCAGTGGCATTGGTGACCTGATGTGCAATTTCGCGCGTTGCTGCCGCCCCGTGCCACCCGAGCCAATCGTCGGGTACATCACCCAAGGTCGCGGCGTCAGCATACATCGCCAGGACTGTGGCAATTTTCTGGGACTCAATCGCCGCTATCCCGAACGCATCGTCGAGATCAGCTGGGGAAAGCAAGACACCGGCGTTTACCCTGTCGACCTCACGCTGCACGCGTTTGATCGCAGCGGGCTGATTCGGGACATAACCTCGGTGCTCGCCGACGACCACGCAAACGTCATTGACCTGAAGAGCCATACCGACAAGAAATCCATGCAGGTCGTCATGGATATCAGCATCGAGATCAGCGATCTGCCGACGCTGAGTACGGCGATTACTCGGCTGGAGCAGATAGCTAACGTCGTATCGGTCCGGCGAAGCAGCTGACGTTATCCGAGCGTTAAGCGGACGAAAACAAAGTGGTTCGGCAGCTTTTACCGAAAGCGGCCGGTCAGGCAACCAAGTTCAGCGAATACTCACAGTCCGCTAACGGCCA
>CAWJCA010000050.1:0-36707 GCA_963841165.1 uncultured Gammaproteobacteria bacterium | reverse complement strand
CTTCCTGCTCTTCCAGCGCCTGCTTCTCCAAGACGTCGCGCTTGATGTACGTCCGCTTGCGACGCACCTCGACATTGACAGTGCGCGCGCGACCCTGGCTACCGGACAGGCGCAGCTCGGACTGCGACTTGCGCTTCAGCGTAATTTTACGTGGCGCCGCCGCCGTTGCTGGCGTGTCGTCCTGGCCATGAGCCCGACGCAAATGAGACAGCAGCTCGAGTTTCGCGTCGTCGCTTATGGTGTCGTCCGAACCGCTGACCTTGATGCCGGCCTCGTCCAACTGCGTCAGCAGCTTCTCGACCGGCACTTTCAGCACCTCGGCAAATTGTGTAATTGTCACTTCAGCCATACATTAACTCCGTATGTAATCGAGGCTCTTACGCCTGCTGTTCTTCCTCAAACCAATGAGCACGCGCCTTCATAATCAGCGCAGCCGCGTCGTCCGCGTCCATTTCATTGATTTCGAGCAGGTCATCGGTCGCCAACTCCGCGAGATCCTCGCGCGTCACGACACCTTTGCTTGCCAGCAGAAACGCAAGCCCCTTGTCCATACCTTCCAGACTCAGCAGATCCTCGGCAGGTTCTACTTCGTCTATCTTTTCTTCCTTAACGATTGCCTGAGTCAGCAAAACGTCACGCGCGCGACTGCGCAGCTCGTCGACAATATCCTCGTCGAACTCTTCAATGGCAACGAGTTCGGACGCCGGTACGTAGGCGACTTCCTCGATAGTCGAAAAGCCTTCCTGAACGAGAATCAGTGAGACTTCCGCGTCGACATCGAGTTGCTTGGAAAACAGTTCAATCAGGTCACGAGTTTCGGACTCGCTCTTCTCTTCGGCATCAGCCGCCGTCATGACATTAAGCTCCCAACCGGTCAACTCGCTGGCGAGACGAATGTTCTGGCCACCGCGACCGATGGCCTGCGACAGCTTGTCCTCTTCAACCGCGATATCCATGCTGTGCTTGTCTTCATCGACAACAATCGACACGACCTCAGCCGGCGACATGGCATTGACCACAAACTGCGCCGCGTTATCGTCATAGAGAATGATATCCACGCGTTCACCGGCCAGTTCATTGGAAACAGCCTGAACGCGCGAACCACGCATGCCGACACAGGCGCCGACCGCATCGATACGGCTGTCATTGCTCCTGACCGCGATCTTGGCGCGCAGCCCCGGGTCACGGGCAGCACCCAGTATGTCGATCATGCCCTGGCCCACTTCGGGCACTTCGATTTTGAACAGCTCGACCAGGAACTGCGGCGATGTACGCGTCATGAACAGCTGCGGACCGCGAGGCTCGGACCGAACTTCGGTCAGCAGGGCCTTGATTCGATCCTGCGGCCGCACGGGCTCGCGTGGGACCATCTGTTCCCTCGCCACAAAGCCCTCGGCATTGCCGCCGAGATCGATGTACACGCCGTTGCGATCCACGCGCTTGACGAGACCCGACAGCATCTCACCTTCGCGCTCCTGGTATTCCTCGACAACCTGCTCGCGCTCGGCCTCGCGCACCTTTTGCACAATGACCTGCTTCGCGGTCTGAGCGGCAATGCGGCCAAATTCGACCGACTCCATCGGCACCTCGACGTAGCCACCCGGCTCAGCATTTTCATCGATGTCGACGGCGTCGATCATGCGCAGCTCGCGATCGGGCACCTCCAGTTCGGTCGATTCGTCCTCAAACACGAGCCAGCGGCGAAACGTTTCATATTCGCCCGTCTCGCGGTCGATCGCGACGCGAACCTCGATGTCCTCGCCGTGCTTTCTGCGCGTAGCCGACGCCAAGGCAGCCTCGATTGCCTCAACAATGATGTCTTTCTCGACGCCCTTTTCGTTAGAAACGGCGTCTACAACCATCAAAATCTCTTTGCTCATTACCTTAAAACTCCAAAAATCCCGGGCGGATTACGCTCCGTCCGGCACCAGCCGAGCCGTATCGATCGTCGTCAGCGCCAGGCTGCACGACTCACCATCCACCTCAACCACAATGTTCTCGTCATCCGCCGACAACAATTTGCCGCGGAATCGTCTGCGCCCCTCTAACGGAAAGCGCAGCTTAACTTTCACGATTTGACCTATAAATCGTTGAAAATGTTCAACTTTCCTTAACTTCCTGTCCAAGCCGGGCGACGAAACTTCGAGGTTGTAATTGCCCGGCACCGGATCCTCTACGTCCAAAAGCGCACTCACGGCGCGGCTCACCTTTTCACAATCTTCAAGCCCGATACCCTCCGGCTTGTCGATAAATAGCCTTATCAGGCCGCTCTTCCCGCCCAGCCGAACCTCGAGGTCGGCCAGCTCGTAGCCCAGTCGCTCGACGGTCGGTCCGAGCAGTACCGCCAACTCATCTCCCGTCATCCCGTAACTGCCTGTAAAATATATCCTAACTCGTTGTTTCTAAAACAAAAAATGGGCCAATGGCCCATTCATTCCCAGCGCAATGTCGTTGTCGCCAGACAACAAAAAACCCCTGAGTGGGGCCTGTAGCTACCAAGACCTTGGCAGCGAGGGGTCCTCGAGCTTGCCCTCAGGCTGGCTCGTAACGCGGCCCCTATAATGGTGCGCAGGCGCGGGATTATACGGTAATCACAGTCTGCCGCGCAATGCCGAAACGCGGCTCATTTTATGCCTGAAAATAGCCATGTTCTTGCCCCGGCGAGATGGCAAAATGCGTTTCCGATCGACGCCAATAATGCCCTGCGAGGCAAGACCATGCTGACGCTAAAAGACGCATCGCTCCTCAGGACCCAGAACTTCATTGACGGCGAGTGGGTCGCCGGCGGTGCAGGCAGCATTGACGTGACCAATCCGGCCAATGGCGAACTCGTGACCAGGACCGCCAATGGCGAATGGCGCTGATGCCACGCGCGCGGTCGAAGCGGCCGCCGCAGCCTTCAAGACCTGGAGCCGCACGCCGGCCAAGCAGCGCGCGGTCCTGCTTCGCGACTGGTTCAACCTGTTGATGGCAAACGCGGATGACCTCGGGGCCATCATGACCGCGGAACAAGGCAAGCCGCTGTACGAATCCGTTGGCGAGATCGCCTACGGCGCGTCGTTTATCGAGTTCTACGCCGAAGAATGCAAACGCGTCATGGGGGATACGATCCCCACTATTTCCAATGATCGGCGCCTGCAGACCTACAAACAGCCCGTCGGTGTCGTTGGCTGCATTACGCCATGGAATTTTCCCAACGCGATGATCGGCCGCAAAGCCGGGCCCGCGCTCGCCGCGGGATGCACGATCGTTATCAAGCCCGCCACCGAAACTCCGCTCTCGGCGCTCGCAATGTGCTATCTCGCTGACAGGGCCGGCATTCCCAAGGGAGTCATAAACGTAGTCGCCGGTTCCAACTCGCGGGAAATAGGAAAAGTACTGACCCAGCACGAAAAGATCAGGAAGTTCACGTTCACGGGTTCGACCGCAGTCGGCAAGAAACTCATGGAACAATGTTCAGCCGGTGTGAAGAAAGTCTCTTTGGAACTTGGCGGCAATGCGCCGTTTATCGTATTCGATGACGCAGACATTGATGCGGCAGTCACCGACTGCATGGGCACCAAGTTTCGTAACTGTGGACAAACCTGTGTTTGCACTAACCGCATCTACGTCCAGGACGGCATCGCCGCAGAATTCACTGAGAAACTCAAGAAAGCGATCGAAGCGCTTCGCATTGGCGACGGCTTTGACAAGAATACGACCACGGGGCCGCTGGTGAACCAGACGGCGGTACAAGACATGCAAGCGTTCATCGAAGACGCGAAATCGAAAGGCGGCGACATAGTTACGGGCGGCGGCGTGCATAAGCTTGGCCAGTGTTTCTTCGAACCAACGCTGGTTACAGGCGTTACTGGCGACATGCGGCTCGCGAACGAAGAAATTTTCGGCCCGATTGCGGCAATCCAGACCTTTACAAGCGAAGACGAAGTCATCGAGCGCGCCAATGACACGGAGTTTGGCCTGGCGGCTTATTACTTTACTCGTGATATTGGCCGCGTCATTCGTGTTGCCGAACGTCTCGAATACGGCATCGTCTGCTCAAACTCGGGCGTGTTCTCAACAGAGGTCGCACCGTTCGGCGGTTGGAAACAATCAGGCATTGGTTCCGAGGGCGGCAAGGAAGGTATTGGCGAGTACTTCGAAACCAAGTTCCATTCCATGGGCGGTATCGAGTAAACACCGATTAGCAAGCGGCGAAGCATGCATGTATGACTACGTCATCATCGGTGGTGGCATCGTCGGTGTATCGACGGCCTGGCAGCTGAAAAAGAAACAGCCTGATCGCTCAGTTCTGTTGCTCGAAAAAGAGTCGCAGCTCGCAAAGCACCAGACCGGCCATAACAGTGGTGTCATTCATGCCGGCGTCTACTACGCTCCTGGTAGCCTAAAAGCCAAATTCTGCAAAGCCGGCGCGGCTGCGACGATTCAGTTCTGCGAGGAAAACGATATTCCTTACGAGCAATGCGGCAAGCTGCTGGTCGCAACGAACGAACTCGAACACGAACGCATGCTCGCGCTATTCGAACGTTCGAAAGAAAATGGCCTGGATGTTGAACTGATCGATGCGGACGAGTTGCATCGCCGCGAACCGAATGTGGAAGGAATCGGCGCGTTCCTTGTGAAGACGACCGGTATCGTCGACTACCCGAGTATATGCATCCGAATGGCCGAGCGCTTCCAGCAGATTGGCGGAGAGGTGCGCCTTGATACTTGCGTGACGGGTCTCAGTGAGAGTGCTGAATCGATCATCATCACAACGGCCGACGGTGCAGACATCGAAACCCAATACCTGGTTACTTGTGCGGGCCTCATGGCTGACCGTGTTGCGAGCATGCTGGATATCGACATCGATTTTCAGATCATTCCTTTCCGCGGCGAGTATTACCGATTACCCGCCAGCAAGAACGATATCGTGAAGCACTTGATTTACCCGATTCCCGATCCGGATCTGCCATTCCTCGGCGTGCACCTCACGCGCATGATCGACGGATCCGTGACCGTGGGTCCGAACGCGGTACAAGGCTGGGAGCGCGAGGGCTATGGGCAAATCAATATTAGTCCGCGCGATGTCATCGACATGCTGCGGTTTCCGGGATTCTGGAAGGTGGCGCTCGGAAACTTCAGAACCGGCATAGCCGAAACCAGGGATTCCTTATGGAAGCCCGGCTATCTCAAACGCGTACAGAAATACTGCCCGTCGATCCGGCTGCAGGACCTGGAGCCCTACCCCGCCGGCGTGCGAGCGCAGGCGGTACTGCGCGATGGCACGCTCGTGCACGACTTCCTGTTTGCACAAAGCCCGCGCAGCCTGCACGTTTGCAATGCACCGTCGCCCGCCGCGACGTCAGCGATACCGATCGGCGAGTACATCTGCGACAAAGTCGCAGCCGCCCAAAATCCCGGATTAGCCGCCGGCGCTTAAGTACGGAATACTGCCCGCGGCATCGGTATCGTCAATCGCAATAAAGAAGCTGTCGGTTCCATCCTGACGTGCTTTGGCATACGGCGCGTATTCCGGATCGTCGACGAACGCCTGCAGAGAGTCGCCCGTCGGGAACTCGATTACGGCCACCAGGTTCGACGTTGACCTGGGACCTTCGAGCGTCTTTATATTGCCGCTGCGCGACAGGTACTTGCCACCATGGCGATGTACGATGTCGTGCACTTTCGCGGCGTACTCCGGAATCCAGCTATCGTCGTTTACCTTGACCTGTGCGATGAGATAGTGAGGCATATGCTACTCCTGGTAATTGCTACCTAAGTAGCGAAATCAATTATTCGTCACGCGAGCCGATCGGCACCATAAGATGAGCGTAAGGCGTGTCTTTCCACATGACCTACGGGCCACCGTTATCCGGGTCTGTCGGGAATGCAAGGGCCAACGTTGTTATACCGACGTTCAATTTGCCGTGCGTAAATTGGTTTCATTTCACATTCCTCGTGTAGCGGTACTCAACAGCTTAGTACAAGAGGCGCGTTCCGCAAGTTATCGCGGATGTCTGCCTGTAGGACGAGATCATTCCGATCGCCGGTACCGTGGTTGTCAGGCCCGATCCCTAGTCGTTCGGTTTTTCCAGGTGCCCGCCGAATCCATAACGCATTGCCGATAGTATCCGGTTCTGGAAATCCGCCTCGCCCCGCGAGCTGAATCGTTCGTACAGTGCTGACGTCAAGACCGGCACAGGAACGGCCTCGTCGATGGCGGCCTTGATCGTCCAGCGCCCTTCCCCGGAATCCGACACACGACCGGCAAACTTCTTAAGACCCGGATCCGTTGCCAACGCCGCGGCAGTGAGATCCAGCAGCCAGGATTGAATCACGCTGCCACGCCGCCAGACCTCAGCGATGTCAGCGACGTCAAACGCGTACTGGTAATGCTCGGGGTTACGCATCGGCGTCGTTTCCGCATCGGCATCGTGCGTATCGTTGCCAGCGTTGGCCGATCGAAGTATGCCGAGACCTTCGGCATAAGCAGCCATGAGTCCATACTCGATGCCGTTGTGAACCATTTTTACGAAGTGCCCGGCGCCGCTGGCACCGCAGTGCAGGTAGCCAAGCTCGGCGGTACCGGTCACGCCTTCGCGCCCCGGAGTCCGCGCTGCATTCCCCATGCCGGGTGCAAGGCTGGCGAAGATCGGATCGAGCTTCTCGACGATCGTACCTTCACCACCGATCATCAGGCAGTAACCGCGCTCGAGTCCCCAGACGCCACCACTGGTGCCTACGTCCACGTAGTTGATTTCTTGCGCGGCCAGTTCCTTGGCGCGTCGAATATCATCGATGTAATAGGAGTTGCCGCCATCGATGACTGTGTCGCCCGCTTCCAGCAGCGGCAGCAATTGCCGAATCGTGTCATCGACAACCGCTGCAGGCACCATCAACCAGATCGCGCGAGGTTTGTTTAGTTTCTCGACAAAGTCTTCAAGCGATGTTGCGCCCATCGCTTGCTCATTACTCAACGCCTTCACGGCGTCCACCGACACGTCGAACACCACGCATTCATGCCCCGTTTTGATAAGCCGCCGAACCATGTTCGCGCCCATGCGGCCCAATCCGATCATTCCGAGTTGCATGCAGTCTCCTGTTGATTCTGTCCGGGCAGATAGCCGGTCCAAAGGCGAATGCCGCCTCTGAAAGCGTCGGCGTTATCGCCGCGCCGGCAGCGGGGTGGCAACAGATCGAGTTTCTTGACTTTGCCACCGCCCAGCAAAACTTCATCAGGCAATAGCGCGTCGCTCAGTCTTGCGATTACATCGAATACGTCCTCGCGCCATTTACTGACGCCCACCCGTTTCAGCGCCGATGCACCAACGTAGTCTTCAAAGGTTTTTCTCTTGTAAGGAAGATGGCCAAGCTCCATCGGCACGATAACGTCGTCAACGATCATCGCAGAACCAAGCCCGGTGCCAAGACCGAGAAACAGCAGGCTGCCGCCGCGGTAGTCGCCCAGCGCCTGCATCGCCGCGTCGTTGATCAGTTTGACCGGACAATCGAAGGCGGACGAAAAATCGAAACCGAGCCAGCCGCTCCCGAGGTTGTGCGGCTCGGCCACAATACGTTCGTGTTTTACCTTGCCCGGGTAGCCAATTGAGACAACGTCGTATGCCCAGTCGGACGCGAGCGCTTTTACTTCCTCGACCATTTGCGCGGCCGTAAGTGCATCACCCGACGGAAACTTCCTGCGTTCCTTTTCTTCGGACGTGAAAATTTTCACGTTCGATCCACCGACATCGATAACCAGAATATTCACTCGTTTGAGCCTCCCCAACACCTTCCATTACGGATTGCGCCACACGCTTGAAAATACCATACCATCTTGGCCAGGTCGGGAAGTCGATCATTGAGCTTCACCGCTTCTTCGAAATCGCGAGTATGATTATGTGCGTGAAGCCAATTCTCAAGGTACTTGGGCTTGCAGCATTCCTGGCGCTGCCTGGTTGTGCCGGCGTGCTGGATCTCGACGACGCGCTTGCGATCGCGCCCTACCACATCGAAGACGGTGGCCGCATTGTCGTTGAAGCGCGCGTAAACGGTCATGGTCCCTATGACTTCGTGCTGGATACCGCTGCAAGCATTTCGGCCGTCTTTGACAACGTCCGCGACGAACTTGAACTCGAACACGTCCCCGGCAAATCGGTAATCGTCCATGGCGCTGTTGCGTCTGGAAAACACTCACTTCTCGATATTGAGCGCCTGGAGCTTGGCAGTGCGATCTGGGCCAACCCGAGGATTGTTTCATTGCCTGGCGAGACCGCGGCTGGCGCCAGTGTTGATGGTGTCCTGGGAGTCAATTTCTTGCGGCAGTATGCCGTCGGATTCTCTACTGGAGATCGGGTCGTGCGACTCTACCCACCGGACCTGGTCGCGCGCAGATCGTATCAAGGTTGGGCGTCTGTCCCATTGAGGGCTAAACCAATAGGCAAAAATGACGCAGTCGTGTACTTTATCGACGTTGAGATCGACGGCTGGAAGATAACAGCGGTATTCGACCTGGGCGCCGGTTTCAATCTTATTAACTGGCCGGGCGTTCGCAGCCTTGGTAACACCGCGCGGCGATTACGAAAGCGCGCTCTGTTATCGGGTGCCCTCGAGAGTTCGTCCGTTATGGCCCGGCTCGATGCGAAGGAAGTGACTACGGCCGGTATCCGTTGGCGAAACGAAGCTTTTGCGATCGCCGATATCGAGATCTTCGAGACATTCATGCTCGGTGACAAACCGGCTGCAATTCTGGGTGCCGGCTTGTTCACGCAACGCGACTTTGTCATCGATTTTGTCCGAAGTCGCTTGTTGGTCAGGGTCGCAATGGATGAGGTCAATGTCCCTGGCAACGCAGGCCCCTCTCCCTAAAGTCGACCCCTGTTCCCATCATAGCCTGAAGGAGTCAAATGTCATGGATTTATTGATCGACGATCATTTCAGAACAAATATATTGTGCTTCTCGCAGACCTCGTGAAGTTGCTTCGGCCATACTGTGGTGCTCACCTCACCAAGATGCGCCTTTCTGAGTAGCAACATTTGGGTTCTTGACTGACCTATACCGCCGCCGATCGAGAGCGGGATCTCATTGTTCAGAATCATCTGGTGATACGGCTGTGAAAGCTCATCTTCGCGCTCAGCTATCTTCATCTGTTCCCTGAGCGTTTCCGGCGTGACCCTGATGCCCATTGAGGACAGCTCGTGCCGGCGCTTGGTCACGTGGTTGTAGACCAGGATGTCACCGTTGAGGCCATGCATGAGCTTGCCGTCTTTCTCGATGGTCGGAGTGACCCAGTCGTCGTAGTCCGCCGCTCTCATCTCATGCGGGTAGCCGTCGTCGAGTACCCAGCCGATGCCATAGATAAACACGGCGCCGTATTCTTCGATAATCTTGGTTTCCCGGTCCTTCCTTGGAAGATCCGGGTAACGTGCCAGAATCTCCTCGGCGTGGATGAAATGCAGTTTTTCCGGGAGCGTCGGGAAGCGCGGGTCCCGCAGCTCGGGATACTTGTCCATGACCATCTTTTCGGCACCCGTCAGGACCTTCCAGATCTTCTGGACCACTTTAGTCAGGTACTCAAGATTCCTGTCGTCTGCGGTGATGACCTGCTCCCAGTCCCACTGGTCTACATAGGCGCTGTGGTCGTGGTCGAGGAAGTAGTCCTTTCTGACGGCGCGCATGTCGGTGTTGATGCCCTCGCCAATGTCGCACTCGAACTGCTTAAGTGCCCACCGTTTCCACTTTGTCGCCGCCTGCACGATGGAAGCATGCACGGGCTCGTCTATGCCGAGACCGCAATCGAATTCGACCGGTGTTCTTGATCCATCCCGATCCAGCATGTCGTTCATGCCGGAGGAAACCTCCACGATCAAAGGCACCTGCACCAGCATCAGGTTTAATTCTCTGGCAAGGCCCTTTTCGATGTATTCCTTCACATCATAAATGGCCTTCTGCGTCTGTTTCCTGCCCAGCAATGATTTGTAATCCCGGGGAAGGATCTCATCGACCTTTTCGTAGGTACTGATACCCGGACCTGCCAAGTCTGATCTCTTATCCAACATTGTTCTGCCTCCAATCCACGGGTCGATTGTTTTCTCGAATCCGAAACCCCTATTTAAGGTTACGCAAGGCGCGACGGCCATCGTGGAAAATAGCACTGTGCGTGCTTTTCACGGAATCTACCTATTCGGGTAAGCCTCCGATATCTGTATATTTTGCGGTGTCAAATCACTGCTTCTACAAGCGTTAACGGGAGTAGCCGCGGGCAGAAAACCGCCTGCGGAACGATGCAATGATAGAGATCCGAATTCATGGTCGCGGCGGCCAGGGTGGTGTCACCCTGGCGAAGCTGATCGCCACGTCGCGGTTTCTCAAGGGCCTGTCAGTGCAGGCGTTCGGTCTGTATGCTGCCGAGCGATCCGGTGCGCCGATCCAGGCATTCTGCCGCTACTCCGACCGACCTATCACTAATCGCAATCTGATCTACGTGCCCGATCATGTGATCGTGCTGGATCCGACACTGGTTGGACCGCCAATCGCGGCAGGGCTGAAAGCCGGCGGCTGGATACTCATCAATTCGCCGCAGTCGCCAGACGAATATGTTAACCAGTTCGCCCATAACCGAATTGCTACCGTGGATGCGACGACTATCGCACGCGACAACGAACTGGGCACACGTAGCGTGCCGATCGTCAACACGGCCCTGGCCGGCGCGGCATGCAGGATGCTGGAGTTTCCACTACACGAAATGTGCGCAGCCCTCGAGCATCTCGGCTTTAGCGGTACAAACCTTGCGGCTGCCACGCGTGCGTACGAAAAAGTCCGGCTTCTGCAAGCATCGCGCGAATCTCGAACCTGTCGACGAAACAGTGGCGGCGGCGGACAAACGACCCGGTCCCAGCATCCTGGAGAGTGCCGGCAGCACCCGGCCGGCGATCAAGACGGGACAGTGGGCGACGGAGCAGCCAAAACGTCGGCAGATGATTCCACCTTGCAATCATATCTGTCCCGCAGGCAACAATGTGCAAGGATTCCTCAATGCCCTGGCCCGTGAAGAAACCGACGAGGCGCTGGAAATTCTGCTCCGCACAACACCATTTCCGTCAATCTGCGGGAGAGCATGCCCCGCGCCGTGCATGGATGCATGCAACCGCATCGAGATAGACGGTTCTGTCAACGTGCGTCAGATGGAACGCTATGCCGGCGATCATGGTCGTGTAACACCCAAAGCGCTTGCAAAGCGGGATGAGCGAATCGCAGTCGTTGGATCGGGTCCTGCTGGCCTGACTGCCGCCTACCATCTCGCGCGCTTTGGCTATTCGGTCAAAGTGTTCGAGTCCGGACCCGAAGCCGGAGGCCTCCTCCGAACCGGAATTCCGGAGTTTCGATTGCCCGAAGACGTAGTTGCGCGTGAAATTGACCGCATATTCGGTCTCGGCGTCGAGCTTACGACCAACCATCGCATCGATCGGCAGGCCTTGCTCGACCTGGCACGCAATCACGATGCGGTGCTGGTGGCCACCGGACTGCAGGAGCAGCGAGATTTGCGTCTGGGAATGGACGGCACTGAGGCCGTTGTCCAGGGCATTGATTTTCTGGATCACGTGCATCGCAAAGATGTGCGCGTCGATGGCGAGGATATTCTTGTCATCGGTGGCGGCAACACGGCAATGGATGCCGCGCGCTCTGCGTTGCGCCTCGGAGCAAAGAGTGTGCGTGTGGTTTATCGCCGGTCGCGTGAGGAGATGCCTGCCATCCGCGAAGAAATCGACGAGGCCGTTGAGGAAGGCATCGTCCTGGAACTGCTGACCCAACCCGTTGCCCTGCGCGAAGAGCCGAGCGATGGCATCCGGCGGCACCATCGAGTGACGTGCCGACGCATGCAGCTCGGCGAACCGGACGAATCTGGGCGTCGGGCGCCGATAGAAATCGCGAACTCCGATTTCGAACTTGCCTGCCACCGGGTCATTCTTGCGCTCGGCCAATCACGGGACGTCTCGGTGTTTCCGGAGGGCACGGAGGTTAGAGAAGGAAGTCAGCTGCTCGGCCTGCTGGAGACGCCTTTGTTCGCGATCGGTGATCTGGCAACGAGCGACGGGACGGTGGCCGGTGCTATTGGCAGCGGGCGGCGCACGGCCATACATATTCACAACGCGCTTAGCGGAGAGCAGGTACGCATGACCGAGCATGCCGAGGCACTGCGCGACGTTGATGTCTGGAGTGACGATGTCATCCACGCGGACGCAATGAAGCTGCACTTGTTTGAGCGCCACGCTGCGTCCGAAGGTGATTCGCTCGCGATGACCGAACGGCGCTCGACATTTGATGAGGTGCACATGGGTCTCGAAGATACCAGCGAGGCTACGCGCTGCCTGTCCTGCGGTGTCTGTAACGAGTGCGACCTTTGCTGCACCTATTGTCCGGAAGGCGTATTGAAACGAGTCGGTCACCGTCTCGAATTCGACTACGCGTATTGCAAGGGTTGTGGCGTGTGCATGGCGGAATGCCCGCGCAACGTCATTTTCATGAGTCATCTTTAGCCGGGACGGAGAGGAGCAATGCCTGTACAGGTCGTTACTGGAAACCACGCCGCCGGCTACGCGTTGAGCGTCGCGGGAGAAGCCAATCGAACGGCCCGGGGCGTTGCATGCGGAATCTATCCAATCACGCCGCAGACCGAGATCGTTGAGTATGTTGCCAAGTTCCCGTTCAGCAAAGGGCGTGTTGTGCCGGTTGAAAGCGAACATAGTGCGATGGCCGTATCCATCGGGGCGGCAATCGGCGGCGCGCGAGCCTTCACGGCAAGCTCGTCCAATGGTCTTGCGTACATGGCGGAGAACATTATGGTGGCTGGTTACTACCGGCTTCCAATCGTCATGGTCGCGGTCAACCGAACGTTGGGGCCGCCATGGAATATTTGGGCGGACCAGGGCGACACGCTGATGCTCAGGGACTTCGCCTGGCTGCAGTTCTATTGTGAGAACAATCAGGAGGTACTGGATACAACGCTGCTCGCCTTCCGGCTGGCGGAGGACCGGCGAATTCTGCTGCCGGTGTTGACCTGCATGGATGCGTTCATCGTCTCTCATACCCAGACAGAGACCGCGCTTCCCGAACAAGGCGACGTCGATCGCTTCCTGCCCGACCTCGACCTGCCGCATCGTTTGCATTACGACGAAGCACGCACGCTCGGCGGGCTCGCCTGGCCTCATGAAGGCCTGTCAATGCGCCTGGAGATCGACGAGGCAATGCAGCGCGTTCCAGAGGTTTACCAGGAGTGCCGGATGAGCTTCACAGAGATCTTCGGTCGCGATCCCGGCGACGTGATTCAGACTTTTGCTACCGAAGACGCGGAGCAGGTTCTTGTCGCGAGCGGCACGATGGCTACGACGGCGCGGGAAGTGGTGCGGCAGCGGCGTAAGTCGGGCGAGAAAGTCGGCCTCGTGAAGCTGAAGATGTTTCGTCCGTTTCCGGAGGCAGCGTTGCGCGAAGCCTGCCAGTCAGCATCGCGCGTGGCGGTACTGGATCGTAACTATGCCGCCGGCGTGGGCGGCATCTTCTGGCAGGACACGCGGGCCGCTTTCCAGGGCCACCGGGACGACGTGTTAATCCAGAACTATCTGACTGGACTGTGCGGCGGCGACGTGACACCGGCCGTGATCAGCGAGATTCTGGCCGACCTCACCTCGCGATCCGAGGCCGGCAATCCGCTTTGGATGGGCATCGAGACCGCTGAGGAGACCTTGCAATGACAGCGACGATGACATCAGGCCGGCTGCAGGAACGTCCGACGATTGCCTGCTCCGAGGATTGCCTGCTGCGGCCCGGAAATACCAACTGCGGCGGTTGCGGGATGAGCGTTGGCCTGACCATGCTGGGACGGGCGTTGCACGACGCCGGCGACAGCTGCACGCTGGTAATTCCCGCCTGCTGCGGAATCGTCACCGCCGGTGCGTTTCCGACCACCAGCTACGGCGTGCCAACGATCGCAACGACATTTGCCTCGTCGCCGGCCGTTGCTTCCGGCGTGGCCACTGTCCGTGACCTGAACGCCGAACCGGGCCAGGTCATTTGCTGGGCCGGCGACGGCGGCACTTACGACATCGGTTTGGCAACGCTGTCAGCGGCCGCCGAGCGCAATGAAAACATCATTTACATTTGTTACGACAACGAGATCTACGGCAACACCGGCGGGCAGCGCTCCTCGGCAACGCCGGCCGGCGCCCGCACGACAACCACGCCGTCGGGCAAGATCGAGGGCAAGAAAGACATCATGTCGATCATGGCCGCGCATCGGATTCCCTATGCCGCAACACTGTCGATCGCCCACCCGGCTGATTTCGCCAACAAGATGTCGACCGCACTTGCAATGCAGGGAATGCGCTTTCTGTTGCTTCACTCTCCCTGCCCCACGGGCTGGAAATCGGAGCCCGAGGATTCCATCGAACTTGTGCGACTTGCGGTCGCGAGCGGCCTATTCCCGCTGTACGAGGTTTACGACGGTGCTAACTATCGAATCAGCGTCGAGCCCGACGGCACAGATGCTGCCGAGTACTTTCAACGGCAGCGCCGGTTCGAGAATGAGGTCGTCGACCTGGATGCAACGCGCCGTGCCTGTACGGACCGCATGCAACGCCTGCAAGCCCTTGCCAGTCAGTACCCGGCGGACAACTAGTTCGAACATTCCGCCCGCGTGGAAAGCACCGAGAAAGCGGAAGAATGCCGCGACGTTTATGAAGCACGGCGCGACGTCTGCGACCTGGTCGGCGAGCAGCGTTTCGACGTCGAATTCGATCCGGCCGATTTCGTTGACCCCGACGACATCGGTGACACTGTCGATCCGAACCCGTACTGGCCGCTGACTGCCGGTCATACGAGCGTGATACTAGCGGATGGCGAAGTCACGGTAGTCGCCGTGACAGACGAGGTCCGGGAAGTTGGTGGACTGCCCTGCCGTGTGATCAGGGACCTGGTGTTCGAAGAAGGTGAAGACGACGAAGGTGACATTGAGTACGAGGCCGTCGAGGTAACCCAGGACTGGTACGCGCAAAACCTGATGGGTGACACCATCTATTGTGGCGAGAACACCTACGAAATCGAGGATGGTCTCATCGACAATACAGACGGCTCCTTCGCCAATGGCAAGGACCGCGCGCGCGCCGGTTTCCTCGTCCGGGCGTTTCCGGTTCCGGGTATGGGCGATCGCCAGGAGATGGCGACCGATGAAGCCGAGGACTACGTTAAGTACGTGAATCTCGGCACCACTCCCTCGGACACCGAAGGCGGCGACGCCGAGGCTTTCCCCTGTGATGACACGTGTCTGCAGACGTTCGAAGTCAATCCCCGCGATCCCGGTCAGGCGGAATACAAGTACTACCTGCTGGGCACCGGGTTCGTACTCGCTACCAAACTCGAGGACGGTGAATTCACCGGTGAGCGCGAAGAGGTCAGCTGCATTGGTGACTCACTTGATGTTCTCAACGACCCATCGTGCGGCATCGCCGATCCTGAAGCCTTGCTCGACGCAATGTGCGCCTGGGCGCCCGAGGCATTCTGCGGCAACGACGACTGACGTACGCTACGGGGGCAGATTCGGATTTGCCTCTCAAAAAAGAAAGCCGGTCCCGGTGGGGCCGGCTTTCTTGTTTTGAGTATTACTTGAACAGACCTAGTGTTCCACTATTTCGTAAACACGGATGCTCGCAATAAACGGATTGTCCTTCGCGATCTTCTCGGCATCGGCCAGGCTCTCGGCGTTGATGATCGAGTAGCCCGTGATGGAGTCCTTCCCCATGGGCAGGTCCGTGCTTCCGCTGTGCGAGATTTCTCGCGCACCGCCGTGGAACCCTCCCTGGTCCACGGTCTTGTCCGCGACCGATTCAAACCATTTGCCCCAGGCCGCCATGATCTCCGGTGTGGGCTTTTCGAATCCAAAATGTAGCAACATGAATCGTTTCACTTCGCTCTCCTCGCGCTAGGCAATTCCTTCTTTTCTGGCCCGTCGATAAAAATATAAAGCCATAAGACAGCCTGTAATCGGCATTACGATGCCAAATTCGTCAATGTAAAAGTGAGTATCCTCACCGCGAACTGTTAAAGGCGTATAAATTCTCTGAATAAACAAGTTATGGCTCGCATGCAGAATAGTGGGCGGCCACAAACTCCCAGACTTGAACGCAAAATAGGCATAGACGATACCCTGGGGGAGGATCGCCATTGTGAAAATGAACATCTGCAGAACAAAACTCCCCTCGCCCGCGTTGTAATCGGTGAACAGAATTGCGGGCCAGTGCCATACAGCCCAGATCGATCCGGATAGAAGCCCGATCGCCCAAAATGGCATGATCTTGCGCATTTCCCATATCATGAAACCCCGCCACCCGATTTCCTCACCGAGCGCCCGTGATGCTGCGCTGACCATGCCGATGGTCGCAATCATGATGACACCGATCCCAATGGCGAGAATATTCGGTTCATTGCCACCTGTTACCTGGTTTGTCCAGGCAGACAATGTATCGACATTGCCGAATCCGCTTCCGCCCAAGCCAAACACCCAGACAGGCGCATAGATGACAAACCCATAGGCGATGGGTAACAGCCACGCAAACCAAATCCAGCGCCACTGCCCCCAGCGCCAGGGCAAGCTGGAAATAGAACGTTTGAGTAACAAGCAGGTCAGAATCGCAGCGATACCCGGTGACCACATGACGCCCGTCACTAGCAATGTGGGCGTTCCGCCCTGATACGCCATCAGTCCGCCGAACACGCTCGTGAATGCAACGGTTATCGAGAGGAAGATCCCCAGGGAACGCCACGCCTCTTTGCGCTCCGCCGAGTTCGTGCTCTGATGCAAATTATTCCCCGTCCGTTTTATGGCTTCGATAGTGTAGCAGCATGCCGAAACAGCCAGGCTGATCCGAGCCAAAGCGCCACGAAGAGCCCATTCAGGATCACGATCCCCCCGGTCCGGGCTTCCCGGGGACGCCCGACCCGGCGATCAGCAATCCAAGAAATTCGGCATCGTTTGTCAATTGGGACAATTACATAACCGATGCTGGGAGCACACAATTCCCAAAGTCTCTTTTTCGCAGTAACGTATTGCCAATTCGGCTATCCGTAGGTTCCCGGCTGCGCGGGGATCGTGATGATACGAAGTCATGACCGACATATCTATTCTCGACTATGCATTTCTCGCGTTCGAAAGCGAAGCGAGCCCCAAGCATGTGGCAGGACTGCAGATCTTTGAATTGCCGGAATTGGCGCCTGACGATTTTGTCGCCGAGCTGGTGAATAAGCTCAAGAGCATCAGACCCGAACCGCCGTTCAACCAGAAGCTCAAGTCTCCGCTCATCGGTATGCCGCAATGGGTTGAGGCTACTGACCTCGATCTCGATGACCACGTCTTTTACGAATCAGTACCAAAACCTCACACCTTGGCCAAGTTGCTCAAGAGAATCGAGGTATTACATGCCGAGACGCTAGATCGTTCAGACCCATTGTGGCAATTGCATATTTTCGACCATCTGGACAAGCGCCACTTTGCTGTCTATTTCAAGGTTCATCACGCCTATATGGACGGCATCAGCCTGTCACAACGCAGCATGGTGGCGCTCAGCGAAAACCCGGATTCCGAAGACAACGAAGCGCCGTGGGGAATCGACAATCTCGAGCATCAAAAAGTCCGCAAGCACCTGATTAGCGACCTGATCGGCACCGCGAAGAGTGCCGGCAGGGCCGCACTGGTCCTGCCTGCCCTGGCGAAACTCGGCCTGAAGCATGGACTCAGAATGCTGCACCTGGGTGGGGACGATCTTCCGATTCCCTTTACGGCGCCTCGGACGGCTTTCAACTCCCCGCTGACGCCCGAGCGGAGCATTGCCGTTCTCGATCTACCGCTGGACCGCCTCCACAACATTGCCCGCCATGCTGCGGTTACCATAAACGACGTTTTGCTCGAACTCTGCGATCAGGCCATGACCCGCTATCTGGACGAACACGGTGGCGCACCGGACGAGCCCCTGGTCGCGCAAATGCCAGTCTCGCTCAGGCGCCCCGACGTCGAACAGGGCAATCAGATAACGATCGCGATTCTCGAACTTGGATCGAAAGAAACGAATCCCGTGCGTCGACTTCAGGACATCCATGCCCATGCGAGCGACGTGAAGCACGAATTCACGGACATGACGCCGGAAACTGCCGAGACTTATACGCTGCTGATGCAAAGTGTCGCACAACTCGGCGAAACCCTTGGTGCCGGCCGCATCTTGCCACCGCTGGGTAACGTCGTGATATCGAACGTCATCGGTCCGAGAAAACAGCTTTATCTTTGCGGTGCACCGCTGTTGGCAATCTACCCGATATCGACGATTGCGCCAGGACTGGCATTAAACATCACGATGTATACCTGCAAAAACACTTTGCACGTCGGCCTTGTCGCGGGCCAAAGTGCAATTCCGGATCTCGAGCCGATCGCGGCCTATCTGCGCACGGCGCTGGATGATCTCGAAACGGCAATGGGCCTCAAGCCGAAACGGAAGCGAGCGCGGCCAAAGAAGAAATAAATCCAATGACGACAGGAGCAATGTAATGTCCCGATCTGTTCCCCGTTCAAAAAACGACGACTACACGGATAAGATGGCCAGAACGCGCCGGGAGTTCTTAAAGGAACAAACCGGCGCCAGCCTCGATAATGTCGGTCAATATTCAATCGACGTTTCTGCTTTACCCGGAAACATCGAGAACTTTATCGGCGTCGCGCAGGTCCCGCTCGGCGTTGCCGGACCATTGCTTGTAAACGGGGAGCACGCCAAGGGCGAGTTCTATGTGCCGCTTGCAACATCCGAGGGAACGTTGGTAGCAAGTTACAACCGCGGCATGAAAATGCTTCGCGCAGCCGGCGGCGTCAAGACAACAGTTAGCGACGACGCGATGCAACGTGCACCGGTGTTCATATTTGATGACGCTCGTGAGGCGCGCGAATTCGGCCAGTGGATTACGGCAAACTTCGACACGATCAAAGAGCATGCTGAAACCTCGACCCGAGTCGGTAAGCTAATCGATATAGAGCAGTACGCTGCCAGCCGTTTCCTGTTCCTGCGTTTCAATTTCACGACCGGAGATGCCGCGGGCATGAATATGGTCGGCAAGGCCACCAAGGTCGCGTGCGATTGGATCCGCAACATCTATCCGAAAGTCCGGCACTACTACCTCGAATCGAATTTCGCGACGGACAAAAAGGCGTCACAGATAAACCTGCTGCACACTCGCGGCAAGCACGTTACCGCGGAGGCGACCATCCCGGGCAAACTGATGCAGCAGATGATGCGCAGCGACATTCAAAAATTCTATCGCGGCCGGCAAATCATCAACCTGGCCAGCATGCTTTCGGGTGTCAATAACAACGGCGCCCATTCTCCAAATGCGATCACCGCGATGTTTATCGCAACCGGCCAGGATGTTGCCAATGTCGTGGAATCTTCGGCGGCGGCGGTCTATGCGGAACTCATGCCAGACGGGGACTACTATTATTCGATTACGATCCCGTCGCTGATTGTCGCAACGTATGGGGGCGGAACCGGACTCACGACTCAACGAGAGTGCCTCGAACTGCTCGGCTGTTACGGTACCGATAAAGTACTGAAGTTTGCCGAAATTGTTGCTGCGACTGTTCTTTGCGGTGAAATGTCGCTCAGTGGAGCGATCGCATCAGAAGAGTGGGTTGAGGCGCACGACCGCTTCGGTCGCAATCGGCCTTAGCGGACATCACGACACCAGCGTCTTTCTTCTTCGGAGTCAATGCCACGTGGACGCGGCCGGGTTTGCGAAAGTGCCCCAAGTGTCGTTCGTTTAATAGGGTGACAATCTCCTCGATTGCCATCGTCACGGCTTCGAGATCCCCTTGCCGGCAGCCGTGAATACTGTCCTTGCCTTCATACGAGATCACATAGCTGTGCCAAGTGGACCCTTCCGATTCGGGCATAGGTTTGGCTCGACGGACCGAAACGATCTCGTACGAATGCGGCGTTGCAAGGACTTCAATAGCCATGAATGTTTACGTGCGAGCAATCAGATCCGTCCAATGGATCCGGGCAACTCGACTCACTCAAAGGAGCAGTTAAGTATCTGATTATACCCTAAAGTGATCTCGCTCCGGGAATTGATCGGTCCGCGAACGTTCCTAAGCAACGAAAACCGAACATTCTCGTACTTTCTCGTAATCCCGCCGGGAGATGTGCGCACGAATTTCCGCGGGGATAAAGCGGACGTTGGACCAACTGGTGCGGCCACAATCCTCAGATGTCGCCGCGAATTCTCGCTCGTTCCATCATTTTGTCACGAAGCCGCTTCAATGCCGTCCTGCTTTCATTGTCAAGATCAGCAGGCATGGATGAGAATGCTGTCAGCATTGCGATGTCGTTCGCTTCAGCCAAATTGACGTTCATCAACTGCAATTCGTGCTCAATTCTGTCCAGGGTTAGGTTCGACAAGTCGCTCTCCGAAAAGGCTATGGGCCGTGAGGGTAGGCGCTGAGCATTCTCAATACAATGACGTGGTCATCACATTGACGTTTTGCCGACAAAATATCCCACTGACGATGTCCACTTTGGATAGGACCGCCAATACGGCCGGGAAGACACTGAACATCAGCCGGATGCCAGCCATCGACGCAGCGCTCTGGACCTGATTGGACACGAATCCAAACAGGAACAGGATATAGCCTGACAATCCAGCATTGTGTACGCTGATGCATCCCTAGCAGCGCAATCGCGCGTTTTGGCGCGATCCTCACTTTCGGAGGGTTCATGTTTGTCCTCATTACCTCGGTCACCGTCGCCCTTGTGGTCTCTTTTCTTTGCTCGATCTTCGAGTCCGTACTCCTGTCAATAAGGCCGGCCCAGGTCGAAGTCCTTGTTAATGCCGGACGGCGGTCCGGGCGTCTCCTGAAAGACTTCAAAAAAAGGATCGACGTGCCCATCGCCGCTATCTTGATCGTCAATACGATCGCGCACACAGTCGGTGCGACGGTAGCGGGTGCAAGTTATGTCGACGTATACAGCGAGCAGTCGTTATGGGTTTTTTCTGCAGTGTTCACGGTTGCTGTCCTATTGTTCACCGAGATTATTCCGAAAACTCTTGGTGTGACCTTTGCGAATGTGCTGGCGAGACCGGTCGCACACGCTATTCATTGGCTGACTGTGGTCCTCGGCCCTCTCGTTACGCTGGCGGGGAAAGTGTCACGCGCTATTCGTGGCTCGAAAGATATCCAGGCAACGTCGGTCGAGGAGATCCGGCTCTTGACTGCGATCGGCCGACAGGAGGGCGTCGTGGGAGCGCGTACCGCCGGCATCATCGTTCGCGCGACACGCCTGCACCAGCTACGGGCGGCCGACGTCGTCGTGCCGCGCCAGCAAGTGGTGGCGCTTAACAAGGAACAAAGCCCCGACGATGTAAGGCGTACGATCCGGCAGTCCGGGCACAGCCGATTTCCATTCACGCCGACGGGAAAGCTTGACGACGCGTCGGGCATAGTCCTCGCGAAGGAACTCCTGCTCTCGCTGCAGGACGATCCCGATGTCGTCGACTGGCCCTCGCTGATACGTGAGCCACTCATCATTCCGGAGACAAAGCCACTCAACAGTCTGTTGCAGGCGTTTCGAGCTGCGCAGCGGCACATGGCGATCGTCGTCGATGAATATGGGGGCACAGAGGGAATCGTGACTCTCGAGGATGTACTCGAGGAACTCGTGGGAGAAATCGTCGACGAAAGCGACCGGCCGATCGAAGATCTCTGGCCGCAGAAAGACGGCGCCGTGCACGCACTGTCGACGATCGAGTTATTGAAACTGAACGAGCACCTCGGTATTCCATGGAGCCCGGACGTCGACGTTCACACACTCGGTGGCTTGCTGTCCTCGCAGCTCGAGCGGGTTCCCAGAAAAGGCGATGCGATTACCTGGAACGGGTACAGCGTCAAAGTTCTCTCCGCCACCGAGACGAGGGCGGAGGTCGTAAGGCTCGAGCCTTTGACTGAAGATACAGCACCGGATGAATGAGACGCACTTTCGCATCTGTTTTGGTAGAATCTCCTGTAACAGGGGAGCGAGCCGCAGGCTCCATTGAGAAAGCCGCGCCGGATGAGTGCGGCTTTTTCTTTGCGATGCGAAATGACAATCGAATATCTGCGCTGTCCCAACAGCTGACGTTCAGATCACCGGAAATTGGCCAGTACGACCTTCAGCTAACCGCAATTAGTGGTCATTGAGGCGGTGTGTGTCGAATCCGGTCACGACGCCAATTCGTGGACCGCAGCGGGCGCGAGGTGCTCAGACAGTCGATCCATCGTCGGCGTTGGGAGCCGCGTGGCAACGTTCAGGGCTCGAAATTCTTGGGCCAACAGTTGGAGTTCGCGGTGCGCGTGCTCTGCATGGCCAACCTTGATGGCCATCGTCTCACCGCTGAACATGCGCTTCATGATGAACACGATCAGCGACTCGGGCAGCCACTGCAGCACGCGGTGATTCGACGGGGTGATGGGGATGTCGTTGGCGCGCAGTACCTCGAGGCCTTCACGAATCGCGCGCACCATCAGCCGGAGCGCTTCTCGGTTTGTTGCGAGTTGCTCGGCATGCCCGCCTGCGTAGTAGAGGGCGCCGGCGGTCGCCAGCATCTTCGCCACATGTGTCTTCAGCCAAGCATCCATGTTCGCGCAGATCGACGCCGGAAAGCCCGCCCCTTCGAGCGCACTGGCGACGGCCGCGATCCGCTCCGAGCGCCCGCCGTCAAGCTCACCGATCGTCGTCGGCTGCTCACGCCGCGACGTAATGACGTATCGAATAGCGCCGTCGTGAGGTATGGCAGCGGCTCCGGGAAACCCGAGGAGAACGCGTTCTCTGCCCAAAGCCGAAATCATCGGCTCGGGGCCAGAGGCGTTGTTCCCGAAGAACATCACGCTCGGCGTGCGTTCGTTTGCGGCGAGCATCGGCAGCACCTCGGCGAGCGCAGGCTTCGGCAACACCACAAGCACGAGGTCGTACGCGTCTCCGGGATCCAGGCGATCGACGACCGAGACGGAGGTCGTCGTGCGCTCGCCTGAAACTCCATTCTCCAACGTGATCCCGTGGTCGCGGAGAGCGTCGTAGCGATCGCCGCGCGCCAGAATCGCGACATCTTGCCCGCTCTGGGCGAGCTTGGCCGCGTACAAACATCCAATGTTCCCGGCACCGTAAATGAGGATTCGCATGACCACCTCCTTTTCTAAAGGTCACGTCGATGTCTTCAAACCTATCACCGCAGGTCACCCGAGCAAATCTGGGATTTCCGAGTGTCTGAGAAGGATCATGACCGTTTTCGGGGCCAAGGCGGACATCAATCAAGGGCCGCACGGGCAAGAACAAAGCCGGCCCACAAATGGGCCGGCCTGTTTTCCTGGTAGCGGGGGCGTGCTTTGCACTGTTCCAACAGCTCGGACGCGTGTTCAATTGAAATGTGTCAGATAGCTGTTTCGTTTTCGGATTAGGCTAAGATTGACACATTGACAGCGGGCCAGGCACATATGCCAATGAAGAAGAAGATTCTTATCACAGTCCTTGCACTGCTCGTGGTTTGCATCGGCGTTCTTCACATCAACTATCCGCTTCCATACGTAATTCGAGTAATGGTTGACCAGGGACCAGATTACGATGACTTCGAGACCTCCCCTGCCAGCGTCATTTCGCATGCTGACGTTGCAAGTCGGCTTCCTTACGAACCCGACGCTAATATCCTCGAGCTGCTGAAATCATATCCAGGCATCGACAGCGTAGATCAATTCGTAGCATCAACTGAGACAACCGCGTTTCTGATTGTTCATCAAGGACAACTCGTACTGGAACGCTACGGGCTCGGTCACGATAGAGAAAGCATCGAAAATTCTTTCTCCGTTTCTAAATCGGTAGCCTCCGCGCTTGTTGGATTAGCTGTGGCTGACGGTTCACTGGATCTCGATGATCCAATCACTGCCTACCTGCCAGAACTGCGCGAACGCGATCATCGCTTCGAAGCAATTACCATCGGGAATCTGCTCGATATGGTCTCGGGCATTGCCTACTCCCGCGACATCAAATTTCCGATCATCAATAATGACGATCCACTGGTCTATTATCATCCTGATCTCGCATCCGTGGTTCTGGAACGGACCGAGATCGCCTCGGCCCCGGGAAAATTCCGATATAACAACTACAATACCCCGCTACTTGGCCTAATCCTGGAGCGCACAACAGACCAATCGGTTTCTGAGTATTTGGAGCAGCGCATATGGAAGCCGATGGGCGCCAGTCGTCCGGCCGGCTGGACCGTGGACGAGCAAGGCTTCGAACGCATGGAAAGCGGGTTCCACTCCAGCGCACGTGATCTCGCCCGTTTCGGGCTGCTATACCTGAATCAGGGGCAAGCGGGCGACCGACAATTGATACCGGAGAGCTGGATTGACGATTCGACCGATACGAACACCCACATCGAACTCGAAAAGTATGACGGTCGACGATGGGGCTATCGCGCCGGATGGTGGATCGTTCCAAGACCGGATGGTCGATCCGATTATTGTGCGATCGGCCATTTCGGCCAATTCATCTATGTATCACCACAATTCGATGCGGTGTTCGTTCGAAACGGACCCGGTCGTGGCGAATGGGGCGACCGCGACTGGACCGCGTTGTTCTATTTCATGGCGGAGAGATTGGGGCAGGCAAGCACCGAACTAATACGATCAAACTGAGTTATTTTCTCGTACGCCGCGAAATGCGGTGCTCGAGAATCAGCGGCTCGAGAACGTCCGCAAAGAAAAATAGGCCCCATTGTGGGGCCCTTTCTTAGTTTGATAGCGGGGGCTCGATTGCCTTCGGCGCTACGCGCCTCAGTTATGTCGGCCGGCCATGCCGGCCTCGGAGTGTGCTGTTCCGACAGTCGTGATTCGAGTTCGCTGAGGCCAACCAGGAGAAGCTTGTTCTCTAAAACGCTGCGAGGTCCGCCGATGACCCTGAGCATCGTAATCGTGCCGTCCAGCCAGCCGCCGATGAACTAACTTAAGAAACTCGACTACCGGCTTATTCTGATCAAAGAAGGGCCCGCCCAGTTCGTTGTATCGGCGTTGGCTCGCGAACTGGCAGTAGATCTTGTCGTCATGGGGACCGTCGCGCGCACCGGAATTGACGGTTTCTTCATGGGCAACACTGCGGAGAGCATTCTCGGGCAACTCGACTGCTCCGTCTTGACAGTCAAACCACCAGGATTCACTAGTCCGGTAACGTTGGAGGGATAGCGTCCCGACCGTACTCCAGTCGCAAGCTCTGCAAGTTAACGGCATCCTCGACGAAAGCAACAATCACTTTGAAGTGTATGGTGGTCTTACTTTTCTGATTTCTTGTCTGACGGTTCTGAATTCGAAATGCGTCCCCGGAGCATGGCAAGCTGGCCGTAGGCGAGCACCGTAATGATCGGGAACAGGGCCGTAAAGGCGATCAGGCCGAAGCCGTCCAGCAGCGGGTTCCTACCCTTCAGAGAGCTGGCGAGCCCCACACCCAGCGCGGTCACCAGTGGAACGGTCACAGTCGAGGTCGTCACGCCGCCGGAATCGTAGGCGATGCCAATGATCTCGGGGGGCGCGATCGCCGTCAGCAGTACCACCAGCGCATAGCCGCTGATGATCAGTATCGGCAGCGACCAGTTGGTGATGATGCGGAACACGCCCAGCACAAGCGCAACGCCGACGGCGAGCGCAACCGTCATGCGCAGGCCAAACGCATAGTCATCCATGGCGTCGGGCGTTCTCGCGATGACTTCCGCATCCGCGGCAACCGCCGCCGCCTCGGCTGCGACAGCGATCAGCGCCGGCTCCGCCACCGTCGTCGCGAAGCCGAGCAGGAAGGCGAAGGAGATAAGCCAGAATAAGCTCCCTTTGCGCGCGAGCGCGTGAGCGAGCTCCTGCCCGACAGGAAAGAGCGCGAGTCGCAGGCCAAAAATGAAGAAGGTGAGACCGGCAAACACGAGCAGCCCACCGCCGACGAGCGACAACAGGCCATCGACTGGCTGGCGGATGACCAACACCTGGAAAACGCCGATGACGACGATGATCGGGGTCAGATCACGCAAGCTATTAACTGCGTCTCTCGCGAGTGCTCGGAGCGGATCCTTCAACTGTGTGTAGCCCTTTCCCCGTTTTCAGTTTATCCATTGCCATCTGCAAAGACAATAAAACTTCCCGTCCCGCAATCCTCGTGGAGAAGGCCATCGGAACGAGAGTAGGATTAAGTGGAAGCGGGGGCGCGCTTGCAGAAATCATGGATTTATACGCAGAGCCGTTTCCGCTGGTCGCCTGATGTCAGCTTTCACCTAAAGTGGTCGTTCAAATCGCTCGGAAATCTCAAATCGAGGGTTTCCTAACGGCCAGAAGCAGACATAGAAAAACCCCGCCCCGAGGGCGGGGCTTAAGAAACATCCGCGGGACTATGGAAGACAATCCAGCGCAATCATCACTCCTATGTTCTTCATTTGGCCTGGCAATATGGAATCACTAGCTCGAGTACACCACCTTCCACCGGGGTGAGAAAATCGACCAAATCGAATTCACCAGACCACCCGTCACCATTTGCGATGCCGATTGCAAACTTGCCGCCGGCAGCTGCATCAATGTCGTACATGGCATCGTAGCTAAGCGGGACTTCAAAGATTCGACCATTGTCCATGGAAGGTTCATCAACGTCGGGGGCGTCTACACTGAAATTGCCGTATTCCCTTCCAGATGACACGTCGGCCTTCGCCGCAAAGTACTCCTCGAAAGTCCACAACGGCTGTTCTAGCAGCTCAAGGTCACTGATGTCCCACAAGTTGATTGGCAATTCAGTAGGGCCGTCCGTAGTTGCAAATTCGATTTGAATACGAAGCTTACCGAACAGAACAGGCGCTTTGAAACGAGGCAAATCGAAAACCACGTAAGTCTCTCCATATTGGCCATTGTCGGAATCCAGCCAGAAACCAGCGGCGACCGGTTTCTGCCCAGCCGTAATCAGGTCAAACACATCTGCGTCATTTTTCTCGATACGCCAATCCGATGCTGTGCCCTCGATAACGCATTCCTTGGCTGCTGCTTCGGCATACGAGATGGGTGCCACCACTAATATCGCTGAAAGGCCAAATAAAATTAGTTTATTCATCGCGTTCATCGCTCGCTCCTCCTAATTGGTCGTAGTACTTGAACTTGGCGACCCGGCGATCTTGGGGTCCTTCGTGGCGTAGCGGAATGCGTCGCGGAGGAAGCGAGGACCCGTGGCTTTGCGTCCCTGACTTTAGTCAGGTTTGCCTTTGTCGCCCCTTAGGATCTCTTATTGCGCAAGAAACAGTCAATTCTGGCTTGTACTTATCGAGAAATTTTCCGATTGGTTTGAAAACAGTCCCTTTGGTTCTTTCCAAAAGATTTCAGAAAAGACCTTTTTGACATTGCTCGGGCGTGACAAACAGACAAAGAAAACCCCGCCGAAGCGGGGTCTCAATCCTAAGATATTGCTCGTCTGGCTATGGACAGTTCACTGCACCTATTGCGTCCGTGCCAGTAGGAAGAAAGAACTACTTTGTCAGAAAGCCCTTACAGCACGAACCCGAATCGCATTGATTCTGTCGAGGTCGAATTGGCTACCGTTTTGGTCGAAGGCCTGACCGAAGGCAGTAAAAATATTTCCCTCCGAGGAACTCCAATAGACATCTTCGGCAAAACCGCCAATAACTGCCCTATTCAAATACATCTCATTCAACGTGTCTCTGGACGGCAAGAACCAATCGGTAAACCCGTTCAACTCATAATCGTCGGCGACGCTGGCCGCAATTGGACGTTCGGAACACCCCACCAGAATGTCTGCAGTATTCTGCTCGCCGGTTCCCACGTCCTTGCCCTCCGCGCCATCTATAGACGAGGGCCAGCACCCCCATTCGACACCTGCACTCTGATCTTCCGGAGCGGCCTCAAGCCCATGCAATCCACCATCCGTAACATAGAAAACGATACCGCCAGCGGGTCCCTCATCGCCTATTGAGTATCGAGGGCAGTTCACTGTATTTATCGTGTCAGAACCGATTACTGGATCACCGTCGAAAGTCTCACCGGTCAGCGTAGCCTCTGTGTCACCGCATTGGATACCGGTTTCCCGAGTCTTGAAGTGGAGGACCATGTCCATATCACCATCATCGTCCACATCTTTGATATGAGCGCGTCCATGAGACTCAGTTGCTCCAGCGGGGCCAAATTCAACGCTTAGCGGATCAACTTCATTAAACGCAAGAAACGTATCAGTCGTCAGGATGGCGACAGGAATCTTCCCTTTTGATTTCAGGTTGATGCTGTTTGGGTCACTGCCAGGTTTGATGTCAACGATAGCAAGTACGCCGTCGCCAAATTCATAAGCACCAATGTCAACGGTTCCGTTTACGACCCTCAGAAACCCACGTTGGTCTGTGATAGTCCCCGCCGGAATAAGAGCATTGCTACCCATATCAATGGCGGAGCTGCCCGACATTAAGGCGCGGGTCAGCGTCGGGCCGCCGTTGTCCAACAGTGGACCGATCAGTGGATCAATAGGCGAGCCAGCGGTTCCAAGCTGATCACCGGGACCTGCCTGATAAGGGGGTCCACCAAAAATGAAACACGAGTCGGCATTCCCGATCAGGTTATATCCCAGAGAGACAATTGAGCCACAACCAGAGACATCGAAGATGCCATTGCTCTTCGCAACGATCGTGTTACTAAGTGTCGTTCTGCCGTAGCTGACAAGTCCCACATCGCCGTTGTTTACGATAGTCGAGTTATTTATTGACACCGCGCCGCCCGCATTATAGACCCCAGCCGCTTCACTGCTGGCCCCACTGTTATCGCTGATCGTCGAATTTTGGATAGTCATGTCCCCCAACTCGTTAGTGATACCCGAACCTGCATCGTTTGCAAAACTGTTGCTGATAGTCGACCTGATAATCGTCGCCACGTCACTGAAGCTGTAGATTCCGCCGCCGCTGTCGATACCGCCCGTGGCTCCCGCGTTAGAGTCCAATGTGGATGTGTAGATGGTTAATGTGCCGCCAAAGCTCCCGATTGCGCCCCCGCCGCTTGTGAAATTGCGGCGAAAAGTGCTGTCGCGCACTGCTAACGTACCACCGAAGTTGTATATACCACCGCCGTAACCGTTGTTAGAGGCATTGTCGTTGACGGTACAGTCCTTCAGCGTCACTGTGCCACCGTTGTTGTATATTGCGCCTCCAAAACCGTTGAACTCATAATCACTGGCGACGTTGTCCCTGAGTACCGTTTCATATAATGCTAGGGTGCCGCTGTTGTAGATGCCGCCACCCGAGACTTCATTCCAGCCATCGGCGACCGTCACTTTCTCAATCGTTGTATCGGCTCCGTAATGATTCATAAAGACGCGGCTGTTCGAGTTTCCCGATATGACAAGTAGCTCGGCGCTTGGGCCGCTAATCGTCAGCTCTCCGGCGACTGCGGCATCGTCAATCGTTAGTTCTCCGGTCGTCAGTGCGATTGTGCCAGTGACACTAATTTCAATAATATCGTCACTCGCTGTCGAATTAGCATCCGCGACGGCTTGCCGAAGTGAGTCGGCCCCGCTGTCATTTGTATTAGTTACCGTAAATGTCGCTGCGCTTGCCGATGCAAAAGCAAAAAGCATCAAAATACCAATTGCTAGCTTTCTCATTTTGTTCTCCCCATATTACTGCCCAGGTCTAGCTAATCTCGAAGGAATTATCTTTAGCTATCTTGTACCGGTTATTGGCAGCCCGGCGATCTTGGGGTCCTTCGGGGAGTCATCAAAGCCTTCTCGGAGGAAGCGAGGACCCGTGGCTTTGCGTCACCGACTTTCGTCAGTTATGCCTTTGTCAGGTCAAGTATGAGGCCGAGAAAAAGGCAGTCAATTCTGGGATGTACCTAACGTCCGCTTTCGCCAAACGCGGTCATTCAATCATCGTAGAAATCTTCAATATGACGGGCGGCTTCCGGCCAAAAGCGGCGGTCAAAAAAGCCAATTGATCCCAGTATCTACCACATAGACCCGAAACCTGACCGTTACCTGATTGTCTTGTTCATCGCGCCCATTATCGACAATCACAGTTAATTCCTCTACGTCTCCAGCCGGTCGGGTTAGTCGTTTTTCACAATTGACAACCGGTACACGGACCGAAACGCCCTTCGCATGGTCACCGGGATCATCGCTCTTCGGCATGCCGTGCAACCACCGTCCATACGCCACTTCCTGTGCACTACCCCGATGATCGAAACCCTCTGCCATCAACGGGCACGTCGATTCATGAAGAATATTCACATCACTGTATATTTGGTCGAAATAGCTACCAAAAACCAAGGCCTTTTTGTCTGCAGACCAAGACTGGAACTCCTCCCAATCCCACACCGGATCGGTCGGCCGGTCGTTGGATATCGCTATCAGCGCGAATCCTGGCGTGTCCGGGTGGTTTCCAACCGATAGATACAATATGTGGTCGCTTAATCGGACTACCTGCCGTGGTTCACCGTCATCAAAGTCCAGTAGCTCAATTCCATACAGTGTTTGGACTTCGCAGCCGACCAGCGTAAGACAGAGCGAACAGAGGACGATCAATCGACTCACTTTGTTTCGCCTCCGAGGTGTGGGCCGCGTTTGTCGCGGGCGCAATTCCAATTCGAATCGATCCATTACGAATGGCTGGTATGGGTCAGTAGCCGACATTCTACCTCAGACCAAGCGACTGGCGGCTTACGGCCAGAAACGGACGGTCATTGCTGCAGGCAAGTGCTTAATTACCGGTCGACCGATATGCCAACAAGGCGATATTCAGTACTTCAAAAATCAATATCGTCATTACGAGCTGCACGGCCAACCGTCGTGACTCGTATGACTTAAGACCTTTGGCAAAGCTGCCGACGATAGCGGACACGATCACGATTAGAACTACGGTCCATACCACCTGACTAAAGCCAATATCGTAGGCTAGCGCGGCGAATTGGCCACCGGCAGTCGACTCAGCCGCGGCCCGCAGTCCATTCCAATGAGCCGCTCCAAACCCGACTATGATCGTGGTTGCTGTGAAGACAACCAATCTTGTGTCAAGAAAAGTCTTCAATTCTTGGGTGAATTTCATTTAGTTGGTCGATTTCCTGATCGTCTGCTTTGGGTCAGTAGCAGTCAGTCGGCAGTTTATCACTTGGGCGGCTGGTTACGGCCAGATGCGGCCATTTCAAACACATCGAGATGTCTTAGATTTTCCTCGCAACAATCCATTGAAGCGCGTTCTTTTCGTCCCATATTTTGGACTCAAGTATCTCAAAACCACCGCAAGACACGACAGATTCCAAGTCATCGCTGGATAAACTGTAAATTGTCGGTGCTAGCCCTAGTTTCTGAGCAAGATTTATTAAGGATCTAAACAACCAGTTCCTCTCACCAAGACACGGGGTCTCTGAAATCAGCAATCCGCCCGTTGGCAATAAGTAATTCAGCCGAGCCATCATCTTCGAAGCATCGTCGACTAAATGAAAAATGCTAAATGCGATTACCGTGGAGAATGGTTGGCCAACAAGACTGCGGTCGAACAGGTCCCTTTGATCGAATATGGCGTTGTCTATGTGCAGATCGCGTGCCTTTTCCTTCGCCAATTCGATCATTCTTGCTGAAGTATCAATGCCATGCACCCGTTGTACCTGAGGGGCGAGGTCAAGGCTGAATTCTCCTGAACCACAGCCGAAGTCGAGCACTACATCAGAACAGCTCAGCAGTGCCTTGGTTCTTTCGATCGTCTTGTCAAATGGGGCATCGTGTTTCCTAATCGCATCGTCGTATTGCATTGATCGTTTGTCCCAAAACACTGCACTGTTCATCAGATTTCTCGAATGCCCTTCAGGACTCCAGCAAGACTTGACCGACGACCGCCTCGGGTCATTAGCGGCCCTTCAGACCGATTTTAGCCCAATGTCCGCTTCCGGAGGTAAATCAGATATTCAACGAGTTGCTCGCAGGCACAAAAAAGCCCGGCACAAGGCCGGGCTTCTGTTGTCCTAGTAGCGGAGGCAGGCTTTCGCCCTCCGCGCTTCGCGCTCCGGTTGGTCTTGCCGTCTCTGCCGATGCTTCCGCGTCGGGGCGGCTGCGGCTGAACCTGCTTCCTACGCAGAACCAGATCCTGCCCTTGCGGTTCCGAAAATGAAAAAGCCGGTCCACAAGGGACCGGCTCTTTTTATTTTTGGTAGCGGGGGCAGGATTTGAACCTGCGACCTTCGGGTTATGAGCCCGACGAGCTGCCAGACTGCTCCACCCCGCATCGGCAGGAACGGGATACTACGCACAAGACCCGAGGTTTACAACCCTATCCGAGTATCTCGATACACAGCGCCATCAGCCAGCCCGGAACGATGCCGAGCGCCAGGACCGCGAGGGAGTTCAGGCTCAGCACAAAACGTGTATCTGTGCTTGCCTGCAGCACCGACTGGTCCTCTGCCGGCTCGAAATACATGTACCAGACGATCTTAAGGTAGTAGAAGGCGCCGACCACCGAAGCCAGCACCATCAGCACCGCCAGTCCCAGGTAGCCTGACGCCAAAACCGCGCTTATGACATTAAGCTTGCCGAAGAAGCCGACAAACGGCGGCACGCCGGCCATGCTGAACATCAGGAACATCATCATAAGGGCGACCCACGGACTGCGCGCATTGAGCCCTTTGAAATCGACCAGATTGTCCGCCTCATACCCTCGGCGGCTCATAACGATAATTACGCCGAAAGCGCCGGCGGCGGCAACCACGTAGGTCAGCGTATAGAACAGCGCGGAGGCATAGCCTTCCCCGGTACCGCAAAACACGCCCAGCAGAATAAATCCGACATGACCGATCGTAGAATAGCCGAGCAGTCGTTTGATATTTGTCTGAACGATCGCAACCAGGTTACCCACTAAAAGCGACAGAACAGCAACCACCATGATCATGGACGACCAGGTCTCATGTAAGCCGCCCAGACCATCGACTAGAATGCGTAATGTCAGTGCCAAGGCCGCAAGTTTCGGGGCGGATGCGAGATACAAGGTCACCGGCGTGCGCGCGCCCTGGTAAACGTCCGGCAGCCACATATGAAATGGCACGGCACCGAACTTGAACGCGATTCCGACAATCAGGAACGTTAAACCAAACCAGAGCGGCAGATTATTCAGCGATGGATCCGCCGAAATAGCCGCTGCGATTTCGTGAAACTGCAATGAGCCCGTAATCCCATAGACCCAGGAGATACCGTATAGCAGACAGCCGGAGGCAATTGCGCCAAGCACGAAGTACTTCATCGCCGACTCGGCGGACGTTACGTTGTTTCGATCGATAGCGACCAAGGCATACAGGGAAAGCGCGAGCGTCTCGAGCCCCAGATACATCGTCAGCAGACTGTTCGCCGACGTCATAATCATCATGCCGAGCAATCCGAACAACCCGAGCAAGTAAAACTCGCCTTTGTGAAGGTCATTGGCACGCAAATAATCGCGCGCATAGAAGAACGACACCCCAACGAACAACACAATGGACAGTTTCAGTATTTGTGACAGCGGATCGCTGACGTAGCTGCCATAGAACAACACGATGCGGCCGTCCGGCACGGTCGCGTAGATGACGCCAGCGGTAATTATGAGCGCGAAAATGCTCAGCCAGAAGGTATAGACGCGATGCTCATTGTCCACAAACAGATCCGCAACCAGCACCGCGCAGATCAGCACTAGCAGTGTCATCTCCGGAGCGGCTGAAATTAAATCCATATAGTTCATAAATAGACCTGTCAGAGCTTCGGCTGCGCAACTTGTTCAATCAGTAATTCGACCGATGTGTTCATCATGTCGACCAGCGGTGCCGGCCACAAACCTACGAGCAATACGCTGAATGCGAGCACGGCCAGCACAATGAACTCTCGCGCGTTCAGATCCTGCAACTTCGCCACGTTGTCATTGGCCACTTCACCATAGATCACCCTTTTCACCATCCAGAGGGTGTAAGCCGCACCCAGGACCAGGGTGCTTGCCGCCAGGAATGCGAACCAGAAGTTGGCTTTGAAGCTCGCGATGATCACCATGAACTCACCGACAAAACCCGAGGTACCCGGCAGACCGGCGTTCGCCATTGAAAACAGCACCATGAAGGCCGCGAATACCGGCATCGTGTTTGCGACGCCACCGTAGTCGGCGATCTGACGGCTGTGAACGCGGTCATACAGGACGCCGACGCAAAGGAACATCGCACCCGAGATCAGCCCGTGCGAAATCATCTGTACCATCGCACCGGTCATACCGAGACCCGCACCTGTCTCCGCCGCAATATGCCAAAACAGGAACATGCCGAGCGTGACAAAACCCATGTGCGCAATCGATGAATAGGCAATCAGCTTCTTCATGTCTTTTTGCATCAGCGCGACAAAGCCGATGTAGACCACGGCGATCAACGACAACGCGATCATCATTCCGGAAAAATAGGCGCTGCCGTCAGGAACGATAGGGAGCGACAAGCGCACGAAACCATAGCCACCCATCTTCAACATGATGGCCGCCAGGATCACGGAGCCACCAGTCGGCGCCTCGACGTGCGCGTCCGGTAACCATGTGTGCACCGGCCACATCGGCACCTTGACCGCGAACGCCAACAGGAAAGCAATGAAGATTACCTGCTGGACCGGCAGACTCAGGGGTACATTCATGAATCCGAATAGGTCGAAGCTGCCGGTTTGCAAATACAGGTAGATGAACGCTACCAGCATCAGTACCGAGCCAAGGAACGTGTAGAGGAAGAACTTCAGCGTCGCATATACCCGCCGCTCACCGCCCCAGATGCCGATGATCAGGAACATCGGAATCAGCATGGCCTCCCAGAACACGTAGAACAGCAGCCCGTCGAGCGCAGAGAAGACGCCGATCATCAGGCCTTCCAGGATCAGGAAAGCAGCAAAGTACTGTGCAGGACGCGTCTTGATTGAATCCCAGCCCGCGATAACAACCAGCGGCGTGATAAACGTAGTCAGCAAGATCAGGGGCGCCGACAGACCGTCAACGCCCAGGTAGTAGAAGACGTTTAATGATTCAACCCACAAAACCCTCTCGACAAACTGCATGCCGGTTGCCGCATTGTCGAAAGCGGCATAAAGAACGACGCTAAGCAAAAAAGTCAGAACCGAAAAAACGAGCGCGGCAATACGCATGAGACCCGCCTGGGACGAACGTGCATCACCGCTGTCACCGATTACGAGCAGCGCGACGCCGCCGCCGATCGGCAGCCACACAAGAATACTCAGAAGGTATGTCGTGAGCACCGGTTCTTACCTCAGCCAGATGAGCCAGCCGAGCAGTGTCGTCAGGCCGATAATCATTGCAAAGGCATAGGTGTAAAGATAACCAGTCTGTATGTGGCGCATCACACCGGCCAGGCGACCTATGCTCCTGGCCGTGCCGTTGACCATCATCCCGTCGATGACCAGTTGATCGCCCTTTTGCCACAGGAACTGTCCAATGGACCGTCCACCGGCCGCGAAACCTTTGATGTACAAGTCATCGAAGTAGTACTTGCGATCCAGCAGGTTATAGAGAACCGATAACCTGTCCTTGATTGTCTCCGGGATGTCCGGACGCTTGAGGTACAGGAACCATGCCGTGAAAGCACCGGCTGCGGCCAACCAGAATACGGGCGTCAACACGGCGTGCGTAACGAGGCCAAGGCTGCCGTGCCAGATTGTCTCACCCAGGTGCGCCAGTACGTCGTTCGCCGGCAAGACAAAGATGGCATCACCGAAGTAATTACCGAACAAGACAGGGCCCGCCGTAAACCAACCAATGATGGCCGATGGAATAGCGAGCATTATCAACGGCACGGTCACGACAGCGGGCGACTCGTGAAGATGCGACTTCGTCTCGGCGTCCATGCGTTCCTCACCGTGAAAAACCAGGAAGAACATGCGGAAGGAATAGAGTGCCGTCACGAAAACACCAAGTAGAACGCTAAGGTATGCGATCCAGTAAACCGCGCCCTGCCCTTGCCAGTGAGAATCCTTGACCGCTTCGATCAAGAGATCCTTGGAGAAGAATCCACTACTGCCCGGAAACCCTATGAGCGCCAAAGAACCGACCAGTGCGGTCCAGTAGGTAATCGGCATGTACTTTCGGACACCGCCCATCTTGCGAATGTCCTGCTCATGATGCATCGCGATAATGACCGAGCCCGCGGCAAGGAAGAGCAACGCCTTGAAAAACGCATGCGTCATGAGGTGGAAAATAGCCGCGCTGTAGGCCGACGCACCCAGTGCGACAGTCATATATCCCAGTTGGGAAAGCGTCGAGTACGCAATCACTCGTTTTATGTCGTTCTGCACGATTCCGAGCAGCCCCATGAAAAAAGCGGTGATCGCGCCAATCACGATGACGACAGCGAGCGCCGTCGTCGAAAGCTCGAAAAGCGGCGACATACGCGCAACCATGAAGATGCCTGCCGTGACCATCGTCGCCGCGTGGATAAGAGCAGAGATCGGCGTCGGGCCTTCCATCGAATCGGGTAGCCAGACATGCAGCGGTGCCTGTGCGGATTTACCCATGGCGCCGATGAATAACAGGATGCAGACCAGCGTCATCGCGTTCCAGGACGTACCGGAAATGACCTCGATGTTCTGCGCAGCGATGCCGTCTGCCCCGGCAAACACCGTGGCGT